>NZ_VOSK01000091.1 GCF_009296175.1 Microvirga tunisiensis | reverse complement strand
TTTGGAATCTTGTGGCGGCGCTCTTCATTAACCTTGTAGGGCATGCGGCTCTCGGTTTCAGAAGACCGCCTCTATACCTTACCCCTGACTTGGCACGACACCCCGGTCCGATTTACGCACCAACGTCGAGCTTAAACCACCTTGTTCTGGGTTGCAGCCCTTGCCGCTGACGTAAAGACAACGTTAACCAAGGCATTCTATCATCTGTAGTTGCGTTTAGGCATCGGCATCGAGCAGCCGGTGATGAGACTACGCCACAGTGAACCCAGCGTAGCGAGCGTTAAGCATCGTTGAATGAGCCCACTTGCACGGCGAAGGTGGGCATCCGATATGCGGGAACCACACAGAAGATATCGAGTTCTGACAACCGACGCTCCCAAGCGAGCGTCGCGAATTCGACATCTGCGACACCGATCGTCTCATATGAAGCATGATCTGTGGCTCAAGGAGACCTTTTCTGAATGACAGCGAAGAACAATGCTCTGAGCTTCCAGCCCGGTGAAACGGTCGTGTATCCCGGCCATGGCCTCGGGGTGATCACAGGGATCGAGGAACAAGAGGTTGCCGGGTTCAAACTAGACCTCCTTGTGCTTTCACTCGACTCGGGAAAAGTCACGGTCCGCATTCCCCTAGCCAAAGCGAAAAGCAGCGGCTTGAGAAAGCTGTCTGAGCCGGCCGTCGCCAACCAGGCACTCGAGATCCTGAGCGGAAAGGCTCGATCCAAGCGTGGCATGTGGAACCGCCGGGCGGCGGACTATCAGGAGCGCATGGGGAGCGGGCAGTTGACGGCCGTCGCAGAGATTCTGCGGGATCTGAACCGCGGGCCGCAGCAGGAAGAGGCGTCCTACAGCGAACGACAGATTTTCGAAGGCGCCCTGGATTTCATGACGAACGAGATCGCAGCAGTAAGACAGATAACGGAAACCGAGGCCCGCAAGCTCATTGAGCAGGGTCTAGCCAGCGCTCTCCGTTCCAGCAAACCGGCTGGGAGCGAAGCGGCGGCATAACCGCATGACACACAGTCTCTGTTCGCGGTGCTCAAAGGAGAATAGGCCATCGGCGCCAAAGCCAGGCAGAGGATGGGGAGTATAAGCAGCGCAGCTCGAAGATCCATGAGGCACCACTCAGGGGGCCGCGGAGTTCAAAGCCCCAGCCTGACCGCCTCGGATATGTCCTCGCGTTGCGGCGACAAGTCGGCTGCGAGCGCCTGCTGGAGAATCCTGTCTCGGATCTCACGCTTCATGCTCCCAACCCTGCGGGCTAGGGCATAGACATGATCCTGCAGGGCTGTCACATCCGCCAGGACCTGGAACGGCGGTTCGGGCGGGAGCGGCAGTGCTGCAATCGCCAAGTTGTCGTCGCGCAGCCGCTGCAGTTCAACCTCGAGCATGTCTGATGTCTCCTGAGCCTATCCAGAGCTGCCGGCTTCTGAATTTTGGGCACACGACGCCCAAAGCTACTGGGGCATGACCACGGTCAGGTAAGGGGCTGAAGGCTTCTCGTTGATCCCAACCGGACCGGGCACCTGGTTCCTGACCGGCTTCAGGCTCTTGAGATAGCCGGCCAGAGCTTTGGCGTCGGCATCCGTGAGCTTGCCGTAGGAGTGGTACGGCATGATTGGCACGAGCTGCCGACCGTCGGGTCTGACACCGGTCCGCACTGCCTTGATAATATCGGCCTCGCTCCACTTACCGAGCCCGGTCTCGGGATCAGGGGTGAGGTTGGGTGGGTAGAAGATACCAAGGCCCGGGATCTGGAAGCCGACCTCCGATCCGGCCAGAGGACGCTGCATGTCAGGCTTGCCGAGGAAAGTGCCGGGCGTATGGCAGCCGGTGCAATCCATGATGGTCACCAGGTACTCGCCGCGTTGCGTTTGGCTCTGTGCGAAGGCCGGCGGGACTGACATGAGGCTACCGGCTGCCAAAGCGGCCCAGATGATTGGTCTCATGGAGCTTCTCTGACCGAAGTTGAACCCAGCCAAAGTGCCAGATGCTAGGCAGGAGTGAAGTGCGCAGAAGGTGTAGATGACTCTATGCGAAGGCCAGGGACTTCTTGTCGAAACTCTCACCGCACTTCGCCTCAGGCCAATGTGGGACTGAACTCCTGATAGGTCTGCGGAGGCAGCAGGTTCCATGAAAATGTTCAACGAAATTCGGGTGTAGGCGCAAAGTCAAAATGTCCTAAGACGCTCGCCAAGCGGCACGGGATCGATCTGGCGCTGGATGCTGGCCGAAGCAATCCGGACCTCCTTTGTAGCGACCCCAGTCCGACCCGTACGCCGCATCAGTTTATTCGCCAACGTCAGAGGTCCCTAATTCAACTCTGTCCGCAGCTTCGCGCCCCGTCTCTGAGCTTCCTTGAGGTAATCGACCACGACAGATGGTAGCTCGCGCCGGTGGCCGGAGGCCCGTCGCTGGAACGCATCAAACTCGCCCTTGCGGATCATCGCCGCCTCAAAACTCAGTCCAAAACGGTCCACAATATCATCAACCGTATCAGTCGAACTGAGGAGGTAGTTGGGAGCCAAGAACATCGCAGCAAAACGTCTCGCCTCACTTTCCTCTTTCTTGGCGTCTAACAAAGATCTTCCAGCTGTCGTTTGAGTCGTGCTCCTGGTGCGAACACCCGAGTGTCGCATGGCGAAGTGCGCAATTTCATTTGCGATGGCCATTCGGGCTCTTGGCTCACCTCTCTGCATGGCACCAACGACACTCTCACGCATCCGCAGGAGGCCTTTTCGGGCATCCCATTGCGCCTCTGCATCGGGCATCTCGGCGTCTGGTACCCGCTGATAGTTGAAGTGCCGAAAGCTGGTACTAAGCTTCTGGATCACAGCCATCATGTCGAGGCAGCTCTGGTTCTGAATACCGAGTTCCCTTCGGAGAACTTTTACCCGCTGCTCAATCTCTTCATCCGTGACATGCCGCAACATATCGGGCCTCGAAATCATAGCGCCTACTAAATATAGAATATTGCGCGTGGTCTGGGTTTGCAATCCCCCCTCATGGGAGCAAGGTCGGGTGCAGAGCATTATCGGCCGTATGACACGAGGCTCGGATCATCACGCCTCTCCCGGTTGGCTGTCCCAGAGGCCATCTTAACACACCCAACCGTGGTGGCTGGCGAACGCTGCCCGAGAACAGGGTTTATCGCCTGAGCTTTTCCAGGCCCAGATCACGCCAGAGCCAGGTGAAGTCATAGCTGGCCATCGGATCGTCCGACAGGCGTCCGCTCTTCGTCTGGTTCTCGATGTATTTCAGCCAGTCCACGAGCTTGCGCCGGCCTGCAGCGGATTGGGCCGCTGCCCGTGGGCTCAGATCCCCCAGCGCCGGGATCGGCTCGTCGAGGGTCTTGCGGTAGTGGTCGGTCAGA
The DNA here is from genome assembly GCF_009296175.1 of Microvirga tunisiensis. Taxonomy (GTDB): domain Bacteria; phylum Pseudomonadota; class Alphaproteobacteria; order Rhizobiales; family Beijerinckiaceae; genus Microvirga; species Microvirga tunisiensis. The sequence continues at coordinate 18,927 of NZ_VOSK01000091.1, read as the reverse complement.
GCGCCATGGACCAGTTCGGCCTGCAATTCGGCCGGAAGGTCGCTGGCCTGATCCAGATGGTCGTCCCCGTCGCGCCCAGCCATGGCCTGTTCGAGCGTTTCAATCTCGGTCAGAGCCGGCCCGACCAGCGCCCCGGCCAGCTCAGCCAGGATAGCCCTCCCACGCTCGGCCCGCTCGCGGGAGTTCGCCTCCAGCAGCAATGCCTTGTCGGTCAGCTCGATGGTGCCCAGGACCGTGTCGCCGGTGCCGAGCGTCACCCGCACAGACGGGCCTTGCTCTGGGACGAACCTGCTCGCCGGCTTGCCTGAGGATTTCCGTTTGGCAGGCTGCCGCTCGATCCAATTCCAGAAGCCTTCATTCTCCTCCTGGAAGGCTGGAACGGTGCGCAGGCGCTCCCGGAGCTCGCTGGCTGCGCCTTCTGAGCGCAAGGGAAAGCGAACCCGGCAGAAGATCACCTCGTCGCCATCGCTGTTGAGAATGGTCGGCAGGCTCTGATCGAGGGCTGAGGCCAGGGCATCATCCAACCAGATGTTGCTGAAGGTCGGCGCGGCTGTCGCCATGAACAGGAGATCGGCGATCTGGCCATCCTCCCGGGTGGACCTGGGTAGCTGGGCTTCCTTGGTCAGCTTGCGGAACTCGCGCCGGGCCTGCTGCCTGGCCGCCTTGAGCTCGTCCATGAGCAGAGTGGCGGCGCTTGGGCGGAAGGGCAGGAGACCTCCGGCCAGGATGTTCTTGCCCGAGACCTCAATGATCCGGGCACCGATCTTGTCCCAGAGCTTGAGGCTCCTGGTGGCCGAGTGCTCGCTGACCCGGATCGGCTCCCCGCCGCGCAGAAGATCCCGCGCCAGGAAGGACTGGCCGGGCACGATCTCGCTGACCTCGTACAGGCTCATGCAGGAGTCCCGCAGCGCCTCTATGTAGCGCCGGTTGCCGGCGCTTTCCTTCCAGCCGCGGCGCCTGAGATAGTCCTCGACGATGTTGCGCCCGTCCGGCTCGATCGCCTGAGTCAGAAAATCCTCGAAGGCGCAGCCCCACAGGGTCGTGGCCGCGTGATCGCCGATCACCTCCGCAATGTCCTCAAACTCCATCTCGTAATCTTCGCAAGCCGGACCGAGGTGCAGGTCCAGGACGTCCGCAAACGGCTCACGCCATTCCTCGTGTGTGAGCCATTTCATGAGACCGGAGAGGGAATGGTTGCCGAGCATGGTCATTCGATCCTGGTACGACTACAGGAGAAGCACTGGCGATCTGGCGTACGGTGACTGCGTTTCCTCAGGACAAGAGCGCTTTGAGACCAGTGTATCGCTGCGGACCTGCCGATCAAGGTTGCTTCCTGAGGCACTCGCAAGCACTACTCCAGCGGTTCAGGCAGCTGACGTGCTCTCCTCATTGGGGAGCGCGCAAGGTTTGTGCAATAAACCACACCAAACAGGGCAAATTCAGAACTATACCTCTGAGACGCTGTCGGTTTCTTGGTTACGATACGCGTGAAATCAATCATAATTTGTCAATAAGATCACGGTTTTAGCCGCGTTATTCGTCCTCAACCAACGATCAGTACTATCGAACAGCGGGCATTAGTCTGACATCCGACTGCTGATGGCTTTGGGGGACACGCCAACCGAGGTTACGTGCAAAAGCAGCGTTCGATTGGATGCTTCTGGACCAATGTTCGCCCGTCGCCCAAGTTACCGAGGTTTGTTGCACAAAGCGTGCGCGCTCCCCAGTAAGCACATCACCGAAGCCGCAACGGCTCCTATGGAATCAGGTCGATTTTGGGAGGGGAGGAGAGGGACCCGACCAGAGTGCAAACCGCTGATGATGGGGCTAGAATCCCCTGAACAGGACACCAACCCGGCCGAGCAATTCCATGACAGACCGCACCACACTCGCCCGCCTCGGCAAACTCGTCGCTGTTGATGTCGCCACGGGACACCCGGGGGTGAACAGTTGGGCCGCATCGCAGGTCCTGGGAGCACAGCCAGAGGCCATCCTTGATCTGATCGAGATGCTTGTGACCGAAGGGCGCAAGGCCAAGCCCAACCAGCAGTTGGTCGCCGCCTACGTCTACATGATCGGCCAGGCGCTGGAGTTCATCCGGATGGACTTGGAGAACGGACGAGCATCGGCCCGAGAGCTGGCTGACGCCGTCCGGCGAGCCTTGCTGCAGGCGGGAACCTCCGGCCGGGTCGAGCCAACCCTGCTCATGATGATCCTGATGCAGTTTTCGAACGCCAAGCTTGACCCTGGTGCCGAACTCCAGCGCCTCATGGCGGACCTGTTCGAGCAAATCAGCCTTGAACAAGGAGCGGGCCGGAGCGATGGCGATTTCGACGCTTACCTCAAGGATCTGGTAGAGGGGGTCGGCGGCGACCCGTTCGCGCTCCACGCCCAGATGCTGGAGATGGCGGGGGCCCTCCCGGCCGACCACCGCACCACCATGGGCATCACGCTGCTTCGGACGGATGAGGCCAGCGCCCGAGAGGCCGTTGTGGGATGGCTGCTCGACCCCTCGGCCGAGGTGCGGCATGCGGTGGCCTCCGCCCTCGCACACGCGGCCCGCCAGGGGGCTGTTTCAGGCAGCATGCTCCGGCGCCTGATTGTGCTCCGCAATTGGCTGCCCGAGAGCGATCGCCCCGGGCTGGATGGAGCTATTCAGGCCTGTCGGCGCACGGGCGTGGAGTGCGCGTCCTGGCCCCAGTCGCAGGTCTATGATGCCCTGGCCTCTGGGATCGATGGAGCGGGAGCCCAGAGCCTCTTCGTTCTCGCCCGAGAAGGTCGTCAAAGGGCGATTGGATGTTTGCTGGTCAAAGCCGGGATGGGGGTCCGTGACGCCTGGGCGCGCCACGGGCTGACCCGCGCCGAGATGGAGGAGTTTTTGGATCAGGTTGCGGGCGGGATCGAGGTATTTCCCATCAGCTTGGAGTATGTGCGGCTTGCGGCAGCCCACGCCCTCGCCGTGAACCTGGCATCCGAGACAATGCCGCCGTTTGCGTTGTTGGACTTTGTCGAGACGGCGGACCTGCAGGGGTTACAGCCTGAGGCCCTGCCGCTTGAGCGCCTTTTGGCCATGCTCGAGGCCGAAGCTGATCCGGCCGCGCTTGGTTCACCCGCCGAGCTGCTGGCGCGGAGCCGTGCGGTGGTCGACCGGTTCGACTTTCTCGACTCCTGGTTCGAGGAGGGCGCGACAGTCGAGCAGTTGCTGGAGGGCAAGCGGATGGCCCGGGCAAAGCGCGTTGCCCTCGTGCGAGAGAGCCTGTTGCCTGAGCACGCGACCAAGTGGGGTGACCGGCTTGCTCGGACCGCATTGTTGCTGCGCCATTGTGAGGATGAGGAGCCCTGGCAGGAGTTCTTCGTGACCGCCAAGGAGGTTCTGGCGGGCCGTGCGATGGCTGAAATTCCATTGATGAGCCGTGTGGCTGAGGTGACGGTGGATGCTTACATCGCGAGCCGATTGGCGGAGCGCATGATCGGCAGACGTGGCGTATAGCCAGGGCTCACCCATGAGGCTGGCTTAGGATGAGAAGGGCGAGCACGGGCTCCTACGGCAGAGGGCACAATCGACATAGCTGCGGCGTAGGCTGTGCAGGCTCACGGGCTTGTCGATCTCGGCCAGGCGGGCGACGGCAGGGTAGACGCGATAAGGTCGGGCCGGGCAAGCAACGATTCCCTGGCGCTTCAGGGACTGTCGGTGCTGCACAGCTCCGCCTTTCTTTGGCACCATCCCGCTGCGACGGTTCAGGCTGCCATGCGTCGATACCTGCGATTTTTCTGCCTCCGCCTTCTCGGGGTCACGCTCGTCAGCTTCGTCCTGCATGCCGGAGTTCACGCAGAACCATGTGGCGCGCCATCAAGACCTCTGAAGACGCCAGACCGGGGCCTCGCCGGCCCATGTGGCGTCTATGCGACGATTCCTGCGCAGGATGAGTATGGGCGGGATCAACTCGCAATGTTCCATTCCTGGAACCCGGACCCGGTGGGAAACCACGAGACTAATCTCCGAACCCTCCACCCGGTGCTCGCTCGCGTGGTGCAGAAGACGAAGGCCGACAATCCCAACTTGCGCTTCGTGATCGGCTCCGGTCGGCGCGACGGTCGGCTCCAACGAATGGCTGTAGCTTGGGGCTGGTCCCGGACGCAGGATAGCCCGCACCGGACGGGCAGGGCAGTCGACTTGTGGCCGCTCGACCGGGAGAGCCGGATCTCCTTTGACCCGCAGGCCCAGAACCGGATCGCCGTCGCGCTGCGGAAGGCTGCCGCAGAACTGGGCGTGCCGATCCGCTGGGGTGGCCGCTTCCACGGCTTCAAGGACATGGACCGGTCGCACTTCGAGCTCGTGCCGCCATAAGCAGCACTTGTGTGTAAATCAGGATCGAACACGGACCCCTGAGCCGACTGCCGTTACGCACTTGACGTTGCTGGCGAATTCGTAACGTCGGCGGGGTCATCATCGGCGCCGATCGTGACCCCGCGGGATTTCCATTTTGAGTCGCTCAACCCAGGCGTTGTACTTCCCGCGCGAGGGGTCAAAGCTTCGGTGCCGATTCACACCTCGGCAAGTTGGACGAAGCGCGAACATCGCTCCGACAGCATCCGGTTTGGCGCGATTTCGAGCCAAACTCGCCTCGCGTAGGCCCTCAACACTTTCCACAGTCTGACGCCAGAGCAATTGGATTGGCATGACGGCATCAATCATCAGCTGAGAGATGGGCGGTGTGGCTAGAGCCTTGATCTTCTGCGAGTTTCTGCTTGCTCCATGGCGCATCGCGTCCAAGAAACCGATAGTCTCGGAATAGCACCGTTCTAAGTTTGTCCTGTTTGGCGCGGTTTATTGCACAAACCTTGTGCGCTCACCAACTACTTCACTGCTGCCGGATAAGGATTCGTCTGAATGCCCGTTGCTCTAGCCCGAGCAGCAGCGCCGTCTCCAGAACAGGCTGAGGTCCCGTGGATCGGCTCGTCCCATGCATAGGGCGCCGGACCTACGGGTGCGGACCACCAAGCGGCTCTGCCGTGTGCATAGGGTCTGCGGTCCTATAGGACCGCCTCTTGATTACCCCTGCCACGAAGCGTGAGGGCATCGCCCAGCATCTGAACAACATGCTCCTCGTTGCCCTCGTGCAGTACAAACGGAATGTTCTGCCTCACAAGTGCGTCGATGAGCGGTCCATGCCCATCGCGCAGTGGCAGGCTCACCAGCGTGGCGTCAATCGGACGCTGGCCGAGCAGGGCGAGGGCCTCGCTGCCGGTTGCTGCGATGGCCACAGCAACGCCTCCGGCTTCATCGATCAACAGATCAAGGTCAGCCGCCACGAAGATGTCATCGGAAACGATCAGCACCTGCACACCGTCCAGCGCTACCTGCTCAACCTCATCGATCTCAAGCAGCATATTGACGGCTCCGACGAGAGCGCCGGAAGCATCCCACAGCGGGGTCGGATGAGGAATGAACGGAACACGCGTACCATCCAGCCGTTCGGCGACAGCCTGGGTTCCCCGGACGATGCGGTCTTCCTTGAGCGCAATCGCCATCGGGCACTCGTCGTGCGGCAGGGGCGTGCCATCCGGCCAGTACAAGCGCCACGTCACGCACCATTGATCGATGCCCAGCCGTGCACGGCGACCTGCAAACTGTACGGCGGCTTCATTGTAGAAGGTGATCCGCCCCGCAGCGTCTGTGGTATAGGCCGGGGCCGGGAACGCATCGAGCAGCTTTCGGAATGTCCGCTCGCTCTCGCACGCGCTTGCTTCAGTCCCGTCACAGATCGCACTGATGGGACGAGCCTCGCCGTTGGCGAGTGCTTTGTTGTACTCTGTTACCAGTCGCTCAAAGTCCGAGCCAATAATTCCGGCTCCCGGTTGCTCTGCCATCGTGGCACCCGTTCGGGTAAGCAGGTCAGATCAGTGGGAGAAGCACGGCTTACATGGTAAGCGTGAGGAGCTCAAACAAGGACCGGGAGCCCAAGACGAGGGCGAATGCGGCCTCAGGACTTCCTTCAAGGTGGACCAACTCATCAGGTGGTCAGCGCCGAGCGACACTGAAAAAGTTGACGGGCGAGGCCTCACACGACAGGTGGCATGTCGGACCGGCATCCTGCGACGGGAGACTGCCTATCCGCGCAGACTACGGGTTCGTCAGCGTAAGCTCGTCCAGGCGCACGACCTGACGGCGCACGGGTTCGCCGTTCTCACTCCGTAGGGAAAGCGTCACCGTGCGTTCCCACCAATCCACATCGATCGTGCCGAAGTTTGGGGCCCCATAGACCGCGCCGAGCCGGTTCGGGCCAGCCTCCCGGTTGCCAGGAAAGACCTGATTGATGCCGCTCGAGGTGATCTCGATGAGGGCATAGGGCGCGGCCGTGGTCTCGCGGTACAAGGCGCCGACGTGGCGATCACCTGACAGCAGGATCACACCGCCTGCTGCAGTGGAACGGATGAGATCGTAGAGGCGCTGCCGCTCGCGGGGAAAGTTGCCCCAGCGCTCCCAGCCGTGTCCCTCCGCCACAACTTGGATGGACGACACAATGAGGCGCACATCGGCGGGTTCGCGAAGCCGCTCGGCCAGCCAGGACCACTGCACCTCGCCTAGCATCGTCTTGCCCGAATCCTCGTCCGGCAGATAGCGCTCGCGACCGGCGGCATTGCGCTGGTCCGTGGGCTTGAGAGGCGAGCGGAAGAAGCGAGTGTCAAGCAAGATGACTTGAACCCGCTGCCCGTCGGGGCCAAAGGTCTGACTGTGGTAGATTCCCTCGCGCTGGTGACGCGGATCAGTCGGCGGCACATTCCAGAACTGCAGGAAGAGCCGCTGGGTCTCGGCGCGGCCGGCGAAGTCCGCTCCCGCATCATTCTTGCCGTAGTCGTGGTCGTCCCACGTGGCGAGATGCGGGATGGTGCTCCTGAGCCGCGCCATCCCTGGCACGCGGGCGGCTTGGGCATACGACTCTTGCAGGCTCTGAATCAGCTCCCCATCCGGAACGTCACGCCCGTGACGGACATCGCCATAGACGTTGTCTCCGGCGAACAGGAAGAGCTGGGGCTGGTAAGCCAGCACGGCATCCCAGATCGGCTGAGGCTTCTCCTCGTCGGCACAGGAGCCGAAGGCGATCCGTGTGAGAGGGGAGGGCACATCCTGAGCTCGAAGAGGTTCGGGCAGCAGCAATCCGAACAGCATCGCGAGAACGAGAAGCGGCATCTTGGCTCCCTCCACCCGGTGCAGTTTCTCTGAGCCGAATGGCCAGGTTGTGGCAGGCGATCATCAGATTGGGTTCGAAGGCGACATGGCTTTCGATGGCCGTCGCGGCTGCTTCGCGGTCAGTGGTCGGCATACCGGGTTTACCGGCTCCGATGCATTAACCTTAGCCAATAAGAAAAGGTGGCCCATCAAGGAGCCGATCTGTTGTCCCTGTTCAAGCGCCGCCGCTTTCGCGTCGAGATCATTCTGCTGTGCGTGCGCTGGTACTGCAAATAAGGCCTCAGCTATCCCGATTGGGCCGAGATGATGTAGGAGCGTGGTGTCAGCGTCGGTCCAAGCACCAACTTCCACTGGGGGCAGCATTACGCCCCGGAGATCGAGAAGTGGGTCTACCAATATCAGGGGCATCGCTCTAGCTCATGGCGCATCGAGAAGGCCTATGTGCGGGTCGCCGGGAAATGGAAGGACCTATTCCGTGCCGTCGACAAGCATAGTCAGCTGATCGACTTCATGCTGTCCGACCGGCGCGATACTGGAGCGGCCTATCGCTTCCTGCGCAAAGCCCTGAGGACCATGAGCGGCTACCCGCCATTATCGATCACGCCTGACAAACTGGCATCGTACCAGGACGATCTGGCGCCTGCAGTAGGAAGCCTGCTGTCGAAGAATGTCGAGCAGCGCACCTCGAAGTATCTCAACAACATCATCGAGGCCGAACACGGTGCGCTCAAGCGCGTGATCCGGCCGACGCGCGGCTTCCAGAGGATGAGAACGGCCTTTGTGACCCTGAAGAGCTTTGAGGTCATGCGCATGATCCGCGGCGGTCACTGCGTCCTGACCCAGCTCGGGGCGACAGGCGAGATCCGTCTTGTGAACCAGCTCTTCCGCCTAGCGGCCTGAGTGATCCGTTCCACTGGGCTCAGTATGCCCTTTCCCGGTTAATGCAACAAAGCCGATTTACCGTGGCATCGCCCCTACACCGACTTGCCTTGGCGACCGCACTTCCCCGCCGCGTTTTCCCTGGTCCGTGCCGGCGCTAAACGCGGCAAGCAGAAAGGCGCGGAGAGCATCGATCCGCACCAGTCTGCCATCGCCCGCCGGTGGTGGCGGAGGCAATACACCAGGCACGAAGCCCAGCCGATCAAAGGGCCTCAGGAGACCGGGATCGTGAGCGACCACGTGGACGGGCACGGCCCTCGAGGCGCCAGGTCCCGCTATTACCGGTGCCGGCTGGTGATCCCCAAGCACCAGGACCAGCGCATCGGCAGGGATGCGGTCGGCCAGAAAAGCAGCAACGGCATCGATCGAGTGGCCGATGGAGAGCGCATACTGGTCGCGAACTGCTTCGGTGTTGCGCCAGACTTCCCGTGGCTCAGGTGCGCTGTCTGCCCAGCGCGCATAGATGGTCCCGTCACCAAGCTTCTCCCAGCCCACCACGTCGGGCACCGGCAGCCAAGGCGCATGGCTCGAGATCAAGGCGAGCATCGCAAAGATTGGTGGTCGGTCCGGTACCTCGAGTTCACGCCGGGCAAAGAAATCGAGCGCGAACTGGTCGGGCACGACACCCCAGTAGAAGTTCGGCCCGCGATAGTTCATATCCGCAGCGACATAGGTCGCATCGTATCCGAGCTTGTGGCCCTCCGGCCAGGGCAGAGTGATTGCAGGCATGACCTGGGCCGTGCGCCAGCCGGCCCGCCTGAAGTCATGCACAAGGGTCCGCGGCAGCTCGGTCAGGAATAGCGCGTACAGTGTCTGATCATCGATCCAGCGTCCAGCCGAGAGCGTGGCGTGGTTGAGCCATGACTGGCCACCGGCAGTGGCGGCCAGGAGACGGCCCGAGGAGACGCTCAAGCCTGCTTTCGCAAGTCGCTCTCCGAAAGCCCACAGGCGTGGTCGCACCGTCGCGCTGTAGCGCTCATTATCGAGGGCCGAAACCCCATAGCTCTCGATGAAGATAACCATAACGTCGGTGCCCGAGAGGCTGGAGAACAAGGCCGCATCATTGATCTGAAGGGTGGGGTCATTAGCGAGGTCCGCGCGGAATGCCGCCTGGCGCGCCAGGGTCGAAGAGAGGCGCCCCGCCTGTTCCACAACGATGAGGCTTGCGGCACCGCTGATCGGACGCCAAGCTATTATATCGGCCGGAGCCAGTCCTTGCACTGCGGTAAGAGCGAGCACGATGCCCGAAATGCCAGCAAAGGCTTGGCGCATGGCCACTTGGCGAAAGCCCCGAACCAAATAAGCAAAGAGGTGTACCAATACGAGGTGCAAGGCTGCAATCATCAGGGCGCCACCGGCGGCGGCGGGAATCACGTAGGCGGGGCCAAGCATGACCGCGGCGACATGGGCCGCAGCCGGAACAAGGGCCAGATCGAGGAAAAGATTTAGGGGTCTACCCACCATAGTCTGGGCCGTAAGATCGGCGGCCCGGATGACGAAGAGCAGGATCACCGAGCCAGAGAGAACGTGCAGTGCAATTCTCGGCACGTACCCCGCCCAAGCCTGTCCAAGAGCAAGCATGGCTAAGATGGCTCCGACTTCCAAAGCCAGCGCCCAGTGGAGCGGCCCGAGGAAGGCCGCGCTGTCGGAAGGCAAGTTGACGAGCAGTGACAGGGCGAGCCAGACCATGAGCAGTATCGCGACCGCCCTTGCCAGCGCATTAAACCGGCTAGGCATAGGCGCCTTGTCGTGCGGCTGGCCGTTCTCGAACAAGCCAGACTAGATCGGTCGTGAATGACCAAATCAGGGCCAACAAAGCCAAAGCCGCGATCCAATCACTTAGCGGTGGGACCACAAAGGGAGTCAGAAGCGGAAGCAGTGCCGTGCCCTGGAGAGCGCATACCACCTTACGGCGCATGGAAGCCGGCAGCCTACGCCTCAGCACTGGCGAGAACTGACGCGCCACGAGAAAGGCATAGTAAAAGCCACCAATTGCGAGGACCCACGCGCCGGCTTTGCCGAGCAGAAGGGCCGTGCCCGCAAGGAGCGTCAGTAGGAGCGCATCGACTTCGATGTCGAAGCGGGCACCAAAACGAGACTCCAGCTTCAGTCGGCGGGCGAGACGACCGTCGATGCCATCCAGGGACAGAGATAGAGCGGTGATGGCGAAGAGGAACCAGCCGAGGTGCTGAAGGTCTGAGCCGCCCTGCAAGGCGGCATCCACAAGGAGCCCTGCAAAGACGCAGTTCAGAATGGCGCGGGCCAGAGTGACGGCATTGGCCGGTCCGAAGCCCAGGTGATTGTGGTGCACAGCAATCTTTTGATGGACGATGCCGGCGAGCACGAGGTATGGCGCGAGTGCAGCCAGCAATACTGCCGGTCCAGAGCCGCAGGTAGCCGCAAGCACGATTGCAAGGACGATCAGCGCGATACCGCCCCAGAGCAGAGGAAGGCCGGCACCGCAGGTATCGCGGCTCCGGTCAGGGGAGAGAATCCTCCGCAGCGCGTCCATTGCCGTACCTCCCGGGGATTGATGTTTGCTGATCGAATCAGTGACGGGACAAAGTGGTGCCTCCAGCGCGGAACCGATCACAGTGCAAGCGTGGGCGCTATTGCATTAACGTGTCAAGCTGCAGGATATGGTCCCCCTGAGGCAGGTGGGCGGGCCACAGCTTGTGCCTCATGAAGCCAATGCAACCGAGCCGCTCCGAACGTGTCCGACGTAGCAGGATTCAATGCCGTTTTGAGTTCGCTGACATTCGCCAACGACGCAATGCTGGAGTAATCGGGTCAAGCGGAGAGTCGACGGGCATAGATGTCGCCCGAATTCGCTATACGTGGAACTTCCCTTAGATAGCGGCGCATCTCCTGGGCCGTGACGCCGCTCGGAAAGTCAAGTGCCTGGCTCTCTCCAAGCGAAACATTGTAGCTATAGTCGCCGATCTCCTCCAAGCGATCCAGGCATGCGATCGCAACCTCCCGCGCAATCGTCGTGAACTCGAAGGACAGGGCCGGTACAGGGGTGGTCAGGCCCGATAGGACGACGTGCTCGTAGCCTTCAACATCGATCTTGATGAAGGCAGGAACGCCATAGGTGTTGATAAGCGCGTCAAGTGTCGTGGTGGGAACAGTGATAACTCCATCCCAACACTGCCCCTCCCAATTCTGCGCTCCCTGCGCAGCCCTGACGAAGTCATCGGATATGGTTGACACGGTGGGGTTCTGTGAATTGATGTGAAGGGGCAACTCACCTTCCTTTCCCGCCGCGGCCTTGCGCAGCAGCGTGATGGCCCGATCTCGGCCGAACAGAAACTGCAGGATCGCCGCTGGGCCGGGCTGCGGCTCCAGTGCGACAACCCGCGCGCCGAGACGGCGGAATGAGGTAATGCGATCGCCCACATGAGCGCCGATATCGAAGACCAAGTTGCCGGGCTTCACGAACTGCGCGTAAAGACCATCCATACGGCGATGGCGCTCACGGTCTCCATGGTAGACCATAATGGAGCGGAGAAGAGCGAACCAGGAGCGTAAAGATGCCACCATTTGCCCTGGATCTCCCTACCTCCGGCGACGGCTTTATTGGATGAGTTTTGTGGAGCACAAGCTGTAGCGCAACCTCCTGCCTCAGGAAGCATCATATTCCGCATCATGATGTGTTAATGCAATAGAGCAATCATGCGGACGATGGTTTTGCCCGTCATCGGGATTGTCGTTGAGGGTAGGCATCAGCTCAAAATTCTCTCCCCTTTACTGTCCGAAGTCGTGGATGTCGCTTGCCTTGTAGTCGGTATTGTCCATACGATGCCGGTAGACTAAGCGGCGGGAACCGGCTTCCGCAGCGAAGGCGACTGCAAGCGCCTCCTCCTCGATGGCAATGGCGGGATCATCGGTGTTGTTGAGGATGAAATACGAGAAGGCCTCGCACTGGTCCGTTATGTCGATGCTTCGGCGCAGGACCGACAGGCGCGCGCGGGGTTCTCATGGCACAGAGTGAGAATGTTCGCCGAACTGCCCTGAGGGGACGTCTCTGTCGGCAGCGGCCTTTGCGAAGCCAGAGACGCGAGCAAGCCCGTCGGGTACGCCCTGCAGCATCCAGAGCCCTATCAGGATGCTCTTGAATCCGAAGACGGTCCATAGCGCGCCGATGGCGACGCAGGCGAAAAGAAGCGCATTGACCAAGCTCTAGCCACCGGATGCGAGAACGGTACCAAGCCATGCGACCAGCCTGAGGCAAGTCGCCAGATTGAGCGCGACCACGACCCAAAGCCGGCGTACAACAGCGCTTATGGACTGCAGGCTCGCAGGCGTCATATGGTTTGGGAGAAGATCGGGAAACGCGGGGCGACGTTTCGGCAATCCTGGTCGGTCGCGGGTCGCTTCGGGCAGCCCAACGGTGTTCGAGAAGGGCAGCTAGATATGTGTGGAGAGCAGCGCATGAAAAAGTTCACGTCTGCGCTCTGGATAACCCGGGCTTTCCAAGCAGAATTGAAGGATGCCCCCGAGCCGGCGCTGAACGAAGGCGACATCCTCGTCAGGACGCAATGGTCCGGGATCAGCCGCGGCACCGAACGCCTCGTATTCGAGGGCCGGGTTCCTGCCTCCGAGATCGGGCGCATGAGGGCGCCCCTGCAGGAGGGTTGCTTCCCGTTCCCAGTAAAGTACGGCTACTGCGCGGTCGGTATCGTGGAGCAGGGTCCATCCGAACTCATAGGCCGAAGCGTCTTCGCCCTACACCCCCATCAGAACCTATTCGCCATCCCGGCGAGCCTTGCGACTCCTGTGCCGGAGGGCATTCCCCCCAGGCGCGCCGTTCTTTCCGCCAATCTGGAGACGGCCCTGAATGCGATCTGGGACGGCTGTTGCGGGCCGGGCGATCGGATTGTCGTGGTGGGAGGAGGTGTGGTCGGTCTGTTGACAGCCTATCTTGCGGCCCGCATCCCAGGAACGGAGGTCACGCTCGTCGACCTCGAGCTTGGTCGCCGCGCCTTCGTTGAGCACCTGGGCGCATCATTCGCTGAAGCCGACAACGCGCCCGGCGACGCCGATGTCGTGTTCCACTCCTCTGCCTCGGCACAGGGGCTGAACACGGCGCTTGCATGCGCGGGCTTCGAAGCCCGGGTCGTCGAGATGAGTTGGTACGGGTCCGCTGCCGTCGACGCGTCCCTGGGCGGCGCCTTCCACAGCCAGCGGCTGCAACTCGTCTCCTCTCAGGTCGGGCATGTCCCGTCGTCACGACGCGCTCGTTGGACAACCAGGCGGCGCCTCGACGCCGCCATGCGTCTCCTTGACGACCCGCGCCTCGACATCCTGGTGGCCGAGGAGGTCAAGTTTTCCGCACTGCCCGAAGCGCTTCACGACATCCTCTGCGATGCGCAAGGTATCCCGCCCGTTGTCACCTATTCCTGACGCAGCAAGGATGGTCCCATGTATGCCGTCGAAGTTCGCGACCACATTATGATCGCCCACAGTTTCCGGGGGGCGCTCTTCGGCCCGGCGCAGAAGCTCCACGGCGCCACCTTTGTGGTGGACGTGGCATTCCACCGCGAACATCTGACCGAGGATGGCGTCGTCGTCGACATCGGACGCGCCCACGACATCCTCAAGGAGGTTCTCGCGCCGCTGAATTATCGCAACCTTGACGATGTGCCGGAGTTCGCAGGAAAAAACACAACGACCGAGTTCCTGTGCCGCCACATCTTCGACGCCGTCGCTGCGGCAGCCCGAAAGGGCGAACTCGGACCGGGTTCAGACGGGCTCGCGGGTCTACGGGTCACGTTGCACGAGTCCCATGTCGCAAAAGCCTGGTTCGAAGGGCCGATATCCGATGATTGAGGCGACCTTCGCCATCCCGGGTGACATAACGACCCCAACGGGCGGATATGCCTATGACCGGAAAATCCTGCGCTGCATCGGCGACCAGGGCATCGTGCTGCACCATCTCGTCCTTCCGGACAGCTTTCCCTTTCCCAGCGTGGATGACCTCGAAGCAACGGCACGGCTTCTCAGTCGTTTGAACGGGACGCTCCTTATCGATGGGCTCGCCTTCGGTGCCCTGCCTGCGAGTATACTGTCCCAGATCGAGGCTCGGATCGTCGCGCTCGTGCACCACCCTCTGGCTCTTGAGACCGGGCTCGGTGCCGATGATGCCGAGCGTCTCCGGATCCTTGAGCGGGAGGCCCTGAAAGCCGCGTCGGCCATTATCGTCACCAGCGAAACGACAGCCGCCATCCTCGCTTCGGACTATGACGTGCCCAGGGAGACGGTTGCTGTTGCCATCCCTGGAACGGCACAGGTGCACCGGGCGGTGGGCAGCGGAACCGGCCATGCGCTCCTTGCCGTCGGCTCCGTCGTTCCCCGGAAGGGATACGAGGTCCTGGTCGAGGCTCTCGCGCGGCTGGGCAACCGGCCCTGGTCGCTGACGATCGTCGGCGCCATGGATCGCGCGCCCGATTACGTGCGGAGCCTTCGCGCCCGGATTGATGAGGCCGGGCTGTCGGACCGTATCCGATTCACCGGCGCCCTGCCGGACCATGCGCTGCCCTCGCTCTATGACAAGGCCGACATCTTCGTCCTCGCGTCCCACTTCGAAGGCTATGGGATGGTGCTGACCGAGGCCCTCGCCCACGGGCTTCCCATCGTGTCGACGACGGGTGGGGCAGCCGCCAAAACCCTTCCTGACGCTGCCGCCCTGAAAGTCCCGGCAAGAGATCCTGCCGCACTGGCGGAGGCTCTGGCATCTCTTCTCGATGACGGGAAGCGGCGGCGTGCACTGGCCGATGTCGCATTCTCCTATGCACCCAATCTTCCGGACTGGTCGGAGACGGCCGCCATCGTCGCGGCCCAGCTGAGGCACGGCAAGACATGAGTGGTTTCGATCCGGAATGGCTATCGCTGCGTGAGCCGGTCGATCACCGGTCCCGCGCGCGTGGGCCTCGAGACGCTTGCGCTCGTTACTCTGGCGGCTTTGAGAGGATCACGGTCCTCGACCTCGGCTCGGGAACCGGGTCCAACCTCCGCGCTTCATGGTTCCACCTGCCTGCCTGGCAGGACTGGTGCCTTGTCGACCACGACCCGGCTTTGCTGGAGGCAGCGCGCCGGATGCTGCCGACATGGGCGTGCGCCTCCCGGACCGACGGAGAGCGTCTCGCGTTAGAGCGCAGCGGAAAGACCTTGACCGTGTCCTTCGAGCGCGCGGACCTGATGACGGATATTGAGGGTCCCATCGCGCGCCGGCCCGACCTCGTCACCGCCGCGGCGTTCTTCGATCTCGTCTCCTGTGCGTGGATTGATCGTTTCGCTGATGCCCTAGCCGATTCGCGACTCCCGCTCTATGCAGTGCTGACCTATGACGGCAACGCGCGCTGGGAGCCCGGCCACCCCATTGACGCCAAGGTCAACGCGGCCTTCAACGAGCACCAGACCCGCAACAAGGGACTCGGGCCGGCGGCCGGGCCACATGCGACGCGGCACTTGGTTGCGGCATTGCGGGCGCGAAGCTATGCCGTCGAGATCGGAGACAGCCCCTGGTTGCTCACCCGCGACGACAACAGGCTGATCCAGTCGCTTGCGAATGGGATCGAACAGGCCGTAGGCGAGACCGGTCTCGTTCCGGGGGAGACCCTCGCTGCATGGCGAGAGGCGCACAGCCATCCAGAGCGGTGCGAGATCGGCCATGTCGATCTCTTCGCAAGTCCCATGTGATGCTTTCTCAGCCGCGCCACATACGCTCGAACACACCATCGCGCCGGACAGACCTGTGCCACAAGGCAGCGCCCACATGCAGCGCGAGGATTCCCGCCATGAGGAAGACTGCGCTCTTATGCCAAGCGAGCACAATCTCGGCTTGTTCCAGGTTCCGCTCAACGGAGATGGGAATCGGTATGGTCCAGAACAGGCTGACTGGGGCGCAGCACATAGCTGTTCCCGTATAGCCCAGGACTGGTACGGTGACGATCAGCGTGTACAGAGCGAGATGGGTCGCACGCGCTGCAATCTTCTGCCATTCCGGCATGGAGTCGGGCAGGGGCGGAAAGCCCTGCGCCACCCTGACCACTACTCGCATCACAGCGAGCGTGAAGACAATCATGCCGAAGGACTTGTGCACTTCGTAGAGGAAGTTCTTCAGCATTCCATCCTCGAGCGAGACCATCGTCAGGCCTATCGGAATGAGCCCCAGCAGGATGAGCGCCGCTATGATCCAATGGAGGAACCGAGATCCTCCGGAATATACGGCGGGGCCGCCATTCATGGGACTGCCGTGCTCGTGCTTCTCAGGTCGCAGTCGAACAGGGTGTCGCCATCAGCGAACACGTGGACATGGGTCATGGGACGCAGGGCTCCGTCGAGCCCGTCGATCGGCGGCAGCGACAGTCCTGCCATGCCGGATCCGATGATCATCGGCGCGACCAACATGTGCAGCCTGTCCACGCAGCCTGCCGCGATGAACGTGGAGATCGTGCGGGCGCCGCCCTCAACGAGGATCTTGCGCAAGCCGCGCTCGTGGAGCTTCTGAATAATCTCATGGGGCGAGATTGTCCCATCGCGGGCTTCGATGATGATTTCCTCGACTCCGGGCAAGGTCACGGAGACGTTTGCCCGAATAGCAATGCGGCGCGCGCAGGCCGAGCGAACACATTGCGCCGTTTCGGGCAGGCGTCCACGCGGATCAATAAAGACGCGCGCCGGGTTCCGGCCAGGGACACGCCGGACGGTCAACATCGGGTTGTCCGCGATCACGGTTCCCACTCCGACGACAACAGCGTCCACATGGGCGCGCAACCGGTGCAGATGATCGAGCGCGCAGGTTCCATTGATGTAGCGGGAAGCCCCTGTCGGAGTCGCGATGCGCCCGTCGAGACTCTGGCCGAGTTGGGCGACCACGAACGGCTTGTCTTCAGGCGCCGTATCGATGAGTTCGAACGGGTCTTGGATAGGAGAGGGCACAGAGCGGATTGTCATAGGGGGATGGCCGCTGTTCATGATCCCAGTGTCCCGTTCCTGTTGGATCGGTTCAGATCATCGGTAGTATGGCCCAAGCTGCTAAAAAGTCATAGAGTGCAACTCCTTGGAGTTTCATCTCCTTGCGGCTTCGCCATTATGCATCTCTCGGGGAAATAATCTTATGGCAGACATGGCCTCGGGTATAAGTTTGTTCGCCGACCAAGCCTGCGTGAATGTCGAACGCGCAATTTCCGACTTTCGAGCTGGCCGACCTGTCCTTGTCCGGACAGGAAGCGAGACACTGCTTGCATTTACAGTGGAAGGGCTTGATCCGCGCATGGTCGACGCACTTGCGGCCTTGAGCGATGACCGCGCCCGTCTCCTTCTGACCCCGGCTCGCCTTCGCCATCTCGGCCTCAATCGCACCGGTGCCGCATCAGTGCCCATGCCGGTCATCGACCTCGACCGCGTAGGCAATCTCGCGCTTAGGAAAGACGGACGCATCGACGCGCCGGTGGGGCCAGTATCTTGGCTCGATGAAGCAGCCATCGAGCTTGCGCAGCTATCGCTCGTGCTGCCTGCCGTGCTTGCAATCCCTCTTGTGTCGCCCTTCTCCACGCTGCAGGGCCTCCTCAGCGCCACGGCCGAGGACATTCTCGCCTATCGTTCCCGCAACATCGAGGATCTGCGCATTGTGAGCCGGGCGCCGGTGCCGCTGGAAGGCGCTCCCACCAGCGAGTTCGTGGTGTTCCGTGGCGGCGAGGGCCTGCGCGATCAGGTGGCGATCGTCGTCGGCAGGCCGGATGTCTCGAAGCCGGTGACCGTGCGGCTGCATTCGGCTTGTCTCACGGGCGATCTCTTCGGCAGCCTCAAATGCGATTGCGGCGACCAGCTGCGCGAGACCGTACGCTTCATGGCGGAGCATGAGGGCGGCATCCTGCTCTATCTGGACCAGGAGGGGCGCGGGAACGGCACCGTTGCATTAACCTTGGCAGTTTAGAGGAATGCGGCCAGTCGAGGAGCCGCCCTGTTGTCACTATTCAAGCGCCGCCGCTTTCCCGTCGAGATTATCCTGCTGTGCGTGCGCTGGTACTGCACATACGGCATCAGCTATCGCGATCTGGCCGAAATGATGCAGGAGCGTGGGGTCGACGTCGACCCATCCACGATCTTCCGTTGGGTTCAGCGCTATGCTCCGGAGATGGAGAGGCGGATCCGACCCTATCGGGGATCTCGCTCAGACTCCTGGAGAATGGACGAGACCTACATCCGCGTAGGGGTAACTGGAAATACTTGTTTCGCGCGGTCGACAAGCACGGCCGGTTGATCGCGTTCATGCTATCCGATCGCCGTAATACCACCGCCGCTTATCGCTTCCTGCGCAAAGCTCTGAGGACGGTGAGCGACTATCCTCCCTCATCCATCACGACCGACAAATGGGCTTGGTATCCGAAGGCAATTCGGCGCTTACAGAACGAAGGGCTGCTGCCGCAGGATGTCGAACACCGGACATCAAAATACTGAACAACATCATTGAGGCGGATCATGGTGCGCTCAAGCGCGTGATCCGGCCGACCCGCGGCTTCCAGAGGATGAAAACCGCCTCCGCGACGATCAAAGGCTTTGAGGTCATGCGCATGATCCGTCGCGGCCACTGCATCCTGACAGGCCCCGGCGTGACAGGCGAAATCCGTCTTGTGAACCAGCTCTTCGGTCTTGCGGTCTGAGCGATCTAGATCCTCGACACAGTGATTTTGACCGGTTGGCCTGCCGTCTCTTGTGACGGCACTTCGAAGCGGTGCGGGATCTGCAAGTGGATTGATCCCCATTGGACGGGGCCTCGGTACCAGATGCGA
>NZ_VOSK01000918.1 GCF_009296175.1 Microvirga tunisiensis | reverse complement strand
AGCGGCAGGATCTTGGACTTCAGAACCTCTTCGGGAACCGCCTTCACCATTTCGGTAGCAATATAGCCCGGCGCGATCACGTTGACGGTGACGCCCTTGTTGGCGTTCTCCTGCGCCAGGGCCTTGGCAAAGCCGACCACGCCCGCTTTCGCAGCGGAGTAGTTCGCCTGTCCCATCTGACCCTTCTGGCCGTTGGTGGAGGAAATGATGATGACGCGCCCGAAGCCGCGCTCGCGCATGCCCTCGATCACGGGGCGGGTGCAGGTGAACATGGAATCGAGGTTGGTGCGGATGACGGCCGACCATTGATCGTAGGTCATCTTGTGGAACATGCCGTCGCGGGTGATGCCCGCGTTGTTGACCAGGATGTCGACCGGGCCGAGCTCGGCTTCGACCGCCCGGATGCCGCTCTCGCTGGAGGCCGCATCGGAAACATCGAACTTGAAGACCGGGATGCCGGTCTCAGTCTTGAACTGATTGGCGGCTTCGTCATTGCCGCCGTAATTCGCGGCAACCTTGTAGCCTGCGTCCTTCAAGCCTTTTGAAATCGCGGCACCGATGCCGCGGGTGCCGCCCGTAACCAATGCGACGCGTGCCATGCTGTTTCCTTCCCAACACCGTTTCCGTGTGGATCTCTCAAGGATCCATTCATTGTGAGACGTTCGGATTCGGACCGCCTCACAACATAGCTTAGGATATTTGGCAGAGCGGGGAAGGGCGAGGCGCCGGAATTTCC
>NZ_VOSK01000917.1 GCF_009296175.1 Microvirga tunisiensis | reverse complement strand
CGACGCCGACCCGTATCGACAATCTCAACTCGATCCATAGCCGCACTGTCCTTTTTGACGTCAATAAGGACAGTCAGTGCCAAATCCGACAATTCCTACAAGGCGGCCCACCTCGGATGCGTACTATCAGCCCGGCCAAGGCGGGGACCTTACCCTCCGCACACGCCTGGGCTGCGATCCACGACTCCCTCAGTTAGGGCTATAGGTGCTCTTCTGGTACGGCCACGCGCTCGGCCGATGTCCGATTTGATTATCACTGAACGACACTCATGACGTCGTACCTGTGTTCTCCAACACAGCCGGACAGTACATTGAAGCGTACCGGTGGGCCCTGAACCCGAAGCCGCTTCGCGCCCTCGTCAGGGCGTAGCGAAGCCTCTGTCATGCCAAGTACCGATGACGAGCCAGCCCACACATTCCTCCGCACTCTCCATCTGCCTGAACCTTGCGGAGTGGGGAGCCGTGGCCGTTGTCATGACGTTTCTGGTCGTATGGTTCGGTTCGGCCTTCGTTTGACCCAGCGCACCTCCGCTGTTCGCAACTTTCCAACGACAGTCATCGCTACACGATGACTGGCTATTCGGTGAGGACCGTCCCCATGCGGCATGCCCACCGCACCAGTCCTCACGCGTCCCGGCTCGTGGTATCCTCCCTGTGCCTATAAGGAGCACGGGCGTGAGGACGGAAGACATCAAAGCCGACCTTCTCCGCAGAGCGGATGGCACCCTCAGTGCATCCG
>NZ_VOSK01000916.1 GCF_009296175.1 Microvirga tunisiensis | reverse complement strand
CGCGATGCCCTCACCCTGGCCCGGCTGCACCGGGCCGGCGAGCTGACTGCCATCTGGGTGCCGGATCCGGGCCATGAGGCGGTGCGAGAACTGGTGCGGGCGCGGGAGGCCGCCATGGCAGATCTGCGCGAGAAGCGCCAGCATCTGCAATCCTTCCTGCTGCGTCATGGGCAGATCTTTCCCGGCCGCCAACCTTGGACCCGGGCGCATGCCCGCTGGCTTGCCGAACTCATCTTTGAACATCCGGCTCAGTATCTGGTCCTGCGCGAATACCGGCAGGCGATCGAGGAGGCCGAAGCCCGCCTGGACCGGCTGACCCAGCAAGTCGCTGAGGTGGTTGCGACCTGGTCGATGGCGCCGGTGGTCGAGGCGTATCAGGCCCTGCGCGGCGTGGCGCTGCTGACCGCCGTCACCTTTGTGGCCGAGATCGGCGATGTGCGCCGCTTCGACAGCCCGCGGCAGCTCATGGCCTATCTCGGCCTGGTGCCGTGCGAGAGCTCGACCGGCGAGCGGGTGCGGCGGGGCCGCATCACCAAAGCGGGCAACGCGAGAGTGCGTCGGGTTCTCATTGAAGGTGCCTGGACCTATCGCTTTCCGGCCCGGATGAGCCGCTTGCTGCAGGAGCGCCAGAAGGGCTTGCCAGCAATCGTGCGGGCGATTGCCTGGAAGGCGCAGGTGCGGCTGTGCGCGCGCTATCGCCGGCTGATGGCCGCTGGCAAGCGCCAGACCGTGGTCACCAC
>NZ_VOSK01000915.1 GCF_009296175.1 Microvirga tunisiensis | reverse complement strand
CGATCTCGGACATGATCGCAAGGCGCGACAGGCCGGCGCCGTTGGGTCCCGGGCGCATGCGCCCATGCACCTTTGTGGCGATCACCACCTCGTCGCGCCGTGCGAAATCCTTGAGTGCGCGACCGACGATCTCTTCGCTCGTGCCGTCGGAATAGACATTGGCGGTATCGAAGAACGTGATGCCGAGTTCCAGCGCACGCTTGATGAAGGGGCGGCTCTGGTCCTCGTCGAGGGTCCAGGGATGGTTGCCGCGACCGGGATCCCCGTACGTCATGCAGCCGAGACAGAGGCGGGATACCTCAAGGCCGGAGTGACCAAGTCTCATGTAATCCATGACCGTTTTCTCCTCGCATCCGTTCTGTTTGCGCCAGCCTCGTCGTCGCCATGTGCGAACTGAAGATAGAGGTGAGGCCATGGGCGAAGTTCTGAGCCGAGGGAAGGGTTATATGGCTCATTCGTCGATCGACCAGCAGGTGATCGGCTGTCAGCTGCCCTCCCCTCTCCTCTCTTGCTGTCGTGGATGCTCGTTGGGCGGCGCATCGCCTCCTGCCCTCCCCTGATCATCGCAATGGAAGCAGCATGACTTCCGGAAAGGCCTCACTCACTTAAGGTCACTAGCCCGAAAGGTAACTGGGGCATTTTAGGGGGCGAGGGATTCCTCCCTTCGGGCATTCATGATTCAATCCCGGCATGACCTCGCCTGATCGTTCCAACAAGCCGCTGTCCTCGACAGCCCTGCGCGAGC
>NZ_VOSK01000914.1 GCF_009296175.1 Microvirga tunisiensis | reverse complement strand
CGACGACGCCGACCCGTATCGACAATCTCAACTCGATCCATAGCCGCACTGTCCTTTTTGACGTCAATAAGGACAGTCAGTGCCAAATCCGACAATTCCTACAAGGCGGCCCACCTCGGATGCGTACACCACATCCCACCACTTCTGTACTCCTGTCGCGGTCGCACAGGGGCCCTGAAAGCGTCCGGTTCCACCGGTTTTGGCCTTTTTGAATGCTTCGTACGCTTCATTGCCGGCGATGCCGCTCCAGAGATCAGCCCAGTTGCGGCCCTCGATCGTACCGAAGTCCGCCACCTCCATCGCCCGCAGGCCGCCCTGGCTCAGGAAGCGGAGGCGGCCCTTCAAGTCAAAGACTTTGATGCAGTCGTCCGAACTCGCCAGGAGGCGTTGTGTGAGCTCCTCGCTGTCGGTTGCCGTCCTGGTGGCGAGTTTCAATTCGAGTTGGCAAATAACGGCCTCAGCAAGGGCCGTCAGTGCCCCTTCCTGCTGTTCGCTCAGTCCCTGAGGGCGCGCTTCATGATCGAGCACACACAGCATTCCAAGCGGCAAACCGTCCTTCGTCTTTAAAGGGGCTCCGGCGTAAAAGGACAGTCCGGAACATTCCTCTATAGCGGATTCCTTCCGTACGCATCCGAGGTGGGCCGCCTTGTAGGAATTGTCGGATTTGGCACTGACTGTCCTTATTGACGTCAAAAAGGACAGTGCGGCTATGGATCGAGTTGAGATTGTCGATACGGGTCGGCGTCGTCG
>NZ_VOSK01000913.1 GCF_009296175.1 Microvirga tunisiensis | reverse complement strand
AGTGTCATTCTGGAGCTATCTTGGCGATAGACTGGGAATTGCTGATGCGCCAGCCGTCCCGCGCCTGGCAGATCTGGTCAGCGACCGCTGCTCCTTAGCGTGATCGCCAACGGTTTTGCCCCTATTACTGGAATTGGACACGGAACTGATCACCGTGTCGATTCCAGCTCCGGCAACCTCATTCACCACATCTCCGCTATGATTGACGTAGTAGGTGTCGTTGCCTGCTCCGCCGCTCATCGTATCGGCCCCGGAGGTGCCGGTGACCTCGTTGTCACCGGCATCCCCATTCAGGATCGGGCCTGGTGCCGACAGAAGATTGTGATCGCTTGCGTGAACCTTAGCCCCGCTGGAGACGCGGAAGCTTTCGGAGTAGCTCCCGTCGGTGACTGTCCAGGTACCGTTCCCGACATAGGATAGGATCGCCTGACTGGAGAAGCCGACGAATTCAATTCGGTCGCCTGCCAGCGCGTCGTTGCCGGTAAAATCGGCAATCGTGTCGCCCTGGAACTCACCCTTGCGGAGGATGAACACATCGTCGCCCGCACCGCCCGCCAACGAGTCCACTCCCGCGCCACCGTCGAGCGTGTCATTGCCGTCAAGGCCATACAGCTTGTTGTCCTGAGCATTCTGATGTTCGTTGTCAATGAGCTTGGACGTGGGAGTGCGATCCCAGGGCGGGAGCCGGGTGTGGCAGGATGGAGCGATTGCGCAGGGCTGGCGGCAGAGCCGTCAAGACGACGGTTGAGCAAACTC
>NZ_VOSK01000912.1 GCF_009296175.1 Microvirga tunisiensis | reverse complement strand
CCTTCGCACTGCCGGATAGCAGCACCCAGGTGAATGGGGTCTTCTCTCGTATGAAGCACTCCTTCCTTATCAGGCCTTACGCTGCCAGAACCCAGGTGTGGTGAGCCTCTGGCAGCTCAGGTCGCACGGCGCCGGCATAGAGTGGATTGTGCAGGATCTGGACGACACTGTGATAAGCCGCCGCCTTCCAGATGAGCTTGCACACATCGACATTGCGCCGCACGACTGGCATCTTGATCGCCGCGTCCCTGAGCCAAAGGAAG
Source organism: Microvirga tunisiensis (assembly GCF_009296175.1). GTDB lineage: Bacteria > Pseudomonadota > Alphaproteobacteria > Rhizobiales > Beijerinckiaceae > Microvirga > Microvirga tunisiensis. The sequence continues at coordinate 494 of NZ_VOSK01000912.1, read as the reverse complement.
ACCTGGCGGGCACTGCCCACCTCCCGGAACTTCGCGAAGACCAACCGGATCGTGTCAGCAACATGCTCGTCAGGATCGATCTCGATCCGGCTCTCCTCGTTCCAGCAGAAGCCGGGCGGCAGCATAAACCGGAACTCACCGCGTTGCGCCTTCGCATCGCGGGCGGCGATCCCGCGCTGGCGCATCAGGCTCAGCTCGTATTCCGACATGGTACCCTTCAACCCCAACAGCAGGCGGTCGTTGACCAGCCGCGGATCGTACGTCCCATCGGGATCGATCACGAGCGAGCCGGCCAGTGCGCACAGATCAATCAGATGATGCCAGTCACGCCCATTGCGGGCCAAGCGCGACGCCTCGATACAATAAACGGCTCCGACCTCGCCGGAACAGACCAGAGCGACCAGCCGCTCGAAGCCCGGACGCTCGCTGCGGCCCGATCCGGAGCGTCCCAGATCATCGTCGATCACGGTGACCGAGGCAAAGCCCTTGGCCTG
>NZ_VOSK01000911.1 GCF_009296175.1 Microvirga tunisiensis | reverse complement strand
AGCGCCCGCACCTCCTGGGCCGGCGGCGACTTGCAGTGGACGGGCCGGAACCAGCCCATGCGCAGCAGCAGGGCGATGCCGCGCATCGCGCCGGTCGGTCTTGACGATCATCGCCGAGAGCGCCGCCGGGATTTGCTTCAGTTTAGTGGAGAGCGGTTTAGTAGCTATCCGGCCAGCCTTTCGAATTGAACCGGACTGACATAATCCAGTGTCGAATGGCGCCGGACGGGATTGTAGAAGCCGTCGATGTAACGGCCGATCGCCTTCTTGGCCTCGGCTCTCGTCTGGAACACCGTGCGCCAGACCAGCTCGGACTTCAAGGTCTTGAAGAAGGTCTCGACCACCGAGTTGTCGTAACAATTTCCTTTCCCGGACATCGAGATCCGGATGCCGTGTTTCCTCAACTCGGCCTGATACTCGATTGAACAATATTGACTGCCGCGGTCTGCGTGATGGGTCAGTCCCTCACCAGGTCTTCGGATCGCCAGAGCCTTGCGCAGCGCCTCGAGCGCCAGCTCCTTGTGCAGCCGGTCACTCACCGCCCAGCCAACCACCCGCCGGGCGAAGAGATCGAGGATCACGGCCAGGTACAGCCAGCCCTCACCCGTCCACACGTACGAAAGATACTGTCGGCGAATTCAGAGGGCTGGCGCCAACGCAGCAAAGCGGGTCACGCGCGTCTTGGTGCGCGGCCATCCGTCCAACCAGTGTACGACCCGCAAGACGTTCATCGCAGCCGCCGAACACACCTCCTGGAGGCCGGTCTTCAGGAGC
>NZ_VOSK01000910.1 GCF_009296175.1 Microvirga tunisiensis | reverse complement strand
GGGTCTGGTGGCTAAACGGGTGCAGGACCGACACCTGCTCCGGCTCATCCGCCGTTATCTGACGGCAGGTGTGCTCGTGGGTGGTATGGTCGATCCGATGGATGAGGGAGTCCCGCAAGGGGGGCCGCTCTCGCCGCTGCTTTCAAATCTGATGCTCGATGTGCTCGACAAGGAACTAGAACGGCGCGGCCACCGCTTCGCAAGATACGCCGATGATTGCAACATCTATGTTCGCAGTCCTCGCGCAGGCGAACGGGTCATGGCCAGTGTCACCCGGTTCCTCGAACGGCGTCTCAAGCTGAGGGTGAACACGGCAAAGAGCGCTGTCGCTTCTCCGACCGAGCGGAAGTTCCTCGGCTTCAGCTTCCTCGATCTCGGCTGGTTCAGGCGGTGCATTGCACCGCAAGCGCTCGCCAAGTTCAAGAAGCGGGTTCGAGAACTCACGTCTCGGACAGGGGGGCGCAGCCTCGCGCAGATCACACCGGAGCTATCGCGTTATCTCATTGGATGGCGTGGTTACTTCGGCTTCTGCGAGACTCCAGGAGTGTTGCGGCTCCTGGACAAATGGATCAGGCGACGGCTTCGCGCTATCGTCTGGAAGCAGTGGAAGTACGGGCGCAACCGCTTTGCGGAACTGCGCCGCCTCGGCGTCGGAAAGGACCTGGCAGCGAAAGCCGCTGGGAGCCCGCACGGTGTCTGGCGGCTCAGCCAAAGCCCGGCACTCTCCATAGCGTTCCCCAATGCCTTCTTCAGAGGCCTCGGCCTCGCCTCTGTCCACGTCCAGC
>NZ_VOSK01000909.1 GCF_009296175.1 Microvirga tunisiensis | reverse complement strand
CGAGGCGATGACCCCCTGGCAGGCCGATCAGCCGTGCCGAACTCTGTCATCGGGCCAAGGTTGAGCGATCTCGGGTTCTGGAGGCATCCCTTAGTTCGCGTCGCGCGTGATCGTAGGCACTGTTGATGGACACCGAGACCGCGCGAACCTCAATCAAGTCCCTATGCTCGCCGACTGGATTGTCTCTTACCAGCTCACCGACTGATCCCTCAATCGCGCCGATGCTGTTGTTGAAACGGGAACTTTGCGTCACTGCCGCAGGCTCGGATGGCGAGAGAGGGTTATAGAAAGAAACCCACCGCTGGGCATCGTTATATTCTGCAGCCAGTATCGGATGTTTGTTCATTGCATCCTGAAGGCGCGCAACTTGATTGTCATTCAAGTGCTCACGTGCACGTGCAAGGGCAATCGCTGCTGGCCAAAAGTTTTGGTTTTGTCCTGGGTCATACTGTTCAAATTGTTCGATCATTGGCTCAATCAGGCGTGTTCTGTTTCCGCCACCAAGATCACCGAGGTGGTCCGCCATGCCCTGGATCGCGTAAGCTTGCTTCCTTGCGGAAGGGTCGCTGAGAATGCGATCGACCACGGCAGATTGCTCCGCGCCGGATAGAAATTTCAGTGTTGGCCCGGCAGCCCAAGTTAGATGCGCTGGGTCTGCGTCGGGAAGATCCAGGCTGTGCAAAGCCCTGGCTGCAGCCCCGAGCCGATCGAGCTGTGTGCTAAATGTAGTAAGAGCGGGGTCATCCGCAACCGCCTGTCGTGCTGAGTGGCTCATGAGTTTGAAGTTC
>NZ_VOSK01000090.1 GCF_009296175.1 Microvirga tunisiensis | reverse complement strand
CAGTTCGCATCGTTGCTCGTCACTCGCCACAACAGGGGACCTGCCTGCCATGATCCGTCTCCCACATCCGATCACGGTATGGAATCATGGCCAGCATCCGTTGGCCACCCCGCTGAAACCTGCTTAGCATGAAGTTAGGCCTCTGGCGAGAGCGGACGAGGGGGCGGGTGGTCGCACATCCGGACGCACCGTGCGGACGTGCGCCCGGCGTTCCAGCCCCAACCAGGCACGAGCGAAGGGGAGCCCTGATCCGACGCGGTCGAGACCGCTCCTCGGAGCAACGAACCGGGCGTGCAGGTTTCGCGCCGTCCTGAAGCTGAACCGGGCATAACGGATCGTTCAGGCTCTCCTCCGCGTTGATCGTTCACGATGACCAAGCCGGGCCGAGCCATCGGAGAGACCCGGCGATCAAAGGAGGTTTGAATGCGCATGTCCCATCTTGGAGCGCTGGTGGCGCTCGGCTCCCTGCTCGCCGCGCCCGTTCTGGCGCAGACGGCCGCCCCGGACGCCGGCACCTCGAGCCCGGCGGCGAAGCCGCCGATGACCGGCACCGCACCCGCGCCGAGTGCCGCCCGGCCCGCGCCCAGCGCGACCTCCTCCACTGGCGCCCTGATCGACATCAACACGGCCCCCAAGGATCAGCTCGACAAACTGCCCCAGATCGGCGAGGCCCGGGCCGATGCCATCATCAAGGGCCGCCCCTATCGGGCCAAGAACGAGCTCGTGGACAAGAAGATCATCCCGCAGAACGCCTATGATGCGATCAAGGACCGGATCATCGCGCACCAGAAATCATGACCAGCCGATAAAAAGGGGCCCGATGGGCCCCTCTCTCATTCCGAGGATCGGACCTAGCGGCTGTACTTGAACTCCGGGGCGGCCTTCAGCTGATCCTTCGTCATGTCCAGCATGGCGTGATCGGGAGCCGAGCGATTCATGTTGGCATCGGCAGACGTCGCCGGCGCGTTTGCGGTCGAACCGGTGGTGGCCGGCGCATTCGCGGCCGTGCCCGTCGTCGTGCCGGCGGTATTGCCGCTCGTGCCGGCCGTTCCGGTCGCGGTGTTCGAGGCGCTCGCAGCCGCCCGTGGCTCGTTGACGAACTTGATCTGGTCCATGGGAATGGCCACGTCCCGTTCGCCGATGCCCAGGAAGCCGCCGACCCCCACGACCACAGCCTGGATCTTGCCGCTGCTGTCCACAAGCAGTTCGCTGATGTCGCCGATCTTCTCGTTGCCCGGATTGTAGACATCCAATCCTTCGAGCTTGGAGGCCCGCCATTGCCCGGGCTGCTCCTGGGTCAGCCAGCTGCCGGTGTTCATGCGCGCCGGTTCCTTCGCGCCGAAGCTGCGGTCGCCCGCCGAAGGGGCCGGCATGGGGCTCGCGGGCTGGTTGGTTTGGCCCAGCGCCGGGATGGCCATCAAGGCCGTGCCGACAAGAGCGAGGGAGAGAGGCTTAGCGAGGGAGAGAGGCTTGGAGAACATGGATTCCTCCTACGATCAGGACGTGTGATCACGTCTGACATTTCAACGGCGAGGCCGGGGCGATGGTTCTGTCAGGAAGAGAGGCATTCCCGCGGACTTATGCCCAACGCCTGTGCAGCCGGAATCGAGGAAGCGCTTGCACCTGCCATGAATGCCCCTAGACTTGGGCAAAGCTTCCTCGCCGAACGCCCGAAACGGACTGCATGATCCGCACCATTCTCGACGGCCTCTATCTCCTTGCCGGCTATCTCGCAGGCCTGTTCCTCATCGTGATCTTCCTGTTGATGATGGGCCTTTCCATCGGACGGGGCATCGGCGTCAATATTCCCGCAGGCGACGACCTCGCCTCCTGGTCCATGGCCGCGATGGCCTTCTTGGGTCTCGCCCACACCTTCCGCTCCGGCGAGATGATCCGGGTCGGGTTGCTCACTGATCGCGTGAAGGGGCGGACCCGGTGGCTGTTGGAGATGTTCTCCCTCGTGATCGGCCTCGGCTTCGTCGGCTTCTTCGCCTGGCACGCGGTGCAGCTCACATATGACAGCTGGCGCTTCAACGACATGGCCCAGGGCGTGCTGGCGATCCCGCTCTGGATTCCGCAGATCGGCTATGCGAGCGGCCTCGTGATCCTGTTCATCGCCTTCGTCGACGAGTTCCTCCATGTGCTGCGCGGCGGCGACCCGCGCTACGAGAAGCCGCCCGCCACCACGGCCGAAGAGGTGGTGGAGCGCGCGATCCAGAGCGGAGTGTAGGGCCATGGAACTCATCGAGATTTCGGGCCTGCTGCTCCTGCTGCTCGCGGTGCTTCTCGCCGGCGGCGTGTGGATCGCCATCGCGCTCATGGCCTGCGGCTGGGTCGGCATGCAATTCGTGGGCGGCGGCATTCCGGCGGGCTCGGTGCTCGCCACCACGATCTGGGGCAATTCCGCCTCCTGGACGCTCGCCGCCCTGCCGCTCTTCATCTGGATGGGCGAGATCCTGTTTCGCACCAGGCTTTCGGAGGAGATGTTCCGCGGCCTCACCCCCTGGCTCAACTGGCTGCCGGGACGGCTGATGCACGTGAACGTGCTCGCCTGCGGCATCTTCGGGTCGGTCTCCGGCTCGTCCGCCGCCACCTGCGCGACGGTCGCCAAGATCGCGCTGCCGGAGCTGAAGAAACGCGGCTACGACGACATGGTGAGCTTGGGCAGCCTCGCGGGCGCCGGCACGCTCGGCATTCTCATTCCGCCCTCGATCACCATGGTGGTCTATGCGGTCGCCGCCAACGTGTCGATCATCCAGATCTTCCTCGCGGGCTTCCTGCCGGGCCTTCTCGTGATGGCGCTCTATTCCGGCTATATCGCCGTGTGGTCCCTGCTCAATCCCGAAAAGTCGCCGCCGCCCGAGCCGGCAATGAGCTTTCGCGAGAAGCTGAGGGAATCGACCAATCTCATCCCCGTCGCATTGCTGATCGCGCTGGTCTTCCTCACCCTTCTGCTCGGCTGGGCGACGGCCACCGAATGCGCCGCCTGGGGCGTGCTCGGCTCGCTCGCCATCGCCTGGTGGTCGGGCTCGCTGTCGTGGGACTCGTTCTGGAAGAGCGTCATGGGCACGACGCGCATCACCTGCATGATCATGCTGATCCTGGCGGGCGCGTCCTTCATGTCGACCTCGATGGCCTATACGGGCATTCCCCAGGCGCTCGCCACCTGGGTCGACGGCCTGCACCTGTCTCCTTATGCGCTCATCGCCGCGCTGACGATCATGTACATCCTGCTCGGCACGGCGCTCGACGGCATCTCCATGATCGTGCTCACCACCGCGGTGGTGATCCCGATGGTGAAGACGGCGGGCTTCGACCTGATCTGGTTCAGCATCTTCCTGATCCTGGTGGTCGAGATGGCCGAGGTCTCGCCGCCGGTCGGATTCAACCTCTTCGTGCTGCAGACCATGTCGGGCAAGGATTCGAACACGGTGGCGCTCGCCTCGCTGCCCTTCTTCTTCCTGCTCGTCGCGGCGGTCGCGATCATCACGCTCTTTCCCAGTATCGTGATGGTGCTGCCGCAGATGGCCTTTCCGGATTGACTTCGTTCACAAAAACCAGAGGGAGACAAAAACGATGAAACACATGACGCGCTTCGGTCTGAGCCTCGCGGGGGCCCTGCTCATGGCGGCGCCCGCGCTGGCGCAGACCAAGTGGAACCTGCCGGCCGCCTATCCGACCGACAATTTCCACACCGAGAACCTGAACGCCTTCGCCAAGGACGTGGCCGACGCCACCGGCGGCAAGCTGCAGGTCACGGTCCATGCCAATGCCTCGCTCTTCAAGGCGCCGGAGATCAAGCGCGCGGTGCAGACGGGCCAAGCCCAGGTCGGCGAGGTGCTGATGTCCCTGCACGAAAACGAGGATCCGGTCTACGGCCTCGACGTGGTGCCCTTCCTCGCCACCTCGTTCGACCAGTCGAAGAAACTCTGGGACGTGCAGAGGCCGGCGATCGAGAAGAAGTTCGCGAGCCAGGGCCTGATGCTGCTCTTTGCGGTGCCGTGGCCGCCGCAGGGCATCTTCGCCAAGAAGGACATCAACACCGTCGAGGATCTGAAGGGCGTGAAATGGCGCTCCTACAATCCCGGCACGGCCCGGATCGCCGAACTCGTCGGCGCGCAGCCGGTCACGGTGCAGGCGGCGGACCTGCCGCAGGCGCTCGCCACCGGGGTGGTCAACACCTTCATGACCTCGGGGGCCACCGGCTACGACTCGAAGGTGTGGGAATCGCTCACCCACTTCTACGACACCCAGGCCTGGATCCCGAAGAACCTGACCTTCGTCAACAAGGCAGCGTTCGACGCCCTCGACAAGCCGACCCAGGAAGCGGTGCTGAAAGCCGCCAGGACGGCGGAGGAACGCGGCTGGAAGACCGCCCAGGAAAAGACCAAGTGGTACGTCGACCAAATGACCGCGAAGGGCATGAAGATTCAGCCGCCGAGCGCCGAGCTCAAGGCAGGCCTGCAGAAGGTCGGCGAGCAGCTGACGCAGGATTGGCTGAAGAAGGCCGGCCCCGACGGACAGGCCATCATCGACAGCTACAAGAAGGCCGCGATGTAAGGCCAAATGGTTCACTGGTCATTCCCGGACCTCCGGGGATGACGATCACGACGTCATGGCCGGCCTTGTGCCGGCCATCCCGATGCAAGAGGCGCGGCGCTCTACAGGATCGAGATCACCGGCACAAGGCCGGTGATAACGGCCGGAAAATTACGCCAGCGTGAAATCCATCGTGATTTCGGCGTTGAGCACCTTGGAGACCGGGCAGTTCTTCTCCGCCGCGCGGGCGAGTTCCTCGAACTTGGCGCGATCGATGCCCGGCACATTGGCATTGAGCGTCAGAGCCGACTTCTTGATCGTAAAGCCGCTGCCCTCCTGTTCGAGAGACACGACCGCCTCCGTGGCAAGCTCCGTCGGAGTGAAGCCTGCGCCCTGGAGCTGGAACGCGAGCGCCATGGTGAAGCAGCCGGCATGGGCCGCGGCGATCAGCTCCTCCGGATTGGTGCCCTTCTCGTTCTCGAACCGTGTCTTGAAGGAATAGGGCGTCGACGACAGAACACCGGAATCGGACGTGAGCTGGCCACTGCCATCCTTGCCCGTGCCCTGCCAAACGGCTCTTGCCTTGCGGTTCATCCTGATTCTCCTTTTGCGGATAGGTTTGGGGTGATCTAGGACAGGGGATATCGGCCACCAGTGGTCCTATTCCCTTAGGGTTGCGAGTTTGTGATGACGATCCCCATGCAGGCCCGCCTACGCCCGCGGCTCCTCGGCTCCGCCGTCGTCGCGCTCCTGATCTATGCCATTCTACCAACCTCCTGGCCGGTGAATTCGCGGATGCTCGTGGCCTGGGACATCGGCGTTGCCTGTTATCTCTTCCTTGCCTGGACCATGGCCCTGCGCTCATCCACGACCCAGATGCAGGAGCGTGCCGCGCAGGAAGACGAGAAGGCGGTTGTCGTGCTCGCGCTGACGCTCGCGGCATCCGTCGCGAGCCTCGCCGCCATCGCGGTGGAATTGACCAATATTCAAGCCAGCCAGGCCGATCAGCAAGGCTTCCACCTGACCATCGCCGGCCTCACCATTCTCTGCTCGTGGTTCTTCGTGCACACGATCTACGCCATCCACTACGCCCATGAATATTACGGCGACAAAGGCGAGCGGCGGGGGCTCGCCTTTCCGCACGAGGGCCGACCCGATTACTGGGACTTTCTCTACTTCTCGTTCAATCTCGGCGCGGCCGCACAGACCTCGGACGTGGTCATCGTCTCAAAACGCATGCGCCGCCTGGCGCTGGCCCACACGATCCTGTCCTTTCTGTTCAACACGACGGTTCTTGCGCTGGCGGTGAATGTCGGCGCGGGATTGCTCTAGAGCCTCGGACCTAGTGTTGTGTCTCTGACGGGTGATTCCGAAATCTGGTCTGACGTGCGATGCTGCTCTGATGGGCAAGATCGAACGCATTGAGGTTCCCGCCGCTGATCGAGATCGCTTGGAGACCCTGGTCCGCGACCGAAACACGCCCCAGAAGGTTGTCTGGCGGGCTCGGATCGTTCTGCTGACGGACGAGGGCTTGCGCGCCACCGAGGTGGCAACTCGCGTCGGCACGAGCACTCTGACGGTACGGCGCTGGCGCCGCCGCTATGCGCAGGCGGGCGTCGACGGGCTTCTCAAGGACGCCACCCGCCCGCCAGGGCGCAAGCCCCTGACGGCAGCGGTGATCCAGCGGGTTGTCGACATGACCCTGCATGAGAAGCCGCCGCGAGCGACGCAGTGGAGCGTGCGCTCGATGGCCGCTGTCACAGGCCTGTCCCACACCAGCGTGCAGCGGATCTGGCACGCCCACGGCCTCAAGCCGCATCTGGTCAAGACCTTCAAGCTGTCCACCGACAAGCCCTTTGTCGAGAAGGTCCAGGATGTGGTCGGCCTGTATCTCGATCCGCCGGACAAAGCCCTGGTACTCGCGGTTGATGAAAAGTCTCAGATCCAGGCGCTCGACCGCACCCAGCCGGGCCTGCCGCTCAAGAAGGGCCGTGCCGGCACCATGACCCACGACTATAAACGACATGGCACCACGACCCTGTTTGCCGCTCTCGATGTGGCGACCGGCACGGTGCTGGGCACCTGCATGAAGCGGCATCGCCATCAGGAGTTCCTGCGCTTCCTGCGCGAGATCAACCGGGCCACGCCAAGACACCTCGACCTGCACCTGATCGTGGACAACTATGCCACCCACAAGCACCCGAAGGTGAAGGCTTGGCTGGCAAAGCATCCGCGCTTTCATCTTCACTTCACCCCGGCTTCGGCTTCGTGGCTCAACCTGGTCGAGCGCTTTTTTGCCCTGATCACCCAGGAGCGCATCCGGCGGGGCGCCTTCACGAGCGTGCCCGATCTGGAAAGCGCGATCATGGACTACCTGGAGCACCACAATGCCGACCCTCGACCCTTTGTCTGGACCGCCTCGGCCTCAGCTATCCTGGAGAAGGTCGCCCGTGCGAAACAAGCGTTAGAGTCACAACACTAGAAGCCGATCTGCACCTTTGGGATCCATCCGATGCTCTTTGTGCTCGGCGCATCGTTCGGAGCAGAAACCGGGTCCCCTTTTCCGCGCGATGCTCTAGGTTGTTCCCCTCCAGAAAGCGCCGAATCCTCCAGGCTTCTCCATGTCCCGTTCTCTCATCTCATCCGAAACGGTGCCGGTTCTCGAAACCGAGCGTCTCGTCCTGCGCGGTCATCGCGTGGGGGATTTCGCCGACTGCCTCGCGCTCTGGATGGATCCGGAGGTGACGCGCTTCATCAGCGGCAAGCCGTCCACGCAGGAGGAGGTCTGGTCACGGCTGGTGCGTTATGTCGGTCACTGGGCGCTGATGGGTTTCGGCTATTGGGTCGTGACCGAAAAGGAGAACGGCCGCTTCATGGGGGAGGTCGGCTTCGCCGATTTCAAGCGTGCGATCGAACCGTCCCTGGACGGCGTTCCGGAAATCGGCTGGGTGATTGCGCCCCGCGGCCACGGCAAGGGCTATGCGACGGAGGCTGCGCGTGCCGCCGTCGCCTGGAGCGACAAGCATTTCGGTCACGCCCGCACGGCCTGCATCATCGCGCCCGAAAACGCATCATCCATCCGGGTGGCGGAGAAATGCGGCTATCGCGAGTTCCAGCGCACGATCTACAAGGATCAGCCCACGATCATGTTCGTGCGCTCACCCTAGGAAGAGAGCGTCTCCCGCCTTACGTTCCGGACGACCCGTTGGCGAAGGCCCCACCGGCGAGCTTTTCGGCGTATGCTCGAAGATCCTTTGGCCAGAGCTGGATCAAAGCCGTGAACAGCGTCCGATCCCCGGCAAAGAGCGCCCGCGAGGCTTCCTCGAAACCCGCTTCATCACCGGCCAGCGTCGACATGAACCGGTAGAGAGTTTCCTGGGCCTGCCGCGTCCGGTCTTTCGACTCGTTGCTGCGTCGTGCCTCCTCGACGAGCTTGCGCAACGCGACGGAAGCGCCGCCCGGCTGGGCATTGAGCCAATCCCAATGCCGCGGCAGCAGGGTCACCTCCCGCGCGACGACACCGAGCCTGGGCCGTCCGGGGCCGCGCGACTCCGGCTTGTCGGCGGGTTCGCTCAGCCGTGCCAGCACATCTTCGGCCGTGCCTCGGAAATCGACCTCGACGACGCGGCAGGTCTCATCGTCGAGGATCAGGATGGACGCGCTCTCGCCGTGATCGAGTGTCGCCTTGGTTTTCGCCGCCACCGACGCGAGATCGCCGGAGGCGATCCGGCGGATGCCCGCGAAAGCCGTATAGGTCTTGTGGTCTTCAGGCATGTTCGTCCTCTGCCGTCATCGTTGGTTCCGGCAGGGTTTTACCCGGGTCAAATTCGACTGGCAATAATACCCGGGTAAAAATATCCGCTACGATCCATCCCGCTCGTCGTCCCGCTCCGTATCGATGACCCCTCGCGCCACATCGAACCGGAAACCGGCCCGCGCCATCGCCGCGAGATCCTTGTCGCGATAGGGCGCCCGTTCACCGGGCCGGAACGGCCGAGCCTGCGGCGGCGGGCGAAGGCCAGGGCCGCCTGTTCCTCATCGCCTTCCTCGCCCTCCAGCGCCGCCGCGATGGCGGTGCGGTCGACGCCCTTGGCGGAGAGCTTGGCCTGGATCGCCCGGGCCGAGCCGCCCCGGCGGCGCAAGGTGGCGACGCGCGCCTCGGCATAGCGGGTATCGTCGATGAGGCCGATCTTCAGGCTTTTCGCCACCACCTCGTCGATCATCTCGTGAAACTCGGCCGGATCCTCGCCGCGCAGGCGGCAGCGCTTGTCGACCTTGCGCCGCAGCACGCGCCGCAGGTTCTCGGCCGAGGAGGCATAGCGCTCGAGATAGGCGAGAGCCGCCCGCTGCAGATAGGCAGGCGTCACCTTGCGTGGCGGCTTGCGGAGAGGCTTTTCCGTTTCGCCCGTCATTCGGACTTGGCATCGGCCGGGGGCGAGGCCTCGCCCGGCTTCTCCACCTGGCCGCGCCTTTGCAACTGGAGGGCCACGAACCAGCACAGGGACGCCCAGGCGGCGCCGACCGACCAGCCGGCGACGACGTCGCTCGGCCAGTGCACGCCGAGATAGACGCGGCTTAAACCCACGAGCAGGGTCGTGATGATGGCCAGGCCCATGATGAAGGCGCTGACGCGCCGGCTCTTCTCCACGCGGGCGAGCAGGGCGCCCAGGGTCAGGTAGGTGATGGCCGACAGCATGGCATGGCCGCTCGGGAAACTCGCCGTGTAAACCCTCGTCGCATGAGGCACGAGATCCGGCCGGGGCCGCTCGAACCCCATTTTGAGTCCGGTGGAGAGCAGCATACCGCCCACGATGGCGACGAGCACCAGAAGCGCCGCGCCCTGCCTCCGGGTCATGAGCAGATAGGCCCATGTGGCCAGGGTGAGAAGCGTCAGGATCGCATAGCCGCCAAGGCCGGTGATGTCCCTGGCCGATTCCTCGAGCCAGGAGGGCCCGAGGGGGTTGGCCGGATTCTGCGGATCGCGCAGGGCCAGCAGGAGCTGGCTGTCGAGGGCATGGGTTTCCCCTTCCCGGACCTCGTCGGCCAGCGCGATGAACGCCCAGGCGAAGAACCCGCAGGCGGACACCGACAACAGGGGGCCGATCTCATTCAGCCGCAGGCGAAGCCACAGGCGTGTGGCGGGGGCGAAAAGCGTGTTCATGGCCTCCTGAGATAGGCAAGTCCGGGGCATCTGGCGAGAGGGCGGAGGATGCAACGTGCGGTGTGCGATGTCATTCAAAACCATGACGGCTACCCTCCACGTCCCCTCCACGTCCCCTCCACGTCCTGGCCGGGACGAGCCCGGTGATGACGTGGAGAGAATCATCTCTGGGAACACCGCACTGTTACACCCCCAGCCGCGTCCGCCACTCCTTCGGCGCCGTGATGCTGCCGAGGTTGAGCCATTCGGCCATCAGGCGAAGCTCATCCCCGAGAGCGGGCGCGATCTCCTCTGGAGGCGTCCCGGCTTCCGGGTGGATCGAATGCACGATGAGATTGCCCGCAACGCGGTCGGCCTTCAGGTCCACGCGGGCCACGATCCTTTCGCCGAGCACGAAGGGCAGACAGTAATAGCCGAATTCCCGCTTCTCGGCCGGCGTGTAGATCTCGATCCGGTAGCGGAAATCGAACAGGCGTTCGGTGCGCGTGCGCTCCCAGACGATCGGATCGAACGGCGACACCAGGGCCCTGGCCTCGACGCGGCGCGGGATCTTGGCCTGCGGGTCGAGATAGACTGGCCCGTTCCAGCCCTCGACGGTGACGGGAACGAGATCGCCGGCTTCCAACAGTTCGGGAATGCGCGCCTTCGCGTCCTGCGGCTCCAGGCGGAAATAGTCGCGCAGGCAGCGCTCGGAGGCGATGCCCAGCGCCCGGATGGAGAGCCGCAGGAGCTCGCGCTGCGCTTCGTCCTCGGGTGGGGTCGGGGCATTCAGGACGTCCGAGGGCAGAACCCGCTCCGGCAGGTCGTAGATGCGCTCGAATCCGCGACGCGTGGCGGTGGTGACCAGGCCTGCCCAGAACAGCCATTCGAGCGCCCGCTTGCCGTCGCTCCAGCCCCACCAGGAGCCCTGGCCCTTGCCGCCGATGGACAGGTCGCCCGCCCCGATGGGGCCGCGCGCGGCGATTTCGCGGCGGACCTCCTCGATGAAGGCGCGCTTCTCGTCACCGAACCGGGCGAGCCCGCCATAAATGCCCTCGCCCCGCTTGGCGCGATCCATGCGCCAGCGGAAGAAACGTTGCAGGTCGAGCCGAATCAGCGAGGCCTCATGGCCCCAATACTCGAAGGCTTCGCGCTTCTTGCGGTGATAAGCGGTCTTCTCGAGAAGATTCCGGTCATAGGCGCCGATTCGCGAGAAGAGCGGCATATAATGGGCCCGCACCAGCACGTTGACCGAATCGATCTGGAGCAGATGCGAGCGTTGCAGCACGCGGCTCAAGTGACGCTTGGTCGCCGCCTCAGGGCGGTTTTCGTGAAATCCTTGGGCGGCGAGCGCAATGCGCCGGGCTTGGGCGAGGGAGAACTTGGTACGGAATGCCATGGCGCGAACAATACAGGAACGTTGTCGGCTCACGCCAGAGCCGGGACTCCTGTCGGAGATCGGAATAAGGCGGAACCTGTGGATGGTCCTTGTGCTTTAGATCAGTCTTCGGTTCGAATGCATATCTGCCCTGCAACGGAGTGGCGGGCAAAATGGCTCGTTCTCCTCTAGATGGGCTCTCCGCAACACGATGGACACGATGGACCAATCACCGAATGAGAGCGTGCGGGGAAACCCGGCACCCGCCTTGAGCCACGCCGAAATCCGCACGATCATCCTCGGCGTCCTGCTGGCCATGTTCCTGGCGGCCCTGGACCAGACCATCATCGCGACGGCGCTCCCGACCATCGGCCGCGAACTGGGCGACCTGGAGCACCTGCCCTGGATCGTGACGGTCTATCTTCTGACCTCCACCGCCGTGACGCCGCTCTACGGCAAGTTCAGTGATTCTTACGGCCGGCGCGGCACCATGCTGATCGGCATCGTGATCTTCATCATCGGCTCCATCGCCTGCGCGCTCGCGCCCAACATGATCGTCCTCATCCTGGCGCGCGGCCTGCAGGGCATCGGCGGCGGCGGGTTGATCGCGCTGGCGCAGACCATCATTGCCGACATCGTCGCGCCGCGGGAGCGCGGACGCTATCAGGTCTACTTCGCCAGCGTGTTCATGACATCGAGCCTGCTCGGGCCGGTGCTGGGCGGCTTCTTCGCCGAGCATCTGCACTGGTCGGTGATCTTCTGGATCAATCTGCCACTGGGACTGGTGGCTTTCGCCATCGCCTTCCAGAGCCTGAAGAAGCTCCCGCGCTTCGAGCGTCCGCACAAGCTCGATCTCCTGGGCGCGCTTCTTCTCGTGGCGGCGACCGTCGCGCTGCTGTTGGCCTTGAGCTGGGGCGGACTGCGCTACCCCTGGGCCTCCCTGCCGATCCTCGGGCTCTTCACCGCGTCCCTGGTGCTCTGGGGCCTGTTCGCCGTTCGCATGCGCTTGGCTCCCGAGCCGCTAATTCCGCCCGGTGTGCTGCACAATCCCGTGGTGCGCATGGCCGTGCTCGCCGCCTGTTTCGCCATGGGCACCTATATCGGGCTCACCATCTATCTGCCGGTCTATTTCGAGGCCGTGCGCGGCCTCTCGGCCAGCCTGTCGGGTCTCTCCCTCATCCCCCTCATGGCGGGAACGGTGGTCGGCGCGACGCTCTCCGGCCGCACCATGGCGAAGGTGAAGCACTACAAGCGGCTTCCGACCGTGGGTCTCCTCGTCGCGATGGCGGCCACGGGCGTCCTCGCGATGTATGGCCAATCCCTGTCCATCGTGACCGTCGAGATCATCCTGGCCATCATCAGCGTGGGCTTGGGCACCGTTCTTCCGGTCACCATGGTGACGACCCAGAATGCGGTCGCGCCCCACCAGATGGGCACCGCGACGGGCACGGCCAATTTCTTCCGGTCGCTCGGGGGAGCCTTCATCGTGGCGATCTTCGGGGCCATCGTGCTCAGCGGGTCGGGCTTGAGCGGAGCCGCGAGCTTCGAATCCCTGAGCGCAGTCGCCGCCCGGAGCGGCATCGATCTGGCCGATGTGTTCAGCCATGTGTTCATCGCGGCCATCGTGGGCTTCGGTCTGTCGCTCGCCTTTCTCCTTGCCCTGGAGGAGCGGCCTTTGCGCGGCAGCGCCATCAAGGCCGCGGAAGCGGCGGTCGCCGATTGACTTTCAGTCAAGGGTCTGGCGGAAGCGCGCCACCGCCACGCCCATGGCAAACAGGGTGAAGACGGCGAGCGCCAGAACGTCGGTCTGCAGGTCGAAGAAGGTCGCGCCCTTGAGCATGATCCCGCGAACGATGCGCAGATAATGGGTGAGGGGCAGAATCTCGCCGACCGCCTGCGCCCAGCCCGGCATGCCCTTGAACGGGAACATGAAGCCGGAGAGCAGGATGTTCGGCAGGAAGAAGAAGAACGACATCTGCATCGCCTGAAGCTGGTTCTGGGCGATGGTCGAGAAGGTGTAGCCGATCGATAGATTCGCCAGGATGAAGAGCAGCGTCAGGCCGACGAGAAGCCAGAGGCTCCCGATCACCGGAATTCCGAACAGGAGCCTCGCGGCGACGAGGATGATGGTCATCTGCACGCCCCCGACCATCAGATAGGGCGCGATCTTGCCGAGCATGATCTCGACCGGGCGGATCGGCATGGCAAGCAGGCTCTCCATCGTGCCGCGCTCGATCTCCCGGGTGACGGACAGGGCCGTGAAGATCAGCATGGTGAGCGTCAGGATCAGGCCCATGAGGCCGGGCACGATGTTGAGGCGGGTCTCGCCCGCCGGATTGTAGCGCTGGTGCACACGCAGCTCATAGGGCAACGGTCGGGGCGCGAGGTGTGCTGCCGGGCCAGTGAGCTCGCGGGAGAAGACCTGCGTCGAGAGGCCCTGCAGGGCCGCAATGGCGCTGCCGGTCGCCGTCGGGTCGGCGGCATCCGCCACGACGAGAAGCGCCGGTCGCTCGCCCCGCATGAGGTCGCGCCCGAAATGCGCCGGGATCTGTACGCCGAACAGCACCTTGCCGGAGAGGATCAGGCGGTCGAGCTCCTCCTCGCTTGCGGCCGAGGTGGAGATGTCGAAGTAGTCGGTGGCGCGCATTGCTGCCAAGAACGACCTGGCAAACGCGCTGTCGTCCTGCACGAGAACGGCGGTCGGCAGATGCCGCGGGCTGGTGTTGATCGCGTAGCCGAACAGCGTGAGCTGCAGGAGCGGGATCATGATCATCATCGCAAACGTGATGCGATCGCGCCGCAGCTGGATCAGCTCCTTAATGAAGGCGGCGCGAAGGCACATCAGCGAAGCCTTGAAGCCCCGCGTGCGGCGATCGACATCGCTGATTCCGGCGCTCATCCGAAATTGTCCTTCGACCGGCTCATCAGATCGATGAACACATCCTCGAGGGTGGCTTCGCCCGGCGCCCAGTGCTGCGGCCCGTGTTCGCGCAGCTCGTTCGTCGCGGCGTCGAACTTGTGTTTGTCGCGCCCGCTCACATGCAGCGCCGTGCCGAAGGGCGCGACCATGTCGACGCCGTCGAGCGACTTGAGCCGCTCGGCCAGTCCCGCAAGGTCGGGGCCCGTGACCGTGTAGGTCGTCAGATGCGCGTTGGCGATGACCTCGTCGACGGTGCCCTGCGTGAGCAGTTCGCCATAGGCGATGTAGGCGATCTCGTGACAGCGCTCGGCCTCGTCCATGTAATGCGTCGAGACGAGCACGGTCATGCCCTCGTGAGCCAGCGCATGGATCTCGTCCCAGAAATCCCGACGCGCCTTCGGGTCGACGCCGGCGGTCGGCTCGTCCAGGAGGAGAAGCTGCGGCTCGGGCAGGATGCACGCGCCAAGCGCCAGGCGCTGCTTCCAGCCGCCCGACAATTCGCCCGCAAGCTGCTCGGCGCGGTTCTCGAGCCCGAGCCGCACGATGGCGTTGCGCGCCGCCTTTCGCGGATCGTCGAGATTGTAGACTCGGGCGACGAATTCGAGGTTCTCGCGGATCGACAGATCCGCATAGAGCGAGAATTTCTGCGTCATGTATCCCACGTGACGCTTGATCTCGGCCGATTGCGTGAGAATGTCGTAGCCGAGGCAGGTGCCGTGCCCGCTGTCGGGCGTCAAAAGCCCGCACAGCATGCGGATGGTCGTGGTCTTGCCGCTGCCATTGGGGCCGAGAAAGCCGTAGATCAGCCCGCGCCGAACCTGCATGGAGAGGTTCTTCACGACGGGCCGGCCGCCGAAGGATTTGGTAAGCCCCTCGACGTCGATGACGATCTCGGGCTCCGCCGAAACGGGACGGGACGATGCGACATCCACAGTCATGATCGCGGTTCCGGCTCAGCGGGCGTGACGGTGACCGGCAGGCCGATCGGCAGGTTCGCTCCGTCCAATGGACGCGCCTCAACGCGGAACACGAGCTTTGCCCGCTCCTGCTCGCTGAAGATCACCGGCGGCGTGAACTCGGCCTCGCTGGAGATGAAGCTGATGCGGGCCTGCAGCCCATCCTTGCAGCTGTCGCACGAGAGGCCGACCGTCTGTCCAAGGGCGATGGTGGCGAGCAGGGGTTCGGGCACATAGAAACGGATGCGACGGTTGGCCGGCGGGAGGAGCGCCAGCACAGGCTGG
The DNA here is from genome assembly GCF_009296175.1 of Microvirga tunisiensis. Lineage (GTDB taxonomy): Bacteria > Pseudomonadota > Alphaproteobacteria > Rhizobiales > Beijerinckiaceae > Microvirga > Microvirga tunisiensis. Next base: position 7,170 of record NZ_VOSK01000090.1, on the reverse strand, counting down.
CCCCCATTCACCGTCTCTCCTGCGCGAAAATAAACGTCCTGCACCTGGGCATCGGACGGTGCCTTCACTTGGCGTTTGGCAAGGCGGGTTTCTGCCTGCATCAGGGCCGCCTCATTCGCCTGCACGGCCGCTTCCGCCGCACCGATTTCCCCCGACCGACCTGCGATCTGTCCGGCATCGATCTGCCGCTGCACCTCGGCGAGGGCGGCCTTGTCCCGCTCGAAGGCCGTCCTGGCCTGATCGTACTGCGCCTTTGCGGCAATGCCGCGCTCGAACAGGGTTCTCTGCCGGTCGAGTTCGGCCTGCGAGAGGCCGAGCTGGGCCTGTGCGCGCTCCTCCTGTGCCTCGAGAACCGCGATCTCCTCGGGCCGCCGGAGGGCGGCCTCAAGATTGGCGAGCTGGGCGCGGGTCTGCTGCAGCTTGGCCGCAGCCTCGTTGCGCTGCGCGGATTGCACCGACGCATCGAGCCTGAAGAGCATTGTCCCCTCGGCCACGCGATCTCCCGAGTCGACGGTCAATTCCTCGATGCGGCCCCCTTCCTCGGGAGCCATGAAGACGAGATAGCCCTCGACATAGCCTTGGAAGCGGATTGTATCGTCCGACTTCGGCCAGAAGAACCAGGCAGCCGCTCCGCCCGCGAGAAGCAGCACGGCGAAGACGATGAGCCGTGCGGTCTTCATGACGGATGCCTCTTCAGCGCTTTCATCAGAAGCGTCAGATGCGTCTCCAGCATCGCCTCGATGTCGACGGGATCGAAGCGCTGGAAGAGGCTGGTCCAGAGCAGGGCGACGAGCGCCGGCGCGATGGCAAGCTGCGGAAACCGTGCGATCTCGTCAGAGCGGAACTCGCCCCGAGCGACGCCCCGTTCGGCGATGCCGCGCAGGATCCGCAGGCCTCTGACGATCACCTCGCGGTGATAGACTTCCGCCAGTTCGGGAAAGCGGCTCGCTTCCATCAAGAGGAGGCGGACGATGTCGCGACGGCGCGTGCCGAGGATCTCCGTCCGCAGAAACAGGAAAAGCGCCCTGAGCTGGTCCTCGGCCGAGATGTCGGGATCCGGGACCTTCTGCTCGATGGCGCCGACGGGGCCGCCGATGCCGGAACGCACCAGCGCCTCGAACAGGGCCTGCTTCGAGGGCACGTAAAGGTAGAGGGTGCCTTTGGCGACTCCGGCGCGGGCGGCCACATCGTCGAGGCGCGCATCGGCGAAGCCCTTCTCCAGAAAGATGTCAAGGGCGGCGTCCAGGATCGTCTGGAGCTTGGCCTGACGTTCGCTCTCGCTCCGGGCAGGAGCCCGCCGTTTCGCCTGTCGACGCGCCGTCACGATATCCTCACCGGTAATTGACTGACTGGACAGTCATTATACAGGGAATCGGCTCGGACGTCGAATCGGATTTGAATCGAGCTGGTTTTGCCGGGGCGGCTGGAGGTTTGGGTCGGACTACGGCATCGGATCTGAACGCGAACCCATCCATGGGATCGATCCGATGCTCAATCCTTAAGAGCCGCATCCTGCGACAACAGGGTCCAGCTTTCGCCGACGCCCATCTCTGATTCCGCACCATGCGCTGAGAGCCGGTTGCTGGAAATACGTCGAGGCGCCGGCCGAATCGGCTCAGCGACGCCGCTGACGAAACAGGGTCCAGAGGAACGCTATGGCCAAAATCAACAGCAGGAAGATGCCCACGGTCGCAAAAACCGTCTCGGCGCGCGAGGCGCCGGCCGGCGGGAGCATCAGCCCGTTGGGATCCTCCTCCTGGATAACGGAACGGTCGGCTGCAGCCTCGAGAACCCGAGGCCGGCTTCCCTCGTCCCCGATGAAGACCAGGACGGCAGGAAGGGCTCGACTGACGGAAAGCTCGACGGGCATCGATCCTCTCCTGTATCGAGGTCCGCGGACGTCCTGAAAGTAAATGGTCCGGGGGCAAGCAGGTTTCGCAAAACCTGCGGCGTCATGGCTGGGGAAAGCGTATTTCGCCTGTGGAGGACTGACGGCGACCCGGCACTTCCTTAAGCCTTGCCGTGTTAGGACCAAGCCGGTTTTGCAATCGCAAGAGGGAGGCTGATGAAGGTCGGCATCGACATGGGACAGGCATCCTCCGCGCCCGGAGGACAATCGGCGCTGCTCGATCTGGAAGAGCTTCTGGCGACGCGTCTGCTCGTCCAGGGCAATTCCGGTTCCGGCAAGTCGCATCTCCTGCGCCGTCTTCTCGAACAGAGCGCCAATCTCGTCCAGCAGGCCATCATCGATCCGGAAGGCGATTTCGTCACGCTGGCCGACAAGTTCGGCCACGTGGTGGTCGATGCCTCCCGCAGCGAGGGCGATCTTCAACGCATCGCCGCCCGCGTGCGCCAGCACAGGGTCTCCGTGGTGTTGAGCCTGGAGGGCCTCGATGCCGAGGCGCAGATGCGCTGCGCCGCCGCCTTCCTCGGCGGCCTCTTCGATGCGGAGCGCGATTACTGGTATCCGATGCTGGTCGTGGTGGACGAAGCGCAGCTCTTCGCGCCCGCCGCTGCCGGCGACGTGTCGGACGAAGCCCGAAAAGTGTCTCTCGGCGCCATGACCAACCTCATGTGCCGCGGCCGCAAGCGCGGGCTCGCGGGCATCATCGCCACCCAGCGCCTCGCCAAGCTCGCCAAGAACGTCGCGGCGGAAGCCTCCAACTTCCTCATGGGCCGCACCTTCCTCGACATCGACATGGCCCGCGCCGCCGACCTTCTGGGCATGGAGCGCCGTCAGGCCGAGATGTTCCGCGATCTCGAGCGCGGCCATTTCGTGGCCCTTGGCCCGGCTCTCTCGCGCCGCCCGCTGCCGATCCGCATCGGCGAGGTCGAGACCTCGACCCGCAGCGGCACCTTCAAGCTCATGCCGCTTCCCGAGCAGCCGAAGCAGGAGGCCCGTGACCTCATCTTCAAGGCCGGCGAGGACGAGCCGGCCCGCCCGGTGATGCCCCGCCGCGCACCTCCGCCGCCTCCGGCCCCGTCCACCAACGATCTTTTGGCGCAGCTCGCGCGCACCCGCCCGGCTGCCGCTCCGGAGCCTCAAGCCCAGGAGACCGAGCAGTCCAAGGCCGAACGTGATGCCGCCCTCGATGCGATCCTGCGTGAGATCCTCGACGATCCGGAGGCCGCCTTCCGCTCGGTGGCCGTTCTGTATCAGGATTTTCTCGTTCGCTGCCGCATCCGCCGCGTTGCCGGGGAGCCCCTGAACCTTCCCGCCTTCCGCCGCCGTCTCGCGGTCGCCCGCGCCGGCGTCGATACGGCGACCGCCGACGGGACCGAATGGGATCGCGCGGTCGCTTTCGCGGCCGATCTCGCGGAGGATATCCAGGGCATCTTCCTGCTCATTGCGCGGGCGGCTATGGAAGGCTCGGCCTGCCCGCCCGACGGCGAGATCGCCCGCGCCTGCGGCAGCCGCTCTCCCGGCCGGGCCCGGCGCCTCATCGCCTATATGGAAAGCCGCAACATCGTCGTGACCCGCAACGATCCGCGGGGCCTGCGCATCATCGCGCTCCCCGATCTCGGCTGGGAAACCGGCCCCGGCGACCCCAATGCCTTCGAGGAGCCTCAGGCGCCCGAGACGCGGGATCTGTTCGCGGTCGGGTAGGTCTTCAACTTAGCGCGATCGTCACCTCAGGGACAAAGATCGTTGCATCATGCGTCCGCTGCCCGCTGTGATTCGGGTCCTAAGAGGACGAGACGCGCCGATGTTCCGCTACTTCGAGACCCGGATCGACTTCACCAAAAGACCTCCTGAGGAATCGCCGCCGGATAATCTCTGGGGCTTCTACTGGCACTTCATCGCCCAGGCGAAGGGCCTGTTCATCGCGCTGTTCGCGCTGGGCTTCGTGCTCGCCGTCTTCGAGGCGCTGATCCCCTATCTCATCGGCCGGTTGGTCAATGCCCTCTCGCATACGTCCCCGGAAAACATTTTTCGCGAGGCCGGGCCGCTGCTGATCGCCATGGGGTCGATCATCCTCCTGGTGCGGCCTGTGGGGACGATCCTGTTCCGGCTTTTGGTCAACCATTCGCTGGCGGTCTCCTTCACCACCATGGTCCATTGGCAGAATTACTGGCACGTGGTGCACCAGCCCTTGGGCTTCTTCCAGGAGGATTTTGCGGGCCGAATCGCCAACCGGGTGCTGCAGACGGGACGGCCCTTGCGTGAGACGGTTCTGTCGGTGGCTCGCGCCGTCTGGCAGATCCTGATTTTCGGGGCGGCCTCCATCGGATTGATGGGAACGCAGGACATTCGCCTGGCTCTCCCCATGGCCGGATGGTTCATGCTCTATGCGACGTTGCTGGCCTTTTCCGTGCCGAGCATCCAGAAGCGCTCGCGCGCGTCGAGCGAGGCGCGCTCCGCCGTCACCGGCAAGGTGGTGGACAGCTTTACCAACATCATGACGGTCAAGCTGTTCGGGCGCCGCAAGGACGAGGACGAATATATCAGCGAGGGCTATCGCCGGCTCAACGATGCGTTCATGAGCCAGCAGCGCATCAACACGTTCTATGTGGCCGGTCTCACCTTTCTGAATGCGATTTTTCTCGTCTCGACCGGCGCCATGGCGGTGTGGCTCTTCAGCACGAACCGCATCGATGCCGGCACCATGACCACCGCCCTGCTGCTCTCCACTCAGATCGTCTCCATGTCCGGCTGGGTGGCCTTCGAAGTGATGGGCATCTTCGAGAATGTGGGCACGGTGCAGGAGGGCATGAAGACGATCTCGCGCCCGCTCACCATGCAGGACAAGCCGACCGCCAGGCCATTGACGGTGACCCGCGGCGAGATCCGCTTCGACGACGTGAGCTTCTCCTATGGCGATGGCAACAAGGTCGTCGACAGGCTGAATCTGATCATTCGCCCGGGCGAGAAGATCGGCCTCGTCGGGCGCTCCGGCGTCGGTAAGACGACGCTCGTCAACCTGCTCCTGCGCTTCTTCGAACCGCAGGAGGGCCGGATCCTGATCGACGACCAGGACATCGCCGACGCGCGGGAGGAAAGCCTGCGCTCGCAGATTTCGGTGGTGACGCAGGATACCTCGCTGCTGCACCGCTCCATCCGGGAGAACATTCTCTACGGGCGGCCCGAGGCGAGCGAGGAGGCGATGCGCGAGGCGGCGCGTCAGGCCCATGCGGTCGAATTCATCGAGCGCCTGGTCGACGGACGCGGCCGGCGCGGCTTCGATGCGCATGTGGGCGAGCGCGGAGTCAAGCTCTCCGGCGGCCAGCGCCAGCGCATCGCCATTGCCCGCGTGATCCTGAAGGACGCACCGATCCTGATCCTGGACGAGGCGACCTCGGCGCTGGATTCGGAGGTGGAGGCCGCCATCCAGGAATCGCTCGCCACCCTCATGGAAGGCAAGACGGTGATCGCCATCGCCCACCGCCTCTCGACCCTGCAGCTCATGGACCGCCTGATCGTCATGGACGACGCGAGGATCGTCGAGGAAGGCACGCACGAGGAACTGCTTGAAAACGGCGGCCTCTATGCCGGTCTCTGGTCGCGCCAGTCGGGCGGGTTCCTCGTGGCGCGCAAGGGCGTGGCGGGCGAGGCGGTCTAGGGTGCGTTGAAAACAAAGCTTCCATGAAACGATGTCTCTTCCTTACCGGCGCGAACCTGATAGTGTTCGCGCCGGTCCCATTTTACGAGACATCATAACATTATGCATAACGACCGCCTGAGCCTTGATGCCGTCGCCCGTCAAGTCGATGCCAAGGCCGAAGATTACTGCGCCTTGAGCGACCGGATCTGGGCCGCGCCGGAACTGGCTTTCGAGGAGCATCGCGCCGTTCAGGAGCAGATCGCCGTGCTCGAGCGCGAGGGCTTTCGCATCACGAAGAATGTTGGCAGCATGGCGACGGCCTTCATTGCGGAATTCGGGAACGGGGGCCCCGTCGTGGGCATCCTCGGCGAGTTCGATGCCCTGCCCGATCTGGCACAGGAATCCGGCCGCACCGAACATGCTCCCACGGTGAAGGGCACGCCGGGCCATGGCTGCGGCCACAACCTGCTGGGGGCAGGTTCCGCACTGGCGGCCGTCGCCCTCAAGGATGCGCTTGTCGCGGAAGGCATTGCTGGCACCGTGCGCTATTACGGCTGCCCGGCTGAAGAGAGCGGCTCGGGCAAGACCTTCATGGCGCGCGCCGGCCTGTTCCATGATCTCGGCGCCGCCTTCTGCTGGCATCCGAGCGTCGTCAACGAGGTGCAGACCGCGTCGTCGCTCGCCTGCATCCAGGCTTACTTCCGCTTCAAGGGCCGCGCCGCGCACGCGGCGGCGGCCCCTCACGTGGGCCGTTCCGCGCTCGACGCGGTGGAGCTGATGAATGTCGGCGTGAACTACATGCGCGAGCACATGCCCTCCGATGCGCGCGTGCATTACGCCACCACCCACACGGGCGGCGATGCGCCGAATGTGGTGCAGGCCTTCGCGGAATCGCTCTACCTCGTGCGCTCGCCGCACCTGCCCGATGCCAAGCGTCTGTTCGAGCGCGTGAAGAAGATCGCAGAGGGCGCGGCGCTGATGACGGAAACTTCCGTCACGGTGCAGATCACGGACGCCACTTCGAATGTCCTGCCCAACAAGGCGCTGCAGGAGGCCATGTACGAGAACATGCGCCGCCTTGGACCGCCCGCCTTCGACAAGGCCGATTTCGCCTTTGCGGAAAAGCTCCAGAGAACGGCGCTGACGGATGAGGAGATCCTGGCCAGCGTCAAGCCGCACGATCTTTCGCTGAAGACCAAGGTGCTCCATGACGGGGTGCTCGCCATGCCGACCCGCGAGGATGTCATGATGGGCACCACCGATGTGGGCGATGTCAGCTGGATCGTGCCGACGGTGCAGTGTCACACGGCCTGCTTTGCCATCGGCACGCCGTTCCACACCTGGCAGCTCGTCACGCAGGGCAATCTGCCCGCTGCCCACAAAGGCATGGTGCTGGCCGCCAAGGCCATGGCGGCGACTGCCGCCGATTGCTTGCGCAACCCGGATCTCGTCGCCCGCGCCAAGGCGGAGCTGAAGGAACGCAATGGCGGCCGCGACTACCTGTCTGGATGCGAGACCTCCTTGGCGGCAGCGATGACCTGGAGGGCGGGCGGCAACGCGTCTGAATCGGGCGGCTTGTAGCGGCGGTTGGCGAGCTTCGGCTCGGCGGCCAGGCGGCTGCGCACCA
>NZ_VOSK01000908.1 GCF_009296175.1 Microvirga tunisiensis | reverse complement strand
CCCAGGCCTCGAGCACCCGGACCGCACCATACTCCTTAAACTTGCCGGCCATACGCTGGGCCAAAGCCAGGTAGTCCGCCTTCTTCTCCGACGGGACCGGCACGATGAAGCCATCGGTGTAGCCGGCTGTGCCCGAGCCACGCTCATCGACGATGGTGTCGAAGCCGCCGAGGATCATGCGCTTGCCGTCGAACGGCATCTGCTCGCCCATGGCCTGCATGCGCGGATCGGTCATGATCTTTTTGTTGGCGGCATCCCGGACTTCCTTGGACGGATACTCGATCCAGCTGAACACCACGATCTCGTCGTCCCTGGCATCCACGGCACGGCGGAAATCCGTGAGCTTGCCGTCCGGCACGTCGTCACCCCAGCACTCCACCATGCGGGTCGCGCCGAACTCCTTGAACAGGGGGGCGGCCTCGGCGGCATGCCTGCGGTATTCTTCCTTCTTGTCCGCCGGCACGGCGAGCACGAAGCCATCGACATACTTCATTGCGTATCTCCCTTGAGGCTCCTGGAATCGGAGCTGGATGCCGCGGCGCTTTGGCACCTGTTCTTCTTGACAAATAAGTTGATATCAACATAATTGGACCATGTCAAACCCCCGTGACGTGCCCTTCGAGACCACTCATCTAATCCGCGACGCCTGCCTGTGCCTGCACGTCCAACGCGCCGCCCGCGCCCTGTCGCGGCTGTTCGACGACGCCCTGCGGCCGGTCGGACTCACGTCCGGGCAATTCTCGCTGCTGAACGCCCTCAACCGTCCGACGCCACCCTCCATCGCTCCGGTG
>NZ_VOSK01000907.1 GCF_009296175.1 Microvirga tunisiensis | reverse complement strand
GTGCGGCCACCGCCGTCGGAACGGCGGCCGGTCTGGCGGTGGCCGCACCACTGGCGGTGGTCGATCCCCGGACGCGGCAGTCTCTCGGTGATCATGTGGAGAGCCTGGGCCGATCCGCTTCTGATGCGGCAGCTCCCTGAGGGGCCGTTAATCCAAAGGGTGTAAATCGGCACGGAAACGTTGACCCCTATCAGAACAGGTGCACCCGGCTGAACATGCGAAACAAACAGCCATGACAGAGAGGGCACAGTCGGTGCCGCTCGTGACCCTCTCACTCTGAGAAATACCTCAAGCAACCGAGAGGCTTACGGCTGGCAAGCGACAGGGTCTGGGTTCAAAGCCAAATGACAGGTGAGCTCAGTGACGTCCTCATCGAGGTGCGGGATGAACGCGATCAGCGGGTCGGTATGAGGCGTTGTCACATCAACGAACTTTACGTGTCTATGCGGCCTCTCGCCCGAATGCCGAACCGTGCGGTTTCCACCACTTGTGCAGGCGGGTTCACGGTCAAAATGGCCTTTACTTGCTTGGTGTGACAATGCCTTCACAGCGCATCACTCGTGGCTCCGGTTTCGGAGGTTGAGCCACGCTTTCTCTCGCATCACAAACGGCAAACCGTCTGTCCGGAACGGCCGCAAGATCAGACATCGAGCGGGAGCCCGGCCAGCTCAGTGCTCGACCGGGCAAAACCATTGAGCGCTACGACTTCGTGGCGTGAATGATGATCGATCCCACAGAAACCTTCGGCGCATCGACGCGAATGTCCGCTGCATTCTTTGAGATCCATTCCTTCGC
>NZ_VOSK01000906.1 GCF_009296175.1 Microvirga tunisiensis | reverse complement strand
TGATCGAGCCGGCTCATGCGCTCCTCCGTGTCGTCCCGTGACACGGTAGGTCGACTTCAACCGGAGGCGACATCTCGTAAATCTGGCCGTCGCCTTACTCACACATTCGCGCGTCGCGCTACACTTGCCGAACCCGGCTTCCAGGTGCCACCGCCGCTTGCGCTCGGGGTCGTGGTGCTCGCCGTCGAGGGGGACGATCACGGCCGCGAGTTGGCTGTCTGCGAGGATCAGTTTGCCCTCGCTGTCATGGCCGTCGATGAGCACGCGCATGGGCTGGAATGAGATGTCGAGGGGCACCGCGGTTGCTGCCAGAAGTCCGAGATGCCTCATTGGTCGCCTCCGTTGAGTTCAGGCCAACGGGGATCTTCCGTTGGATGGTGTCTGCCTGAGGGTGCCAGCGCTGCGGCTGGGTTCATGGTCGCGATTGGGCATCCGTCCGGCATGAGGGCGAGCGTGCCCGCCTTCGGCCGGTGCGGCAGAGGCAGGGGCAGGGACAGTCTGTTGAGCTGTGGCCGTGATGGCGGCGGAGTGTGGCCTGCGACATGGGCGCTACTCTCGTTAGCCCGTAGTATCGTCCAGCCTCCGGCCCCCCGCTATCGGAGTTTGTCCTGAAAATGATGGAGGCAGACCCTGATTTGCGCCTGCCCTGCGCGTCGCGGCGGACCCTGTCCTAAAGATTCAGGGCTTGCCTCCGGCAGTTTCAGGGTTTTGCACCAGTGAGGAAGACGGCTTGGCAGTGTATCCTGCCATGGCACTCGGGCTCACCGGAACGGCCGCAGGCCTGGGGCGCGGAAGGAAGG
>NZ_VOSK01000905.1 GCF_009296175.1 Microvirga tunisiensis | reverse complement strand
GGCCTCTCCCATGAGCAGGCCACAAGGGATGTGGAGTTCTGGGCCTTGGACAAGCAGCCTTGAGCGCTTCGCTGCAGCAGGCGGAACATGGCCTCAGACCACATCTGCCTCGACCGCTAGGGTCCGACCTTACAGGAGACGCGAATGAGTGAGCGGATCGGCCGCCTTTGCGACGAGCTGCGGATCAAGCTTCACGGGATGGACCGCCGGCTTGAGGCGCTTAAATCGAACGGCGCGGCGACCTTCGACCAGTCGCAGGATGTCCTTGAGAGCCAACTCGACCGTGTCGAGCAGCGCATCTACGATAACCGCGTGACCGTTGAAGCGGCTAATATCAGGGTCAAGACGTGGCTCGCGGAGCAAAAAGTCAGGTCTGTGGCAGGTGGGGCCCTTTGGACAGAACGCCACAAGGCTCATCGGCTGGAAATCCGCGCCGATGATGCTGAGGCCTATGCCATTGCCGTCTTCGAGCTTGCGGCTGCAGCGGCAGATGAAGCCGCACTGGCAGTTCTGCAGGCGCTCCTTGCGCGCAACGATGCTGATGCCGCGGCTTTGTGTGAGACGGACGTGTCTAATCAATGAACCTGGGAATATCGCCCAGCACTCTCAAGCCAATGCAACAGATTTTCGGGAGTGAATGACAAAGTGACAACACCGAACAATGGGGATTTATAATTTCTCACTTTCTCTGCGTGCTCGCAGCGCGAGCCTCTGAATGAGGCGTGAGCGAAGGCAAGTTACCGCGCGGTGGTGGCGTGGAGCAAACCCTGGTGCTCCCACGAGCGGAGTAAGTGGTCGGCCT
>NZ_VOSK01000904.1 GCF_009296175.1 Microvirga tunisiensis | reverse complement strand
TGCCAAACCAATCAACGAGCGAATCGCGTGGTTCTCAGGTATTTCGGAAGCCTTGTGCAGTATGCTTGTGCGGATTTCCGCGCTGGCTGCCTTCCCCGTGGCGAAATCTCGCACTAAGATCCGCCAACGGCAGCCCCGGTAGGGATTGGATGGCGTGCTCATGCCCAAGACCGTGCCACAGATCGCCGCCTCTCGCCAACTTGACAGTACCCTCGCACCAACGCGAACCCTTCCTTGACGCGAGCATCGTGGCACCCCCTCCAGAGTCGCCATGGCAAAGGCATGGCCTCCCAGACCCAGGCCCGTCCAGGATGGACGCCACGGCTGGGAGCCGTGGCGTCCTTGCACCGTCAGAAGAGAAAAAATAGAGTTCTGGGTGGCGGTGAACGTCCTCAGCCTTGACATCGACGAGCCGGATCGAGTTGCCATTGCCGAGGTCGACAACCGTGTCGACAACCCTGTCGCCGAGATTGACGTGGTCGTCATTCGTACTGGCGTGAGCAAGGTCGTCGAGCGTCTTGATGTTGGTGCCGTTGATCCCCTCGTTGACCCTGAGGATGTCCTCGCCAGGCTTGAAGTCCATAACTCGATCTTCTTTGCCGGAGCCGCTCCGGAATTCGAACGCGTCGTGGCCCGGACCGCCGAGGAGAAAATCGTTTCCGGGGCCGCCCACTAGTTGTTTGGTAGCGGAACGTTGTTGGGATCAGGTGCGTTACGCCATTGAGGAGTATACTTGGCGCTTTGACGGCCTGCGACGCCGAGCTTCTCACCGCAGGAGGACGTGATGCACTCCCTTCATCCGCA
>NZ_VOSK01000903.1 GCF_009296175.1 Microvirga tunisiensis | reverse complement strand
GGATCCTTCCAAAGCCGGCGGTTGCGGCTGATCCACGCGAAGAACCGTTCGACCACCCAGCGGCGCGGATGCACCGCAAAGCCAACCTGGTCGGGCGGCTTTCTGACGATCTCGATGATAATCGAGGTCGCTTGGGCCGGGGTCTCGCCGGCATAGCCGCTGTCAGCAAACGCCGTGGCGATGAACGGGAACGCACGCCGCGACAGGCGCAGGACCACACAGGCGCCATCGCGGTCTTGAACGTCCGCCGGCTGGGGCTCCAGGACCAGGCCGCGCCCATCGGTGTCGACCATCACCTGGCGCTTGCGGCCTTTGACCTTCTTGCCGGCATCATAGCCTCGCGGGCCGCCGCTCTCGGTGGTCTTCACACTTTGGCTGTCGAGCACGGCGGCGGTGGGCGAGGCCTCCCGTCCGACCCGCTCGCGATCCGCCATGACCAGCAGATGGTTGATAGTCTCGAACAGACCCGTGTCACGCCACAGGCTGAACCAGCGAAAGACCGTGCTTTTGGGCGGCAGGTCGGAGGGCAAGAGCCGCCAGGCGATCCCGCCGCGCAGCACGTAGAAGATCCCGTTGAGGATCTCCCGGGTGGACCAGCACCGCGGGCGCCCTCGGGCGTGCGGCTCAGGCAGGAGCGGCTCGATCAGCGCCCATTCGGCGTCGGTCAAATCGGTTTCGTAACGCAAGCCGTCGCGGCTATACTGCCGCCGGGTGGTCGGGGTCCACATTGCGGTTCCAGATCAGGCTTCAGCACCCTCCTGGAATCATAGCGGTCTCGGCCACTCAACCCTTTTCGGGACGGGCTCT
>NZ_VOSK01000902.1 GCF_009296175.1 Microvirga tunisiensis | reverse complement strand
TCGTCATTACCTGCATGGTTCTTGTTGTTATGGCGGGAGCTGAACGCCTCTACACTCCGACTAACTTGTACGATTCAAGAACTGTCCTGATTGTAACGCTGTGCGCCGCGTTTCTGGTTGCTGTTGCGTATCACAACCCGCGAGCTGGGTTCCTCCGCCGGCCCGTCCTCGTCTTTCTGGGCGAGATATCTTACGGCCTCTACCTCATTCACATGCTCGTGCTGTTCATGTTGGCACATGCCATCGCACCTTTGATCGCCTCTCCCGTTCCAAGTGAGGCACTTGCATTGAACATCGGGCTTGCGGTTGCAACGCTCACATTGACAGTTCTGCTCGCAACTGCAGCTCATTACGGTCTGGAGAAGCCCTGTCAACAGCTTGGCTACAAGGTTTGGGATACCTCTACCAGAAGGATGAACTCCCCCACAATCTTTGGGCTGAAGACTCGCCGCGCTCACTCGTGAAAAGTTGTCGGTAACGACGCGAGGGCTCGCGAAGGCGCTATCCGTGCCGAGAGAGCTTCTGGACGAACCGGAGGAGACGAGCATCGCAAATGGCCTCTGCAACCTCGACCTGAGCCATCTTACGGTCGAAGGTAGTCCAGCGCATGCCCTTGGGCTTGTTGATGGGGTCTCCGATGCTGCCATCCGCTCCGAGGCGCTGGCGGTGCGTAAGCGCTTGGTCCGCCTTTCAATTACCCACATTTTGGGTTGAGCGGCAGCGCTTGCCTGACCGGCACCAATCGTGATTCCGTGGTGGGCACCTCCTCATCTGTGAGAGGTGTCCCATGGATAGGGTCCCGTCTCGGTTTTCC
>NZ_VOSK01000901.1 GCF_009296175.1 Microvirga tunisiensis | reverse complement strand
CGCCGTCATTGTCATCACGGAGGAACACTGTTCCTCGGTACGGCCGGCTTGCGGCCCCAGCAGATGAGAGAATGACAATGGCTCGAACCAAAAAGGACGACACCTCCCAACCCAGCAGGAGCCGGAAAACGCCGGAGAGGTCGGCGTCGAAATCCGCTTCCCGGTCTGCCACGAAGAAGCAGACCGGCGCTTCCAAGCGTGCCCAGCCCAAAGCGATGGCTGGCTCCCGGTCTGCCACGAAGTCCCAGGCTGTTCCCGCGAAGGCCCGGTCCTCCGCAGGATCGCGCACGGCGGCACGCTCGACCTCCGGCACGTCGCGATCCCGCTCCACGACGCAGACCCGCTCCGCATCCCGCTCACAGGGCAGCCTGCTGAACCCGATGGCCTGGCTCTCAACGCTTGAGACAACGCTCACCTCCCCACAGGCGCGCGCCGTGATGGCCGAGGCCCTCAGGGCCGTCGCGAATGTGCTTGAGAAACCGCAAAGCAGCGAGCAGGGCCAAGGCGGCGGAACGCAGGAAGGCCGGAACGCCGTGTCGGCCGCCGGCAGTCTCGGTGCCGAGATCGTCGCAGCTCCGCTGGAGATCGCCGCGGCAGCCATCGGTGCCGCAGGGGAGGTCGTGACGAGCGCTATTGGTGGATCGCCGGGCGAGGACGGTGGCAACGGCGCCAGCCGGAAGGGGGGCCGGCGATCCTCCGCGCAGAAGAAATCCTCGAAGGTTAGCGACGAGACGAGCCGATGATCGGTCGGACGGACAGCAGATCCTCCAGGACGAGCCGTCCGGCCGGCGTCAACATCAGCAGACTTTCGTCAGGGGC
>NZ_VOSK01000900.1 GCF_009296175.1 Microvirga tunisiensis | reverse complement strand
ATGGCGGGTGTGGCACAGTGCAATCGGTGGCAGGGGTTGGTCTCAGCAACCAAATCCTACGCTGCTTCAAGCGCTTAAGCTACATCCGCCAGCCCTCTCCAGCCCTCTCGTGCATAAGAACGGCTAAAGCTTAGACCAGAGTACGAGGAATCGAGCCTGGCTCAAACTCCGCAGGCCCCGATCAGGGAGCGAGCTTGAAGGAGGCCCGCGTTCTTTGCGGAGTGTCATTTATAGAGTTCGGTTCAACTGTGCTGTCATGTTGCGCGAGGCAAACTCTTGGATGAGAAGAGGCTGCGATGGGCGCATCGATCCAGAGGCTTCGCCACCACATCTCCCGTTTGCCGTTCTTAAGCTTCCTCTGTAACCGTGATGATGTCGTCAAGCTGCGAGGGCATGTATCCCGAATTGCCAAGCCGGCGCCCTAAACGGTCAAGCAAAAACCCACAATCCGGTCACACTGGAGGCAGCCGGGAGCGTGATCCATGAGGCTGCTGAAGGAACCACTCCTGCATTTCGTCATGCTGGGCGGACTGATGTTTGCGGCCTATTCCGCCTTCGGGGCCGCTCGGCAGGAGGCCCAGCCGCAGCCCGTCATCCGGACGAGCGCCGCCGATGCCGAATGGCTGAGGGCGATGTGGACGCGCCAGTGGCGCCGCCCGCCGACCGACGAGGAACTCACGGGTCTCGTCGCCGATCATCTGAAAAAGATCTATGGACCGGCCGTGCGTTGCAAGAGGGCTGTGTCAGATGAGTGAGAGACGGTTCGCATCAATCTATCCGGCCTCTGGGTGGAGCCTGAGCTCCGGGCCATCATGGGAATCCGCGC
>NZ_VOSK01000899.1 GCF_009296175.1 Microvirga tunisiensis | reverse complement strand
GCTGGCAGGGCTTTGGACTCAGTGGCATGATCCAAGATACCTGAAACCGCCGGGCCTTGCTCGCGCAAAGCTATGATTCACGTAGTGAAATCAAACGTTTGCCGTTTGTGGACGGAAACTAGCTAGCTGTTTGCCCCGCCGTTAGTGGACCCTCTCCCCGCTCCAGCGATCACGCCCGGCCCAGTAGGGGCACAACGGACAGGTCGGTCCGTGGTAGTCAATTCCTTCCTCGTGCGGGCAGCCGATAATCCGGTCCACCATCGCAACCGAGCGCACGCCGAACCTGTCCATGTACGCCAAGACCTCCTCCGCAGCCTGGACGTCCTCGCGCACATCGCCGTGCTCGGCGAACCATTGCTTCAGCTCGACTGCCTCTTGGTTCTCAGCCAGCACGATGCCGACTGTCAGCTTGCTCGCCCGGCGGTTATCCGGCCCGTAGAAGGCGATCGTGGCCACCGGGAAGCCCCGAAACCCTTTCTTGGCCTTTTTGGTCAGTCGCTTGCGCGCGTGCTCCCGGAGCATGCTCCACCCGTTCAGTTGTCCGGCACTGCCCCACAGTTACACAGGTTGGCCTCGAGCCAAAGGTCCCCCGGATCACGCCTCACAGGTTCGTGCGTTACCCCTGCGCGAACCCCTCATTTGAGGATCGGCTTGGTAGTAAGCCGTGACAATCCTACAGGAACGTGTCGGATCCTTTTCCTGGAGGCCCGCTGGTCCAGACCTCGCCAGACCGTGCATCTTGTCGACGGCAACTCGAAGGTCCTCACTGGTGGCTTGCATCCGTACTCCCTCCAAGATCAGCCCTAACCGTCGCCGCTCCCGCCAAGGGAGGG
>NZ_VOSK01000008.1 GCF_009296175.1 Microvirga tunisiensis | reverse complement strand
CACCCGGGTCAGCCGCACCCGCTCCTCGGCCCAGGCCTCGGCGACGGTTGAGCCGGTGGCGGGGCAGCGCCGCTCGTGGGACAGGATCTCGATGCGCGCATCGGTCCACTGCTGCAGCTCGGCCAGGCTCGCATAGGGGCGGCCATAGGGATTGATCGCCAGACGCTGATCGCGCACCCGCCGTTCCACCTTCCCCTTGCATTGGGGCTGGCGCGGCGGACAGGCGTCGATGTGGAACGTCATGGTCGCCGCATAGCGGCGATAGGTGGGATTGATCACCCCCCAGGCGCCGGCCCCGCGGGCGATGGCGGTCTTCTCGTTGTCGATGCGCACGGTCGCCGGCACGCCGCCCAGGCGGGTAAAGCAGGCCGAATGGCAGCCCAGCCAGGCCAGCATGTCCTTGGTCGGCGACCAGACGATTGCCGGCTTGCGGCTGAACGACAGCACCATGTGCAGGGCGACAAGATCAGTCGGGATGCCGGCCAGGATCACGCCCGGGAAGTAGGCCCAGTCGACCTGCGCCTGGGCCCCAGGAGGGGTCTCGACCCGCCGGCGGGCCCGGATGGCCGGAGCCGGATAGGCTGACCGCCAGAACCGCTGGACCGATCTCAGGCTGCCGGTGTAGCCGTGCTCGCAGCGCAGCCAGCCATGCAGGGCGGCCAGGTTGATCGGACCGTCCGCCTGGCTGACCCGCCACTGCGCGATGGCGGCGGCAACGGCCTCGGCCTTGAAAGGCTGGCGGGCGCGGCCATCGGTCAGGCCCCTCTCGAACCGCTTCACCTGATAGCGAACCGCGCCTTCCGTCACGCCCAGCAAGCGGGCGATCTCACTGTTGGTCGCTCCCCGCGCCGCCAATGCCTTGATAGTCATGCGAGCCTCCTGATCGAGCCGGCTCATGCGCTCCTCCGTGTCGTCCCGTGACACGGTAGGTCGACTTCAACCGGAGGCGACATCTCGTAAATCTGGCCGTCGCCTTACTCACACATTCGCGCGTCGCGCTACAGACGTCGAGGCGAAGGCCGATCTCGCGGGTGCGCTCGGTCACCGAGACCAGCATTATGTTCATGATGCCGATGCCGCCGACCAGCAGCGAGACCGCCGCGACGGCGGCCAGCAGCATGGACAATGTATTTGCGGAGGCAGACGCGGTGTTGGCGATCTCCGTCAGGTTGCGGATCGAGAAATCGTCCTCCTGCTCGCCGTTGATGCGATGACGCTGGCGCAGCAGTTCCGTCATGGTCTCGATGCCAGGCTCGATGTCGCTCTCGTTGGCGAATTTGACAAAGATCGAGCCTACGGATCTGTCTTTGGCATAGTTGCGTCCGATCACCCGGCGGCGGCCAGCGTCGAGCGGCACGAAGATCATGTCGTCCTGATCCTGCCCGAAGGCCGATTGGCCTTTCGGTGCCATGACGCCGATCACGCGGAAGGGCACGTTGCGCACGCGCACGACCTGGTCGACGGGGTCGTCCTCTCCGAAGAGGTTGCGGGCGACCGTCTGGCCAAGAAGAATGACGATGTCGCCGCGGCGGATCTCCTCGGGATCAAAGGTCCGTCCGCTCGCGACGTCCCATTCGCGCGCGGAGAACCAGTCGAGATCGATGCCGTAGATGCGCGTGCCCCAGTTGCTGCCGCCCGCGACAACTTGCGTGCCGCCCTGCACGAAGGGTGCTGCTGCGACCACGCCGTCGACCTCGCGGCGGATGGCCTCCGCGTCTTCATCCGTGAGCGATGAAGCCGCACCCGCACCGAGCCTTGCGCCGCCCTGGGTTACGTTTCCGGGCGTGACGATGGCGAGGTTCGCACCGAGCGATCGGATCTGGCTGTCCACGAGATTGCGTGCGCCCGAGCCGATCGCCACCATGGCGATGACGGCGGCCACGCCGATGACGATGCCGAGCATCGTGAGCAGGCTGCGAAGGGCATTCGCCACGATGGCGGATAGGGCGGAGCGCATGGCCTCGATCAGTCTCATTCCGCAGCCTCCCGCGCGAGAGCGCGTGCATCGACGGGTGTTTGGCGCTGATCCTCGATCACGCTGCCGTCCCGGAAGCGCACGAGGCGACGCGCGTGGCGCCCAACTTCGGCATCATGCGTGACGAGCACGATGGTGACGCCTTCGCGGTTGAGTTCCTGAAACAGGGCCATGATTTCGTTGGCCGTGCGGCTGTCGAGGGCGCCGGTGGGCTCGTCGGCGAGCAGCAGGCTCGGGCTGTTGACGAGCGCGCGCGCAATGGCGACGCGCTGCTGCTGCCCACCCGACAATTGCATCGGGCGGTGATGCGCCCGCTCGGCGAGGCCGACACGGCCGAGCGCATGCAGGGCCCGTTCACGGCGTGTCCTGCGGTCGAAGCCCGCATAGATCATCGGGAGCTCGACGTTGCTCAACGCATCGATGCGGGGCAACAGGTTGAACTGCTGGAAGACGAAACCGATCTCGCGGTTGCGCAGTCGCGCCAGCCCGTCGGCGTCGAGGCTTTCAACGGAGGTGGCGGCGAGCCGATAGTGGCCTCCGGTCGGTTTGTCGAGACATCCAATGAGATTCATGAAGGTGGATTTGCCGGAACCGGACGGGCCCATCACGGCGACGAAATCGCCCTTCTCGATGTCGAGCGACACAGCGTCGAGCGATACGACGTGGCCCGCATCGAGTTCATAGGCACGTCTCAAATCGCGCGCTTCGATGAGAGCCACTGGATGCTCCTCAGAACATGCGCGGCGGGCGCGGGCGGCGGTTGGCGGCCGAGCCGTTCGTCTCCTCCGCCGCGTCGGAGCGCTGCGCTCCGATGATGATGGCCGCGCCTTCCTGCAGATCGCCACGGATGATCTCCGTATAGGCGCCGTCAGTCACGCCCAAGCGCACGGGCACCGCCTGCGGATTGCCGTCCTGTCCGACGCGGTAGATGCGCGCGCGCGTTCCTTCGTCCTGCATGAACTGAGCCTGCTCGCTGCGTGTCCGCCGCTGCAGACCCTGGCCCTCGGGCGCAGCGCTCCGTCCCTCGCCGCCTGCGGCTTGATCCTCCTGCTGACGCGGTCGCCGTCTCGGCGTCTGGCCATCCTGCGCGACGCTTCTCGGCCCACTTGACTCGACAGCAGCGGATGGCCGGAAGCGTAAAGCCGCATTCGGGATGCGCAGAACGTCCTCGCGCTCATCCGTGACGATCTGGAGGTTCGCCGTCATGCCGGGCAGGAGTGCCTGGTCCAGATTTCTCACGCCGATGACCGCCGTATAGGTGACCACGTTCTGCACCGTCTGCGCAGCCAGGCGGACCATGCGAACGCTGCCCTCGAAGGTGCGGTTCGGATAAGCGTTGACCGTGAAGGTCACCTTCTGCCCGTCTCTGAGACGACCCACATCCGCCTCGTCGATATTGGCGTAGATATCGATCGCTCGCAGATCCTGCGCGATCGTGAACAGAGTCGGTGCGGAGAGCGAGGCGGCGACGGTCTGGCCCAGTTCGATGTCGCGCTTCACCACGACACCATCGACCGGGGACTTGATCTCGGTCCGGGCGAGATCGATCTCGATGTCCTTCAGCTTCGCCTGCCGCTGAAGGATGACCGCCTCTGCCGATTTCACGCCTGCTTCGGCCAGGGCGAGATCCGCCTTGAGACCTTCCAGCTCCGCCTTGTTGGACGCGATCTGCGCTTCGGCCGCAACGAGGTTGGCCTTCTGAATGTCGACCTGCGTTCCGGCCTGTTCCAGCGCCGTCTGGGTTCCTACCGCACGGGTGGTCAGCTCCCTCTGCCGGTCGAGATTGCGTTGCGCTTCGGCGAGTTGCGCCTGGGTCCGGTCGCGCTGCGCCTGAAGATCGTCCGCCTGTGCCTCCGACCGCTGCTGGGAGGAACGTGCCTTGTCGATCTGCGCGCGTTTGGTGTCGAGATCGGCCTTCGCCTGGGCGAGATCCGCCAGGGCCGCGTCACGGCGCGCCTTGATCTGCTCGGCGTAAAGGCGGGCCACCACCTGGCCTTCCTTCACGGGCGTATTGTAGTCGGCAAGGATCTCGACCACCTGGCCGGAGAGCTGTGATCCGACCAGAACCGTCGTGACGGGGTTGAGCGTGCCGGTCGCGCGGACGCTCGCCGTGATGGGGCCGCGATCCACCGCGCCAAGGCGATAGGCCTGATCGGAGGCGTTGCCACCCGTGGGCTTCCAAAGCACGAAGCCGGCGGTCGCTGCCACAAGGAAAATGCCGATCAACCACAACCAGACGCGACGCACCGAAGAACCCTCTGCAAGACAGGGAATGTCATGAGGGCCGATTGTGGCCGATTTCCTATAGTGTTGCGAGTTAACTCTTTGTCATGCGGCAGTCTGGGGCCGCGTGGCGATCAGGTTGCGCAGGGTCATGATGGTGGAGGCATCGGCGACACCGTCGACGCGCTCCGGCCGGAAATGCCGCTGGAACGCGGAAACCACCTTTTCCGTGTCCTCGTCGAAGACACCGCTGATCTTCACCTCATAGCCGTACATGGCGAGCATAGCCTGCAGGGCTTCGATGGGCATGCCCTGGTCGCCGCGCGAGAAGAAGCGGCCGTCGCTCATGGCGGACGGGGCAACCCAGTGGCCGACGCCCGCCTCGTGCAGGCGAGGCCAGGGAAACAGCTCGCCCGGATCGACCTTGCGGCCGGGTGCGACGTCGGAATGGCCGAGAACGCGGGTTGCCGGAATGCGCCAGCGGGTGACGATATCCTTGGCCAAGGCCGCAACGCTTTCGATCTGCGCGTCGGGGTAGGGCGGCAGGCCGCCCGGATGGCCGGTATTGGCGATCTCGATGCCGATGGAGCAGGAGTTGATATCAGCCTCCCCGTCCCAGGAGGAGAGGCCCGCATGCCAGGCCCGACGCATTTCTGGCACGAGCTGGAGAACGCGCCCATCGCCGAACACGAAGTAATGGGCGGAAACCTGCGACACGGGATTGCACAGCCACTGCAGAGCCTCGCCTTCGTCCGGCATGCCCGTGTAGTGGAGAATGAGCATGCTGGGGCGCTGGCCGTCCTTGCGCTCTCCGTGGTTGGGCGACGGAAACACCTTGCTGGCGACCGGGCTCTCCGGGGACAGAGCGCTCATGCCGTCACCTGAGGTTCCGCTCGGCGGCGATTCGTTCCCAGGCGGCGTTGATGGTGGCCACGCGCTCGGTTGCGATCTTCACCGCTTCGGGCGGCAGCCCGCGGGCGATCTCCCGATCGGGATGGTTCTCAGCCACGAGCCTGCGGTAGTGCCGCTTCAACTCCTCGTCGCTCATGCCTCGGTCGGCCTTGAGGATGAGGTAGGGATCATCCGCGCGCTTGACGTGCCGGGCGGCGATGCGCTCAAAATCCTTATCCGAGAAGGCGAAGATCGTCGCCACATCCTTAAGGTAGGCGTACTCCGCCTCATGGATGGCCTCGTCCGCCTTGGCGATATGGAACAGACCGTCGAGCACATCCTCGAGCAGGGCAGGCTCTTCCTTGAAGGCGTCGCCGATCTGGCGGGCATAAGCCTCGAAACCGTCTGAGGTCTGCGTGGCGAGGTTGAACAGACGTTCCACCTTGTCGTGCTCGCTTTCCGGTACCTCGACGATCTGCTCGAAGGCCCTGACCTCGACATCGACCACGACGCCGTCGGCCTTCGCCATTTTGGCAGCGAGCGCGACGAGACCCATGGTGAACAGCACGTCGCGCGGCGGCTTTCCGAAAGGAGCGCCCTCGCGGTCAATGAGAACGTGGCCGGCCACACCACCCAGGAGAGCACCGATCGGTCCGCCCAATGCGAGCCCAATGCCGGCGCCACCCAACTTACCCCAAATCGACTGAATCATCTTGAGAGTCGTCGTACGCTTAAGTGCGGGCAAAAGGAAAGGGGCCGGGAATGTCCCGACCCCTTAAATTCGATCTCGGATGCGCGATCAGCGGCAGTAAACGTTGCCGTAGACGTCCTGATAAGTGCCGTAGGGGCAAGCCGGACGAGCCGGAGTCGTTGCTGCGCCGACCATTGCGCCACCGGCAGCACCGATGGCCGCACCCGCCAGAGCGCCGCTGCCACGACCCGTGGCTGCACCGCCAATGGCCGCACCAGCAAGGCCGCCGATTGCAGCGCCGCCGACTGCGCGCTCGCCGGGGGTATTGCAGGCTGCCATCGAGAGGGTGAGGGCACCGGCGGCAATGGCTGTCATGATCTTCTTCATGGAGGCTTCCCTGTTGTTGAGCGGGCGGTAGGCTGCCCATTCCTGTTTAGCTTGACCTTACGCTGTCGCCAACTCCCGGACAGGGAAAGAGTTCCTCCCCATTCCGGATAAGCTGTCGAAAAAATTCCAAATTTGCCCAAGGCTAGAATCGAGCCCGCAAAGCCATGCAATGCCGAGGGAACACGCTCAGGCTTGAACGTGTTCTGAACAAATATGCGGCCTGAAGCGCCTCATCTTAGCCTTATTTGGCCGTCACCGACCGCGCCTTCCGATTTGTGCCGGCTGGAGTATCGGTTTGACTTGGCAACATCTGCTCAGAACCCTCGTGATTGCGTTTCTCGGTGCGGCGGCGC
Organism: Microvirga tunisiensis; assembly: GCF_009296175.1. GTDB lineage: Bacteria > Pseudomonadota > Alphaproteobacteria > Rhizobiales > Beijerinckiaceae > Microvirga > Microvirga tunisiensis. The sequence goes on along the minus strand of NZ_VOSK01000008.1, from coordinate 81,360 downwards.
TGATTCTGGCCGCGGAAGCGCGGGCCGAAGGAGGAAATGCCGATAACGTCATTTCCCCCGACAAGGCCGAGGAGTTCGTTCGTGCTGCGGCCGCCGAGGCTGCAGCCGTGGCGGAGGAAGAGACTGCCGAAGCGGCCGATGGCCAAAAGTCCGCGAAGGCTGCCAAGGGCTCGGACAAGAAGAAGCCGAAGGACGCTGCCGTCGCGGCCAAGGCTGACCGAACTCAGGGCGGCAAATCCCAGTCCAAGCCGGCAGTCCAGGCCGCTGCTCCATCCGAGGAAGAGGAGGCCGGCGACGAGACCGCGTCCCTTCCTTCAACCCCGGTGGACGCCAAGCTGAAGCTCCGGCAACCCGATGCCGTTCGTGGCAATGCTCTCAAGCCGCTCATCACCCGCTACGCGTCCGAGAACGGCTTGCCGTACGAACTAGCCGATGCCGTCGTTCGCCTCGAGAGCCGCTACAATGCCGGCGCTCGCAACGGCCCGAACATGGGCCTGACCCAAATCAATTTCCGCACCGCGCAATCCCTCGGTTATCAGGGCCTAGCTGCGGGTCTTCTCGATGCGGAAACGAATCTCCGCTATGGCTTGAAGTATCTCGCCAAGGCGTACAGGCTCGCCGGCGGCGATACCTGCGGCACCATCCTGCGCTATCAGTTCGGTCATCGGACGCAGACCATGACGGGTGCCTCGCGCGCCTATTGCGCCAAGGTACAGGTGATTACGGCAGCGGCCGACTAGGGCATCGGGTCCAAAGGTGGGTTTTCAAACTTTTGGGAACCTCCGATGCTTCTTCCTGAGTGGCGCATCGATCGGCCGAAAACCGGAGCCACTTTTCCGCACGATGCGCTGGACCCTTGACGTGAGGGGGCGTTTGGCACCACATCCCATCGTCAGCCGGCCGGGCGGCCGCTTCGAGCCTAGCTCGGGGAGGAAAGTCCGGGCTCCATGGAAGCAAGGTGCCGGATAACGTCCGGCGGGGGAAACCCTAGGGAAAGTGCCACAGAGAGCAGACCGCCCCGTATACGGGGTAAGGGTGAAAGGGTGCGGTAAGAGCGCACCGCGGACGCAGCAATGTGGACGGCAAGGTAAACCCCACCAGGAGCAAAACCGAATAGGGACGACAGGCGTTCGCGCCAGGCCTGCTTCCAGGCTCGTCGTCCGGGTTGGTTGCTTGAGGCGGTCAGCAATGATCGTCCCAGAGGAATGGTCGCCACGTCCAAGGTCTTAGACTTTGGGCCCTACAGAACCCGGCTTACAGGCCGGCTGACCCCATCTTTCCACAGGCCCGATTTTGTAAGAAAGCGGAGCAAACCGTTGCTCTGCTTACGATTCATTAACTGTAAATGCGTCTCATGGGGAGTGCATGCCATGAGGCGTGTCCTCGACCTCCGTTCCGTTGACGCCCATATTATCCCATGTTATCCCAAACCATCCCGTCGACGGTGTCTTCCGAAGGGAGCGTCAAGCACTCAAGAAATGCTGGCGTTCTGCTTCGGGAAGTAGCGTCACCACCGACTGCGGGTGGTGGATCCTCAAGATCCGCCTGGGGGCTGACAATCAGGAGCGTGCGAGCTGCGGCCAATGAACCGCTTCGTGTCCAATTTCACCAACAAGTTGGATTCGAAGGGTCGCGTCTCGATCCCCGCGTCCTTCCGGGCCGTGTTGGCCAAGGATGGATTCGAGGGGCTCTACGTACATCCGGCGCTGGACGCGCAGGCATTGGACGCAGGCGGCAACGTGCTTCTGAACGAGATCGATGCGTTCTTGTCGACGCTGTCGCCCTATTCGGACGAGCGGGATCATCTGTCGACGGCGTTGTTCGGGACAAGCGAGATTCTGAAAGTCGATCCGGAGGGGCGTGTCATCCTGACGGATACGGTAAAAGTGCATGCCGGGATCGGCGATACGGTGACGTTCGTCGGACTTGGTCACAAGTTCCAGATTTGGGAGCCCGAGCGCTTCCGTGCGCACTTGGAGGAGGCGCGCACGAAGGTCCGAGACCTGAAGAAAGCATTGAGCAGCCGAGTTGTGGAGCCAAGGTTAGTGCAGAATACCTCACCAGGAGTGCGGGAACGATGATGGGACGCGGCGACGGCCCAGGAGCCGGAGCCGCTGGCGGACCGTCCCGTCACGTTCCTGTTCTCCTGGAGGAGGTTGGCACAGCGCTCGATGTGACGCGCGGCGGCGCTTTCATCGACGGCACGTTCGGCGCGGGTGGATATACGCGCGCCATTCTCGATGGACACCCCCAGAACAAGGTCATTGCCATCGACCGCGATCCCGATGCGATCGCGGGCGGAGCTTCCCTTGCGGCCAAATTCAAGAAGCGCCTGATGCTCGTTTCCGGTCGCTTCGGCGATCTCGACGAGGTCGCGCGCGCGCAGGGTTTTGAGAGCGTCGACGGTGTCGTGCTCGACATCGGCGTGTCGTCCATGCAGCTCGATCAGGCCGAGCGCGGCTTCTCATTCCGCAATGACGGTCCGCTCGACATGCGCATGGAGCAGAGCGGCCCAAGCGCGGCCGATCTTGTCAATGAATCCTCCGAGGCCGAGCTCGCCGATATCTTCTATCACTACGGCGAGGAGCGGCGCGCCCGCGCGGTCGCGCGCGCCATCATCGAGATGCGCCGCCGCCAGCCGTTCGAGACCACGCGTCAGCTGGCCGATCTCGTCGCCTCGCTGATCCGCCAGGAACCCAGCGGCATTCATCCGGCCACCCGTGTGTTCCAGGGGCTGCGCATCGCGGTCAATGACGAGCTCGGCGAGCTGGTGCGTGCGTTGCACGCAGCCGAGGGCATTCTGAAGCCTGGCGGCCGTCTTGTGGTTGTCACGTTCCATTCGCTCGAGGACCGCATCGTGAAGCAGTTCTTCGCGGCCCGCACCGGGCGCGCCGCTACCGGCTCGCGCCATCTGCCGACAGCCGCCGCACCTGAGCCTACTTTCGATGCGATCACCAGGGGGCCTGTGGGGCCGAGCGACCAGGAAATGGCGCGCAATCCGCGGGCGCGCTCGGCAAAGCTCCGGGCTGGCGCGCGCACGGACACGCCGCCGCAGGAGCCTTTGAGCGCCATCACCATGCTGGCCGAGTTGCCGCAGACGGCTGAAAAACGGGGAGGGCGCCGATGATCCGGCTGCTCCACATTATCGCGATCTCTGCTCTCATCGCATCGGCAGGATATGCCTATTCGATCAAATACGACACGCTCTATTATGCCGAGCAGGTGGCGAAGCTGAAGTCCAAGTTGCAGCGCGAGCGCGAGGCCATCGCGGTGCTGCAGGCCGAATGGCAATATCTCGACCGCCCTGACCGACTTCAGGAAGCGGCCGACAAGCATCTCGATCTGCAGCCCCTGAAGATCCAGCAACTCGCGCGCTTGTCCGACCTGCCGAACCGTCCTTCACGCGAGGACGAGATCGGCCGCAAGCTCGAGGCGCTCGGGCTTCTCGAGCCCACATCGACGCCGAAGGACAAGAATTCGGACGCCCGCACCCCGACGACCCAAACCCCGAAACGGTGAGCCTCGTGTTGCAAGAGCCCCAAACCGAATGGCAGGGTAAGAGCCTTCCCCATAGAGCATCGGATCCAATGGTGGACACCACTTTCGGAACCGATCCAATGCTCGCGCCTTTGAGTGACGCATCGCTGGATGCGGAAAGCCGGAGCCACTTTTCCGCGCGACGCATTAAGCGCGGCGTGCTCGGACACGCCCGAGAGCTGTTTCGCCTGCGCCATGACAAGAGCACGTCGCGCGTGGGTCTCGCTGCGGCCTGCTTCGTCGGCTTGTTCAGCCTCATCGGCGGTCGACTGGTTTATCTTGCGGTCACGAGCGAGAACACGAGCGAAGTGCGCCGCGCGGCTTCGTCTGAAATTTCCGCGGCCCGCCCCGACATCGTCGATCGCAACGGCGAAATTCTCGCCACCGACGTGAAGATGGTCTCCGTCTTCGCCGAGCCGCGCAACATCGTCGACAAGGACGAGGCGGTCGAGCTCCTGACCGCCGTGCTGCCCGACCTCGACGCGACGGACCTGCGCAACAAGCTCAGCACCAGGAAGGGTTTCGTCTGGGTCAAGCGCGAGATCACGCCACGCCAGCAGGCGGAAGTGCATCGCCTCGGAATCCCTGGCATCGGCTTCCTGCCGGAGAACAAGCGCGTCTATCCGAACGCGGAGGCCGCCGCACACGTGCTCGGCTTCGCCAACGTGGACAATGTGGGCATCGCCGGCATCGAGAAATACATCGACAGCATGGGTCTGCAGGACCTCAACGGCGCGGGCTTCAACATTTCTGCCGCCGACCTGAAGCCCATCCAGCTGTCTCTCGATCTGCGCGTGCAGCATGCGCTTCGCGACGAGCTTGCCAAAGGCATGGCGAAGTTCAAGGCCAAGGCTACCGCAGGTGCGGTCCTGGACGTAAATACGGGCGAGATCATCGCTCTCGTGTCGTTGCCGGACTACGATCCCAACAATCCGGTCGACGCGCTCGAAAAGGATCGGATCAACCGTATCAATGTCGGCGTGTTCGAGATGGGCTCGACCTTCAAGGCCCTCACCGTCGCGATGGCGCTCGATTCCGGTAAGTACAACATCAACTCGACCTTCGATGCGCGCTCCGGGCTGCGCTACGGCAAGTTCACCATCGGCGACTACCACGCCACGCACCGGGTGCTCTCCACGCCGGAAGTGTTCGTGCATTCCTCGAACATCGGCACGGCGCGCATGGCGCTCGGCATCGGCGTCGAGGGCCACAAGGCCTTCCTGCGCAAGATGGGCCAGCTCTCACGTCTTGAGACCGAACTGCCTGAGAACGCTCTGCCGATCGTCCCGCCGCGCTGGGGCGAGCTCAACACTATGACCATTGCCTTCGGCCACGGCCTCGCGGTCGCACCTTTGCAGGCTTTGATGGCCGTCGGCGCGCTGGTGAATGGCGGTGTGATGATCAAGCCGACCTTCCTGAAGCGCACCGAAGCCGAAGCGCGGCAGAATGCCCTTCAGGTGATCAAACCTGAGACGAGCGAGGCCATGCGCTATGTGATGCGTCTCAACGCGTCGACGCCGGAAGGCTCGGCGAGCGCGGCCGCCATCGCGGGCTTCTTCGTGGGCGGCAAGACCGGCACGGCCGAGAAGGTGATCAACGGTCGCTATTCCAAGAACAAGAACCTCACCACCTTCACGGCGGTGGTGCCGGCCGACAAGCCCAAATACGTGTTCCTCACCATCATGGACGAGCCGCAGGCGGTGGAGGGCACCTATGGCTTCTCGACCGCAGGCTGGAATGCCGGCCCGGTGACCGGCAATGTGGTCGAGCGCGTGGCGCCGCTGCTCGGCGTGCCGCCGCGCTTCGAGCCGCCGGCGCAGCCGTTCCCGCTCATGTCCCGCCTCGGTGCCTGGGGCAGCAACCGATGAGCGCACGCAGCATGCATCTCGGCGATCTGATGGCTGAAGCGCAGGGGCATGAGCATGCCCCTCTCGCTGTTTCGAAGGTCGCCTCCGACAGCCGCAAGGTGGAGCGGGGCACCCTGTTCTTTGCCGTGCCGGGCACGAAGGTGGACGGCATGAGCTTCGTGCCGCAGGCCGTGACTGCCGGAGCAGTCGCCATTGTCGGCGAAGCGGAACGTCCATCGGATCTGCCGGGTCAGGTCGCCTATGTGCGGGTCAGCGATGTCCGCCGGGCGCTCGCTCTAGCGGCTGCACGCTTCTATCCGAAGCAGCCGGAGAAGGTCGTCGCCGTTACGGGCACGAGCGGCAAGAGTTCGGTGGCCGATTTCACACGCCAGCTTTTCGCCCATCTGGGCTACAAATCCGCCAGCGTCGGCACGCTTGGCATCATCACGTCGGATGGCGCGGCCTATGGCTCGCTGACGACTCCGGACCCGATCTCCCTGCACGAGAGCTTCGACCGCCTGGCGAACGACGGCGTTACGCGCCTCGCCATGGAGGCTTCCTCGCACGGCATCGACCAGCGCCGTCTCGACGGCGTGCGCCTGCAGGCTGCAGGCTTCACCAATCTCGGCCGTGATCACCTCGATTATCACGCCACGACCGAGGCCTATGCCAAGGCGAAGATGCGCCTGTTCGATACCCTGCTGCCAGGCGATGCACCCGCCATCATCAATGTGGACGGTCCTTATGCGGACGTGTTTCTGGATGGTGTGCGCCATCGCGGCCTGAAACTCTTCACGACCGGCAGCATGGGCGAGACGATCCGTCTCGTCGAAGTCCGCGCGGAAGAATTCACGCAGGTGCTGACCGTCGAGGCTTTTGGGACAACCGTCCGGACGACGCTGCCGCTGCTGGGTGCCTTCCAGGTCGAGAATGCTCTCGTCGCCGCAGGCCTCGTTCTCGCCGTCGAAGGCGAGGGCAGGGCAGCCGAGGTGCTTGAGGGCTTCAAGACTCTGAAAGGCGTGTCCGGCCGCCTGGAGCAGGTGGGCGAGGTGGATGGCGCCATCTGCATCGTCGACTACGCCCACAAGCCCGATGCGCTGGCTCACGTGCTCGATGCCCTGCGCCCCTTCGTGAAGGGACGCCTCGTCTGCGTCGTCGGCTGCGGCGGCGACAGGGATCGGGGAAAACGTCCGCTCATGGGACGCATCGCCTCGGAGAAGGCGGATCTTGTCATCGTCACGGACGATAATCCTCGTTCCGAGGATCCGGCTGCGATCCGCGCCGAAGTCATGAAAGGTGCGCCCGGCGCCCGCGAGATCGGCGATCGCGCTGAGGCGATCCGCACGGCCGTGAACGAGCTTCGGGACGGCGATATTCTGGTCGTCGCCGGCAAAGGCCATGAAACGGGCCAAATCATCGGCGACCGGACCCTGCCGTTCTCGGACCACGACGAGGTCCGGGCGGCCATTGCGGAGAGGCAGGGATGAATTCGCCCCTTTGGACATCGGATGAGATCGCAGCCGCCACAGGCGCCCGCCTCGGCGGCGGCTTTGCGCAGGCGACGGGTGCATCCATCGATACGCGCACCCTGGAGCCGGGCGATCTCTACTTCGCCATCAGGGGCGATGTGCATGACGGGCACGATTTCGTGGCGGCGGCTCTGGAGAAGGGCGCGTCGGCTGCGGTCGTGTCCGAGGAAAAGGCTCCTGCCTTCAGGGACTCCGACAGGCTCATCGTCGTGCCGGACGTGCTCGAGGCCATGCGTCAGATGGCGCGCGCCGCGCGCAAGCGCACCGATGCGAAGATCGTCGCGATCACCGGCTCCGTCGGCAAGACCGGCACGAAGGAGGCCATGCGGCTCTCGCTGGCACGCCATGGCGCGACCCATGCGTCCGTGGCCTCCTACAACAATCATTGGGGCGTGCCGCTGACGCTTGTCCGCATGCCACGCGAGACCACTTTCGGCGTGTTCGAAATCGGCATGAATCATGCACACGAGATCCTGCCGCTGACGGGCATGGTCCGTCCGCATGTGGCGGTCATCACCACGGTCGAGCCGGTCCATATCGAGTTCTTTCCTTCGCTCTGGGGCATCGCCGATGCCAAGGGCGAGATCTTCTCCGGCCTCGAGCCCGGCGGCACGGCAGTGATCAGCCGCGACAATGCGTATTTCGAGCGCATGCGCGCCCACGCCTACGCGTCCGCGGCGGGCCGTGTGATCACCTTCGGCGAGCACGAGGCGGCGGACATTCGCGCTCACCGCATCATCGTGAAGCCCGATCATTCGGTCGTGGACGCCACGGTCTTCGGCCAGCCCCTGACCTACAAGATCGGCACGGCCGGCCGGCACATCGCGCTGAATTCCTTGAGCGTGCTTGCGGCCTCCCATGCGCTCGGCGCCGATCTCACGCTCGTGGCGCTTTCCTTCGCCGAACTGAAGCCCCCGGTCGGACGCGGCGAGCGGACCGTCCTCGCCATCGGCGACAGCGAGGCTCTGCTGATCGATGAGAGCTACAACGCCAATCCGGCCTCCATGCGCGCGGCGCTCGCCAATCTCGGCACCGTCGAACTCGGCCGCGGCGCGCGGCGGATCGTTGTCCTGGGCGACATGAAGGAATTGGGCGAGACGGGTCCGCGCCTGCACGCGGAGCTTGCCGAAGCGGTCGAGTCGAACAGGATCGACCTGCTGTTCGCGGCCGGTCCCTTGATGAAGAACCTCGTCGATGCTTTGCCGCAGGCCAAGGTCGCAACCCATGCGGAGACCTCCGCCGAGTTGGTCGATGCCGTCTGCGCGGCGGTTCGCCCCGGCGATGCCATCACCGTCAAGGGCTCGCTCAGCATGAAGATGGCCCTGGTTGTCAAAGCTTTGAAAGAACGTTACGGCGCGAGCTCGACGGCCCACGCGCTGAAAGGATGATCGATGTTAACCTGGTTGGCTGAGCTCAGCCCCTATTTCAGCCCCCTCAATATCTTCCGCTACATCACGTTCCGCACCGGCGGCGCGACGGCGACCGGCTTGCTGATCGTCTTCCTGTTCGGCCCGTGGATGATCTCGCTCCTGCGCCTGCGCCAGGGCAAGGGGCAGCCGATCCGCGAGGACGGGCCGCAATCGCACCTTTTGACCAAGCGCGGCACACCGACCATGGGCGGGTTGATGATCCTCGCGGGCGTGCTGATCTCGACCCTGCTCTGGGCGAACCTGGAAAACCACTATGTGTGGGTCGTGCTGTTCGTCACCGTGGGCTTCGGCGCCATTGGGTTCTATGACGATTACCTGAAAGTGACGAAGCAGTCGCACAAAGGCTTTTCCGGCCGCTCGCGCCTCGCCATCGAGGCGTTGATCGCCGCCGTCGCCTGCATCGCCATCTCCTACATGGCGACGCCGGGCCTCGCCAACAAACTGGCGCTGCCGTTCTCGAAGGACCTGATCTTCAATCTCGGCTGGTTCTACATCGTCTTCGCCGGCTTCGTGATCGTCGGCGCCGGCAATGCGGTGAACATCACCGATGGTCTCGACGGTCTCGCCATCGTGCCGGTGATGATCGCGGCGGGCACATTCGGCTTCATCGCCTATCTGTCCGGTAACGCGGTGTTCTCCAATTACCTGCAGATCCATTTCGTGCCCGGCACCGGTGAGCTCGCGGTGATCTGCGGTGCGCTCATCGGCGCAGGCCTCGGCTTCCTCTGGTTCAACGCACCTCCGGCCCAGATCTTCATGGGCGACACGGGCTCGCTCGCCCTCGGCGGCCTTCTCGGCACCATCGCAGTGGCGGCCAAGCACGAGTTCGTTCTCGCCATCGTCGGTGGGCTCTTCGTGCTGGAGATCATGTCCGTGATCATCCAGGTCACCTCCTTCAAGCTCACGGGCAAGCGCGTCTTCAAGATGGCGCCGATCCACCACCATTTCGAGCAGCTGGGCTGGACCGAGCCGCAGGTCGTGATCCGCTTCTGGATCATCGCCGTCGTGCTGGCGCTCACCGGCCTCGCCACCCTCAAGCTGCGGTAGCGCGCATGATCCCCGTCACCACCTTCTCAGGCAGAACGGTCGCTCTCTTCGGCCTCGGCGGCTCGGGGCTGGCGACGGCGCTTGCCCTGAACGAGGGCGGGGCGCATGTGATCGCCTGCGACGATAATCCGGCCAAGATGGCCGAGGCCAACGCGAGGGGCATCGAAACGGGCGACCTGCGGAATGCGGATTGGTCGAGGTTCTCGTCCTTCATCCTCTCGCCCGGTGTGCCGCTGACCCATCCCGAGCCGCACTGGTCGGCGAAGCTCGCGCGTGCGGCCGGCGTCGAGATCATCGGCGATATCGAGCTGTTCTGCCGCGAGCGGGAGAAGATCGCGCCGAATGCACCCTTTGTTGCCATTACCGGCACGAACGGGAAATCCACCACGACGGCGCTGATCGCGCATATCCTGCGCGAAGCTGGCCGCGACGTGCAGATGGGCGGCAATATCGGCACCGCGATCCTCTCGCTGGAGCCACCTGCCGACGACCGCATCCACGTGATCGAGTGCTCCTCATTCCAGATCGATCTGGCGCCCTCGCTCGCGCCTACCATGGGCGTTCATCTCAACCTTTCGCCCGATCACATCGACCGGCACGGGACGATGGAAGATTACGCAGCGATCAAGCAGCGGCTGGTGGCGAAGGCGGGGCTTGCCGTCATCGGCGTCGACGATCCGATGAGCCGTGCGATCGCCGATTCATGCCAGGCAAAGGGTGTGAACGTCGCTCGCGTTTCGGTCGAGCCGCTTGGTGTGAAGGGCGTCTTCGCGGACGGCGAAACGCTTGTCGGGGTGACGGTGTCGGGTGCCGCTCCTGTCGCCAACCTGTCGGGCATCGGCTCGCTGCGCGGCGCTCACAATGCGCAGAACGCCGCTGCCGCGGTCGCAGTCGCCCTGGCCTCGGGCATTTCGCCTGAGGAGATCCGCGCCGGCCTCCACACCTTCCCCGGCCTGCCGCATCGCATGGAAGAGGTCGGCCGCATCGGATCGACCCTTTTCATCAACGACTCCAAGGCCACGAACGCGGATTCCACCGAGAAGGCGCTGAAGTCCTTCGACGACATTCTCTGGATCCTCGGCGGCAAGGCGAAGGAAGGCGGGATCGAGCCGCTGACATCCTATTTCCCGAAGATCCGCAAGGCCTATCTCATCGGCGCGGCTGCGGACGAATTTGCCGGGACGCTCGGCAGCGACGTTCCGCATGTCCAGTGCGGCACTCTCGACAACGCTGTGGCACAGGCGGCAGCGGATGCGCAGGCGCTGGGGAGCCCGGCCGTCGTGCTGCTGTCGCCGGCCTGCGCGTCCTATGACCAATTTCCGAATTACGAAGTGCGCGGAAACCATTTCCGCGATCTGGTCCGGGCATTACCCGGCCTTGAAGCCAAGGGGGCTTGAAGATGGTGTCGCGCGCGGAACGCTCGGCTTTCGGCGATTGGTGGTGGACGGTCGACCGCCTGCTTCTCGCAGGTCTCGCCATCCTCATGCTGGCAGGTCTCGTCTTCCTAATGGCCGGCGGGCCGCCCGTTGCGGAGCGCCTCGGCCTCTCCACGTTTCATTTCGTGAACCGGCAGGTGATGTTCCTCGTCCCGGCGCTCGCCATCATGATCCCGGTCTCGTTCCTGTCCCTGCGCCACATCCGGCGTCTGGCGCTGCTGGTCTATGCGGTCGCCATGGTGCTGATCCTGCTGGCGTTCCAATACGGTCCTGAGATCAAGGGCGCCCATCGCTGGATCATGATCGGCCCGCTCGGCTTGCAACCGTCGGAATTCGTCAAGCCCGCCTTCGTGGTGCTGTCGGCCTGGGCTTTCTCGGAGGGTGCGCGGCGCAAGGACGTCCCGGGCACGCTGCTGGCGCTCCTGCTTCTGCCCGCCACCATCATTCCGCTCATCCTCCAGCCTGATTTCGGCCAGACCATGCTGGTCACCATCGTGTGGTGCGGCCTGTTCTTCATCGCCGGCCTGCACTGGTTCTGGGTGATGGGCCTCGGGGGTGCCGGACTTGTGGGCATCGTGGCGGCCTATGAATTCCTGCCGCACGTGCGGGCCCGCATCGAGCGCTTTCTCGACAAGGACTCCGGCGACACCTTCCAGGTGGACACGGCGATGGAATCCTTCTCGCGCGGCGGCTGGCTCGGGCGCGGTCCGGGCGAGGGCACGGTCAAGCGCATCCTGCCCGATGCCCACACCGACTTCATCTTCGCCGTCACGGCAGAAGAATTCGGCATCGTCGTCTGCATCGTGCTGCTCCTGGTCTTCGCCTTCATCGTGCTGCGCGGCCTGTCGCTCGCCCGGCGCAGCGAGGACACGTTCTGCCGTCTCGCCGCCACGGGCCTCATTTTCATGTTCGGCCTGCAGGCCTGCATCAACATGATGGTGAACGTGCATCTCATGCCAGCCAAGGGCATGACGCTGCCCTTCATCTCCTATGGCGGCTCGTCGCTGCTCTCTCTCGCGCTCGGCATGGGCTTCCTCATCGCGCTCACGCGGCGGCGGCCGCGCGCCGAGATGATGGACCATTACGGGCAGGATCGGGCGCATTGATGAGCGCTCCTCTCATCCTCCTGACCGCCGGCGGAACCGGCGGTCATCTTTTTCCGGCCGAAGCACTGGCGAATGCCCTGAAGGCCTCTGGTGCAAAGGTGGCGCTCGCGACCGACAAGCGCGCCAATGCCTATGGAGGCTCGTTTCCGGCTGACGAGGTCGTCGAGATTCCGTCCGCGACCCCATCTGGCCGCTCGCTGCCGCAGATGGCGAAGGCGGCTCTGCTGCTCGGGCAGGGGACCCTGAAGGCCGCATCCCTCATGCGGCAGATGAAGCCTGTCGTCGTCGTGGGCTTCGGCGGTTACCCCACCGTGCCACCGGTATTGGCAGCCTACTTCCTCAAGGTGCCGACGGTGATCCATGAGGCGAATGGCGTGATGGGGCGCGCGAACCGCCTGCTCGCCCGCCGCGCCACCGTGATTGCGACGGGTTTCGCCGATATCAAGGGGGTTCCGGCGAACGTGCCCGGAAAGCTCGTCCACACGGGCAACCCGATCCGTCCCGCGGTGCTGGAAGCCGCGAAGCAGCCCTATGCAAGCCTGGAACCCAATGGAAAGCTCCGCCTCCTCGTGGTCGGCGGCAGCCAGGGCGCGCGGGTCATGAGCGATGTGGTGCCGCCGGCGATCGAGCTCCTGCCGCCGAACCTGAGAACACGCCTTGCTGTCACCCAGCAGGCCCGGGGCGAGGACCTGGAGCGGGTCCGCGACCATTACCGGAAACTGGGTGTGGAATTCGAGGCCGAGCCCTTCTTCAAGGATCTGCCGTACCGGCTGGCCCAGGCCCATCTCGTGGTCTCCCGTTCCGGCGCCTCGACCGTCGCGGAGCTTGCGGTAATCGGTCGCCCCTCGGTCCTCGTGCCCCTGCCGGGCTCCCTCGACCAGGACCAGGCGGCCAACGCCAAAACCCTCGGAGATCTCGGGGCCGCCATCGTTTGTCCGCAATCGGACTTCACCCCTGAGAGGCTGGCAAACGAGATTCAGCTCTTTTTTCAAGAGCCTGACCGCTTGACCAAAGCCGCCGCCGCTGCACATAGCGCCAGCATCACGGATGCGGCGGAGCGTCTGGCGCAGGTCGTTCTCACCCTCATTCATTCGAACAATAACGGAAAAAAAACCATGAAACTGCCGCCGAAGCTTGGTCCCATTCACTTCATCGGCATCGGCGGCATCGGCATGTCGGGCATCGCCGAGGTCATGCACAATCTGGGCTACACGGTGCAGGGCTCGGACGCGGCCGACAATTACAACGTCAGGCGCCTGCACGATAAGGGCATCAAGACCTTCATCGGCCACAGGGACGAGAACGTGGAGGATGCGGAGATCGTCGTGGTCTCGACCGCGATCAAGCGCGACAACCCGGAGCTGATCGTCGCCCGCGAGAAGCGCCTGCCCGTCGTGCGTCGCGCCGAGATGCTGGCCGAGCTCATGCGCTTCAAGTCCTGCGTCGCCGTGGCGGGCACCCACGGCAAGACCACCACGACGTCCCTCGTCGCCACGCTGCTCGATGCGGGCGGGCTCGACCCGACCGTCATCAACGGCGGCATCATCAATGCCTACGGCACCAATGCCCGCATGGGCGATGGCCAGTGGATGGTGGTGGAGGCGGACGAGTCCGATGGCACCTTCCTTAAGCTCCCGGCGGATGTGGCCATCGTCACCAACATCGATGCCGAGCATCTCGATCATTTCGGCACCTTCGACGCGATCAAGGACGCCTTCCACTCCTTCATCAATTCGATCCCGTTCTACGGTTTCGCGGTGATGTGCATCGACCACCCGACCGTGCAGGACCTCGTGGGCCGCATCGAGGATCGCCGCATCATCACCTACGGCGAGAATCCGCAGGCCGACGTGCGCCTGATGGATGTGGATTCGCGCGGCGGTCAGAACCGCTTCCGCGTCATGATCCGCGACCGCCGTCCCGGCTTCCGCCTCGAACTCGAAGACCTCGTGCTGCCGATGCCGGGTGCGCACAATGCGCTCAACGCCACCGCTGCGATCGCGGTCGCGCATGAACTCGGCGTCACGCCGGATGCGATCCGCAAGGCGCTCGCAAGCTTTGGCGGCGTGAAGCGGCGCTTCACCCGTACGGGCGATTGGAACGGCGTTGCGGTGTTCGATGATTACGGCCACCATCCCATCGAGATCGCAGCGGTGCTCAAGGCCGCGCGCGCCTCGACCGACGGGCAGGTCATCGCCGTGGTGCAGCCGCACCGCTATTCGCGCCTGGCGTCCCTGTTCGATCAGTTCTGCACCTGCTTTAACGATGCGGACGCGGTCATCGTCGCGCCGGTCTATGCGGCGGGCGAGCAGCCGATCCCGGGCGCAGACCGCGACAGCCTCGTGTCCGGCCTCAAGGCGCGCGGACACCGCAACGTGATGGCGCTTGAAAAGTCGGAGGAACTCGCAGGCTTCGTGAAGGGCATCGCGAAGCCGGGCGATTACGTGATCTGCCTCGGCGCCGGCAACATCACCCAATGGGCCTACGCGCTGCCAGGCGAGCTCGAGGCGCTTGGCGAGAAGGCGGCTTGATGTTTGCCGATATCGTTCCCGATCTGAATGCCGGCATGCCCGAGCTGGGCGGCAAGCTGGAGGCGAATGCGCCGACGGCGCCTCTGTCGTGGTTCCGCACGGGCGGCCCGGCGCAGGTGCTGTTCACGCCGGTCGATGCGGACGATCTTGCGTACTTCCTGCAGCGACTCGACCGCAGCCTGTCGGTGCTCGTCGTGGGTCTCGGCTCCAACCTGCTCATTCGCGACGGGGGATGGGAAGGCGTCGTGATCCGGTTAGGAAAAGGTTTTGCCGAAGTGTCGGTGGAGCCGGGCCTGCGCGTGCGCGCCGGTGCCGGCGCCCCTGATGTGAAGGTCGCGCGCGCGGCGGCGGAGGCCGGCATTGCCGGTCTGTCCTTCCTGCGCGGCATTCCCGGCGCCATCGGCGGTGCGTTGCGCATGAATGGCGGCGCATATGGCGGCGAGACGAAGGATGTGCTCGTCGGGGCCAAGGGCGTCACGCGCACCGGCGTGGCGGTGAGCTTCACCAATGCGCAGATGGGTTTCACCTATCGCCATTCAGACGTGCCGGACGATGTGATCTTCACCGAGGCTCTGTTCGAGGGCCGTCCCGGCGATCCTGCCGAGATCCTGAGCGAGATGAACGCCATTACCGAGGCGCGTTCCTCCACGCAGCCGGTGAATACCCGCACGGGCGGCTCCACCTTCAAGAACCCTCCGGGCAAGAAGGCGTGGGAACTGGTCGATGCGGCGGGCTGCCGGGGGCTTCGCATCGGCGATGCCCAGGTCTCCGAGATGCACTGCAATTTCCTGATCAACCACGGCTCCGCCTCCGCGGCCGATATCGAGGGCCTGGGCGAAGAGGTGCGCCGCCGCGTTCGCGAGATGTCGGGCGTGGAGCTCGAATGGGAAATCAAGCGGGTCGGGATCGCGAGGACCTGATTCGAATCACTTAATCATCCCGGTGTGGCCGGGGCGCATGACGGGAGCAGATCATGGCGAAGCACGTTGCCGTTCTCTATGGCGGCTGGTCGGCCGAGCGCGAGGTGAGCCTGGCTTCGGGCCGGGCCTGCTGCAAGGCCCTGGAGGCGCAGGGTTACAAGGTTACTCCCATCGACGTGCAACCCGACATCGCCACCGTTCTTCAGGCCGTTGCGCCGGATGTGGTGTTCAACGCGCTCCATGGCCGGGTGGGCGAGGACGGAACGATCCAGGGTCTGCTGGAAGTCTTAAGAATTCCCTATACCCATTCCGGGGTTCTCGCCTCGGCGCTCGCCATGCAGAAGGACAGGGCCAAAACGATCATGGCGGCGGCGGGCGTACCGGTGCCCAAAGGGCAGGTCGTTAACCGTTTGGAGGCGGCGAAAGGCCACGTTCTTCCGGCACCCTACGTGATCAAGCCGGTCAACGAGGGCTCTTCCGTCGGTGTCATCATCGTCCGCGAGGACCGATCCCATCCGCCCCAGGAGCTGACGCGGGAGGACTGGGCCTTCGGCGAGCAAGTCCTTGTGGAATCATACATTGCGGGCCGGGAACTCACCTGCGCGGTCATGGGCGACAGGGCCCTCGGGGTCATCGACATCCAGCCCGCCACCGGGGTCTTCTACGATTACGATGCGAAATATGTGAAGGGGGGCTCCATTCACGTCCTCCCGGCAGAAATTAAACCGAATATTTACCAAAAGGTCCAAGAGTTGGCGTTAACGGCGCATCAAGCGCTCGGCTGTCGGGGAATCAGCCGCGCTGACTTACGGTACGACGACACTCCTGGAGGAACAGGGGAACTCGTCGTTCTTGAGGTCAACACGCAACCCGGCATGACCGAGACGAGCTTGGTGCCAGAATTGGCAGCCCACGCGGGCTATTCGTTTGGCGAGCTTGTGCAATGGATGGTGGAGGACGCTACCTGCAACCGATGACGGTCTACCCGGCCGGATTCGCGGTTGCGCGCTCTGCCCCCGAAAGTCGGGGGGCGGGCGCCTCCCACTTCAAGAAGCCTTCACGAATCAAGAAACTCTTCGGCTCCTCGCGCAGCGTGCGCCGGCGCTCCGCCGGCCTCCCGCTCGAGCAGCGCCTTCCGCGCTTTCTCGGAACCGGCCTGGCGCTCGGCTTCTTCAGTGCCGTCATCGGATTCGGTCTCTGGCAGGGTGGCCATATCGACGGCTTCATCCGCGACTACGGCGAGCCGCATCATGCGCTGGCACGGGCGGTCGGTCTCGGTCTCGATCAGGTGACAATCTCCGGCATCTCGCAGATGGGCGAGAACGAGGTTCTCGCTGCGGCGGGCATCAATTCCAAGCAGTCGCTGGCCTTCCTCGACGTGAACGATCTGCGCGAGCGCCTGGAACGCGTTCCGATGATCAAGTCGGCTATGGTGCGCAAGCTCTATCCGAACGAACTCGTCATCACGCTCACCGAGCGCGAGGCGCACGGGATCTGGCAGAACAACGGCGAATTGTTCGTGATCGCTGCCGACGGCACGGTGATCGACCTGATGCAGGACGAGCGCTATCTCGATCTGCCGTTCGTGGTGGGCGAGGGCGCCAATACCCGCAGCAAGGACTATCTCGCGCTGCTCGAGGCTGCAGGCCCGCTCAAGAACCGCATTCGTGCGGGCACTCTCGTGGCCGGCCGGCGCTGGACGCTCAAGATGGACAACGGCATGGACGTGCGCCTGCCGGAGCTCGGGGTCGCCAATGCGCTGGCCCGTCTCGTAAAGCTCGAACACGAGCAGAAGATTCTGGAAAAGGACGTGCTGGCGATCGATCTGCGCATGGCGGATCGCGTCGTCGTCCGCTTGACGGAAGAGGCAGCCCTGGCCCGCGCCGAGGCGCTCAAGAAAAAACCAATGCGCGGCAAGGGGGTCGGTACATGAGTCTCTCGGGTCACGGTTTGACGCCTCGCTTGAAGCCGCTTTCCGCGCGCAAGAGCGCCATTCTCTCGGTCCTGGATGTGGGCACGAGCAAGGTCGTCTGCGTCGTGGCGGAATTGAAGCCGGCCGACGAGGTCGAATCGCTGCGCAGCCGCACCCATGTGGCGCGTATTCTCGGCATCGGCCATCAGCGCTCCGTGGGCCTCAAAGGCGGCGTGGTCGTCGACCTGGAAGCGGCCGAAAGCGCGATCCGTCAGGCGGTTCACGCTGCCGAGCGCATGGCGAAGGTCGAAATCCAGTCGGTGATCGTCAACCTCACCGGCGGCCGTCTCGCGTCCGAGCACTTCGAAGCGCATATCCCGGTGCGCGGCGCGGTCGGCTCCGGCGACGTTCATCGCGTGCTCGATGCAGCATCGAGCTACGACCTGCGTCGCGGCAGAACCGTGCTTCACGCTCTGCCGACCGGCTTCTCGCTCGATCAGCAGAATCACATCGTCGATCCTGCCGGCATGATCGGCGAGCGTCTCGGTACGGATCTGCATGTGGTCACGTCCGAAGCGGCTGCCGCCCGCAATCTCATGCTCGCAGTCGAGCGCTGCCATCTCGGCGTCGAAGCCGTGATCGCAACGCCCTATGCGGCGGGTCTCTCGGCACTCGTCGACGACGAAGCCGATATGGGCTGCGCGGTCGTCGACATGGGCGGCGGCACCACGAGCGTCGGCATCTTCTCCAACGGCCATCTGGTGCATGCCGATGCCATCGCCGTCGGCGGTCACCACGTGACCATGGACATCGCGCGCGGTCTCACGACCCGTGTGTCCGCAGCCGAACGGCTCAAGACACTCTACGGCTCCGCGATCACATCGAGCGCGGATGACCGGGACATGATCGCGGTGCCACAGGTCGACGAGGACGAACGGGACGTTCCGAATCATCTGCCGAAATCGCACCTCGTTCGCATCATCAAGCCGCGGGTCGAGGAAGTTCTCGAACTTGTGCGTGATCGGTTGAAAGGCGCGGGCTTTGCGGCCCAGGCCGGACGGCGGGTCGTGCTGACGGGCGGCGCAAGCCAGCTCGTCGGGCTGCCGGAAACGGCGCGCCGCATCTTGCAGGGCCAGGTTCGTGTCGGGCGTCCGCTCGGCATCAAGGGTCTGCCTGAGGCGGCAAAGGGCCCTGCCTTTTCGGCAGTGGTCGGCCTCCTGGTTTATCCGCAGGTGGCTCACATCGAGTATTTCGAGCCGCGCTCCAGCGGCTTGTTTCAGAGTACGGGAACCGACGGCTACTTCTCACGGGTGGGTCGTTGGATTCGCGAGAGTTTCTAATACGAGTAACGCGTTGGCGCGGCGGGCCATCGTGAAGAGTTCAAGTAAACAAGGGTTAGCGTCCGCCAAACGCTTATCAGTATTAAGGCCAGAAGAGGCACAGGTCATGGCAATGAATCTGCAAACTCCGGACATCCGGGAACTCAAGCCGCACATCACGGTTTTCGGCGTCGGTGGCGCCGGCGGAAATGCCGTGAACAACATGATTGAATCCGGTCTGGAGGGCGTCGAGTTCGTGGTGTCGAACACCGACGCGCAGGCTCTGGCCTCCTCCAAGGCTCAGCGCGTGATCCAGATGGGCATCCAGGTCACGGAAGGCCTCGGCGCCGGCTCGCAGCCGGAGGTCGGCCGCGCGGCTGCCGAAGAGGTGATCGACGAGATCCGCGATCAGCTCGCCGGCTCGCACATGGTGTTCATCACCGCCGGCATGGGCGGTGGCACCGGCACAGGCGCGGCCCCGGTCGTGGCCCGCGCGGCCCGCGAACTCGGTATACTGACTGTTGGCGTCGTCACGAAGCCGTTCCAGTTCGAGGGCGTGCGCCGCATGCGTCTGGCGGAAGCCGGCATCAACGAGCTGCAGCAGGCGGTCGACACGCTCATCGTGATCCCGAACCAGAACCTGTTCCGTGTCGCCACAGAGAAGACGACCTTCGCGGACGCTTTCGCCATGGCCGACCAGGTGCTCTATTCCGGCGTTGCCTGCATCACCGACCTGATGGTGAAGGAAGGCCTCATCAACCTCGACTTCGCCGACGTGCGCTCCGTCATGCGCGGCATGGGCAAGGCCATGATGGGCACGGGCGAGGCATCCGGCGAGAAGCGCGCCATCCGTGCCGCCGAGGCAGCCATCGCGAACCCGCTCCTCGACGACGTGTCGATGAAGGGCGCGCGCGGCCTGCTCATCTCGATCACGGGCGGCAACGATCTCACCCTCTACGAGCTCGACGAAGCAGCGACCCGCATCCGCGAGGAAGTGGACCAGGATGCCAACATCATCCTCGGCGCGACCTTCGACGAGAGCCTGGAAGGCATCATCCGCGTCTCCGTCGTGGCGACCGGCATCGACCACGCCCTTCTCGAGAAGGGCGGAGACCTGACTGCCACCGAGCAGCGCATCTCCGAGGTGGCCGAGCGCCTGCGTGCCGAGGCCCGCGCCCGCGCCACGCCCACTCAGCCTGCGTCGACCTTTCGCTCCGCCGCCCAAGCCGAATCGGTGAAGGCGGCTCCGATCCTGAACCAGGGCACGCCCGTTCTGGCTTCGGCCCACGTTGCGGCTCCGGCTCCCATGGCCGCGGCCCAGCCGCTCGAGCCCGCTCCGCAGCCTGTGATTCGCGACGACGTGGTCCTCACGCCGGCTCAGCCCCGTCAGGCATTGGCTTACGAGGCTCCGGCTCCGCAGCAGCCGGTCTATGAGGAGCCGGTGGAGCAGGGCGCCTTCATCCCGCCGCAGGCGGAACGCGCCATGCGTCCGGCCCGGATGCCGCGAATCGACGAGTTGCCGATGCCGGCGCAGAATCAGATCCGCGCCAGCCGCGGCGAGGAGCCTGCTCACGAGCATAAGCCGTCGCTGATCCAGCGCCTTGCGACCATCGGCTTCGGCCGCCGTGAGGAGCCCCCGCACGCCCCCGCCGAGCCACGCCAGGAAGCGCCGCGCCAGCCCATGTCCTCGGTCCACGCCGAGTACGCCCGCCGGCCCATGCCGCCCCAGGCCCAGCGTCCTCCGCAGGCCCCGATGGCTCCGGCTCCCCGGGCTCCGTCGGAAGATGACCAACTGGAAATTCCCGCCTTCCTGCGTCGCCAGGCCAACTGATTTGGTCTGACGCTGCTGGCACGGATGTTACAAAAGGCCCCCAGCCCAATGCGGCTGGGGGCTTTCTTCGTTAAAGATCTATTAACATCAATGACTTGAGAGTTATCCAAAATGTAACACAAAGTAAGAAAGCGTGATTTGGCCTAGCCTGACAGCGGGACTAAGGTGCCTCCACGTTTAAGGGGCAGCGCTAATGAGAAGCCTGCCGGTCGGAAGAACAATGCAGCAAATGCAACTTCCCCGGCTAATGAGGCTCAGTTTGGCGACAAGGGTAGTTGAGGTTCAGGAATAATGAAGCAAAGCCAGCAAACCACGCTTCGCGCTGCCGTGACCCTGGTTGGAACCGGAGTTCATTCCGGGGATGAAGTGAAGATGATCCTTCATCCGGCTGAAGCGAGCCATGGCATTGCTTTCCTGCGCACCGGCCTGCCGGGCGGCCTGGACCGACTGATCGACGCTCGGCACCTGGCGGTCACCGCCACCGAGCTCTGCACGGTGATCGGCGACCGCGATACGGGCGCGGTCGCCACTATCGAGCACCTAATGGCGGCCCTGACCGGTCTCGGCATCGACAACGTGCTCGTCGAGATCGACGGGCCGGAGGTTCCGATCCTGGACGGCAGCTCGGCTCCCTTCATCGATGCCATCGACCAGGTCGGCATCGCCGTTCAGGGCGCCACCCGCCGTTATCTCAAGGTGCTCAAGTCGGTCCGCGTCACGCAGGGCAAGGCGTTTGCCGAGCTTCTTCCCAACGACCGCGCCTTCCGCCTGGACGTGGAGATCGATTTCCCCACCCCGGTGATCGGCCGCCAGCGCAAAGCCGTCGAGCTCTCGCCCTCCGTCTTCCGCCGTGAAATCTCCCGCGCCCGCACCTTCGGCTTCATGCGCGACGTGGAGAAGCTCTGGAGCGCCGGTTTCGCCCTGGGCGCTTCCCTCGAGAACACGGTCGCCATCGGCGACGACGGCATCATGAACCCCGAAGGCCTGCGCTATGCGGACGAGTTTGTCCGTCACAAGCTGCTCGATGCGGTCGGCGATCTGTCCCTCGCGGGTCTGCCGCTGCTCGGCACCTACCGCTCCTATTGCGGCGGGCACCGCATGAATTTCTCGGTGCTCGAGGCCCTGTTCTCGAGCCGCTCCAACTACGCCATCGTGGACGCTGTTCCCCGCCGCGAGACGGGCTATGCCGATATCGGCAGCGTGGCGGCTTCGGTTCTCGCCCCCGAGATGCACTAAAGCGGCTTTCGACGGACCTGTATTTCCGCTATAGGCAGCAAGCGCCCATTGGCCGCATGATCTCATGCAGGCTTTCTTAAGGCCTATTGGGTAAACCAGAGCGTCGGACCCTAAGGTGGAAACCACTTTTGGGATCCATCCGATGCTCATTTTAAGTTGCGCATCGTCCGGAGCGGCAAACCGGATCCACTTTTCCGTACGATGCGCTAACGTATGGGCTTGGCTCTGCCCCTATGCTTGGGCTAAAGAACCCTGGTGCATCGTTAAAACATCGAGCACGGTTTTTGGAGGACCGCGAGGCATGTCGTTCGCGAAGGCTTATGCAGGTATGAAAGGCGCGTCCGCCCGCGCTCTGATCCTTGGCGTCTGCGCCTTGGGGCTCGCCGGCTGCGAATCCCTTTCGTCGCTCAATCCGTTCGACAAGAGCGAGACCTACAAGCCCGAGATCGTGGCGAATGCCCCGGCGGAGGAAATCTACAACGATGGTCTCGCCCGGGTGCAGAAGGGCGATTTCGACGGCGCGGTGAAGAAATTCAGCAGCCTCGACAAGCAATATCCCTATTCCGACTGGTCCCGCAGAGGACTGATCATGGAGGCCTATGCCAATTACGAGGGCGGCTTCTATGAGGAATCCATCACGGCTTCCAAACGCTATCTCCAGAGCTATCCCAACACGTCCGATGCGGCCTATGCCCAGTATCTGATGGCGTCGTCCTATTACGACCAGATCCCCGACATCACGCGCGATCAGGAGAAGTCCGAGCGCGCCATCCTGTCGCTGCAGGAGCTGATCCAGCGCTATCCGAACTCCGAATACGTGGCGGACGCCAAGAAGAAGCTGCAGGTCGCCAGTGACCAACTCGCCGGCAAGGAACTGGAGGTCGGTCGCTTCTATCTGCAGAAGCGCAACTATGCGGGCGCCATCAACCGCTTCCGCACCGTGGTTTCGCGCTATCAGACGACCCGCCACGTGGAAGAGGCCCTCGAGCGCCTCACCGAAGCCTACATGGCCATGGGCATCGTCAACGAGGCGCAGACCGCCGCCGCCGTTCTCGGCCACAACTTCCCTGACAGTCCTTGGTACAAGGACGCCCACGCTTTGCTGACCAAGGGCGGCGTCGAGCCGCGCGAGGATTCCCAATCCTGGATCAGCAAGGCCTTCCGCGGCGTCCCCCAGGTCAGCCAGCGGACGGGTTAAGCCTCACTTTCCATGCTGATCCAGCTGGCGATTCGCGATATCGTCCTCATCGACAGGCTTGAGCTTCACTTTCATGAGGGGCTGAGTGTCCTCACGGGTGAGACCGGCGCTGGCAAATCCATCCTGCTCGACGCCTTCGCCCTGGCCCTCGGCGGCCGCGGCGACGGCAGCCTCGTGCGCCACGGCGAGAACCAGGGCCAGGTGACGGCCGTCTTCGACTGCCCCCTGGACCATCCGGCCCGCCGCGTCGCGGCGGATGCCGATATCGATATCGACGGCGACCTGATCCTGCGCCGCGTCCAGGTGGCCGACGGGCGCACCCGTGCGTTCGTCAACGACCAGCCCGTCAGCGTGCAGGTCCTCAGGGCCATCGGCGCGACCCTGGTCGAGATCCATGGCCAGCACGACGACCGCGCTCTGGTCGATCCCGTCTCGCACCGCGCCATTCTCGATGCCTTCGGCGGCCTCTCCGCCGAGGTGCAGGTGGTCACGGAAGCCGCGCGAAAGGTCCGCGAAGCCCGTACGGCCCTGCAGGACCACCGAAACCGCATCCAAAAGGCCCGCAAGGAGGCCGATTTCCTGCGTCATGCGGTCGAGGAGCTGACCAACCTCAACCCCCGGGCAGGGGAGGAGGAAACCCTGGCCGGGCGCCGGGTCGTCATGATGCAGTCGGAGAAGGTGGCCCAGGACCTCAATGAGGCCTATGAGGTCGTCGCTGGCAACACGTCTCCTGTCAACGAACTTTCGGCCGCCGTGCGCAAGCTCGAGCGCCGCAGCGCCCAGGCCCCGTCGCTTGTCGAGCCTAGTGTGAAGGCTCTCGATGCTGCGCTCGTCGCCATCGACGAAGCCCGCGCGGCCCTCGAAGAGGCGATCCGGGCCACCGAATACGACCCACGCGAGCTGGAGCAGACCGAGGAGCGCCTCTTCGCCCTGCGCGCCGCCGCCCGCAAATACGATGTCCCGGCCGACGAGCTCGCCGCCCTGCGCCAGCGATTCGAAGAGGATGTGGCTGCCATCGATGCGGGCGAGGAAAAACTCGTCGGGCTGGAGAACGCGCTGAAGGAAGCGGACGCCGCTTACGTGAAAGCCGCCAAGGCCCTCTCCGCCGGTCGCAAGAAGGCCGCCCAGTCCCTCGATGCCGCCGTCCAGGCCGAGCTGCCGCCGCTAAAGCTCGAGCGGGCGCGGTTCATCACGGAGATCACCACCGACGAGGACAGCCGCGATCCGAGCGGCTTCGAGCGCGTCGAGTTCTGGGCCCAGACCAACCCAGGGACCCGTCCCGGCCCCCTGATGAAGGTGGCCTCGGGCGGCGAGCTGTCCCGCTTCATGCTGGCGCTGAAAGTAGTGCTGGCGGACAAGGGCTCGGCCCCGACCCTGGTCTTCGACGAAATCGACACCGGCGTCGGCGGCGCAGTGGCCGATGCCATTGGCCAGCGCCTCGCGCGTCTGGCCCGGAACGTTCAGGTGATGGCCGTCACCCACGCGCCGCAGGTCGCCGCCAAGGCCGGCAGCCATTTCCTCATCGCCAAGGAAGGCGTGCGCGGAGGGGAGGATCGGGTCGCCACCCGCGTGATCCCGCTCGAAGCGACGCCGCGCCGGGAGGAAATCGCCCGCATGCTCGCCGGCGCGACAATCACCGAGGAAGCCCGCGCGGCTGCGGCGCGGCTCCTGGAAGCGGCCGCGCATTGACAGGAGCCATTACGGCGGCCTGATTGATCCACCCTTGCACGTCATCACCGGCCTCGTGCCAGTGATCTCGATGGGAAAAGCGCAACCCCTCAAGAGGTCGGGATGGCTGGCACAGGGTCGGCCATGACATCGGAGAGTGTCATTCCCAGCGGCCCCAGACGCGAGGGGGGCCACTGAAGCCTGCACTGCCATGGATTCCCTTCCCCTCCGCTGCGCGGCCCTCCGGGAATGACATCAATGGCCAGCCTATCACGCTCCGTAGCTCAACTTCGGATACCAGTCCGTTCCACGCCCTTCCGGCGTGGTGTCGAGCACGTTCCACAAGGGGGCGAAATCGGGAGCGCCACGGGGATCCTGGCCGGGATCGGCGGAATCGCCGGTCATCTCGCCGCTCCAGAAATGACGGATGGTCTCGTCGCGCCGGGTGAAGACGTTGAAGCTCGGGATCTCCGACCCGTCCGGCAACACGCCGTGATAATCGCGCGAGTAGTTGCCGTTGAGGTCCGAGTAGAGCTTCAGGTTCGTCCAGCCGCGTTCCTTCTTCCAGGCGATCAGCCGCTCGATCGGCGAGCGCGCCACGACGGCAAACGCCATGCGCTGCTGGATATCGGCGCCGTTGCCCTCGATTGCTCCGAGCAGGTTGGTGCACATGGGGCAGGGACGCTCGCGCTGCGGGCCGAACATGTAGCTGTAGACGGCGAGTGACGGCTTGTCGCCGAAGAGATCGGCGAAGCTCACCGGGCCGTTCTCGCCTTCGAAGCGATAATCGCCGATCACCTCGCCGCCAGGCGGCAGGGCACGGCGCTGTGCCGCCACACGCTCCAGGTGGCGACGCAATTCGATCTCTTCCGCCAGCAAAGCCGTGCGGGCGGCGCGGTATTCGGGGCTCTCGTTCGGAAAGCGTACCGGCGAGCGCCGCGCGAGTTCTGCCGCGGGAACAAGGTTGTCAGGCATGGGCGTGTCCATGGTGGATTCCTCGATCAGATTTTCGCCTGCGCTCCAGCGATCATGCGACTGGCGCGTTCTCCCGGAAGGGCTGCAACTGAGCTTCCAGAGCGCGCGCAAAGGCCGGCCGGTCGGTGCAGCGGCGGACATAGGCGCCCAGATTGGCGTAGCGTTCCAGCAGCCCCGTGTCCGCAAGCTCACGCAGAACCATGGTCATCATCAGGTCGCCGGCCGTGAAACGGTCCTCGAGGAACTCCCGCTCGCCGAGCCAGGCGCTGAGAGCCGTAAGACGCTTGCACAGGATGGCTTCGGCTTGCGGGCGGCGTTCCTTCGTCCAGGCCTCGCCGGCATGGAAGACGTCGAGTTGAACCAGGTTCTGCACATGCGGCTCGACCGAGTTCAACGCGGCAATCACCCAGGTTGTCACCCGGGCGCGCCCCGCCTCGTCAGCAGGGGCGAGCGCCTCGGATCGCATTGCGAGATGCAGCACGATCGCACCGGATTCGAAGATCTCGACCGCGTCGTCCCTGTAGGCGGGAACCTGGCCGAAAGGCTGCCATTCGCGATAGGCGGTGGTCGCCTGGATCGCCGGATCGATCAATGTCGCCTCGTAAGGAAGACCTGCCTCCTCGAGGGCCCAGCGCACCCGAAGATCACGCACATAGCCTTGGGCGAACTGGGGGACCCATCGGAAGGCTGAAACATGGATGTTCATGGGATTGCCTCCTGAGCTTTATGATCTGCGCGGACCGACGAGTCCGAACAGCGCCCCCTGCGGATCGCCGGCGACGATGATGAACACGCCCCCCGGCACTTCGGCGGGGCCGTAATGGATCGCGCCGCCGTTGGCGGACACGGCCTTTGCGGCACCATCGATGTCCTCGACGCCGAAGTAGAAATTCCAGGCCGGCGGCGGACCCTCCGGCGTGCGCTTCATCACGGCGCCGATGGTCCGGCCGCCGTGGTCGATGAACTGATAATCGCCCATCTCGCCCATCGGCATGGCGTCGCCCTTGGCCCAGCCGAAGTGGGCGCTGTAAAAGGCAAGCGCCGCTGCCGGATCGGTGGTGGCGAGTTCGTTCCAGTTGCAATGTCCGGTCTTGCCCTGGTCGAATGCCGTGCTCGTGCCGTCCGTCGCACCGCGCATCACGTAGAACACGACTTCCTG
Organism: Microvirga tunisiensis; assembly: GCF_009296175.1. Classification (GTDB taxonomy): domain Bacteria; phylum Pseudomonadota; class Alphaproteobacteria; order Rhizobiales; family Beijerinckiaceae; genus Microvirga; species Microvirga tunisiensis. The sequence goes on along the minus strand of NZ_VOSK01000008.1, from coordinate 54,679 downwards.
CGGGTCGGCGAGCATCGCGAAGCGGCCGACACCGGGAATGTCGGTCGGCGGCATATGCTGGGTCCCACCGGCCCGAACGATCTCGGCGGCGGTCGCATCGACGTCGTCGACACCGACATAGCCGAGCCAGGTCGGGCGCATGCCCGCACGTTCGGCATCGGCCGGAAGGGTCATCAGCCCGCCAACGTCCTCACCGCCAATTCCAAGGATCTGATAGCCGCGATCAGAGCCTTCCGCCGCTCGCGTCTGCCATCCGACGACCGCGCCGTAGAAGCGCGCAGCGGCGCCGGCATCATTCGTCAGGAGTTCGTACCAGATGAAGTCGCCATGCTGATTGGCCATGGGGCACCTCCATGCGCATCGTGCGGAAAAATGATTCCGGTTTTCCGCATCAACGATGCGCTCATCGAGAAAAGGAGCATCGGATGGATCCCAAAAGTGGGGTCCATTTCTGGGTCCGATGCTAGATGTCGAGGATAGGCATGAAGCCGCCGAAGATCATGCGCTTACCGTCGAACGGCATCTGCTCGCCCATCGCCTGCATGCGCGGATCGGTCATGATCTTCTTGTTGGCGGCATCCCGGACTTCCTTGGACGGATACTCGATCCAGCTGAACACGACGATCTCGTCGTCCTTGGCATCCACGGCACGGCGGAAATCCGTGAGCTTGCCGTCCGGCACGTCGTCGCCCCAGCACTCCACCATGCGGGTCGCGCCGAACTCCTTGAACAGGGGGGCGGCCTCGGCGGCGTGCTTGCGGTAGGTTTCCTTCTTGGCGGCCGGCACGGCGAGCACGAAGCCATCGACGTATTTCATCGCGTATCTCCCTTGGATTTTCCGCAGTAAAGCTCGACTTCGCGGCGCTTCGGCGCCTGTTTTTCTTGACAAATAAGTTGATATCAACATAATTGGCCCATGTCAAACCCCAGCGACGTACCTTTCGAGACAACCCATCTGGTGCGCGACACCTGCCTGTGTTTGCACGCCCAACGCGCCGCCCGCGCCCTGTCGCGGCTGTTCGACGACGCCCTGCGGCCGGTCGGACTCACGTCCGGGCAATTCTCGCTGCTGAACGCCCTCAACCGTCCGACGCCACCCTCCATCGCTCCGGTGGCGCAGCTGCTCGCCATGGACCGGACGACCCTGACGGCCGCTCTGAAGCCGCTGGAGCGGGACGGCCTCGTGGCCATCGCCCGGGATCCCGGCGACCGCCGCAACCGCCTTCTGCGCCTCACGGAAAGGGGCGGGAGACCCTGGCCACGGCCATCCCGATCTGGCGCGACCTCCACGGCGCCATCGAGGCCGGCGTGGCGGGACTCGAGCCAGACAATCTGCGCGGCGCATTGAACAGCCTTTCCAAGCCGGCATCGAGCCGAGCGAGCAGGGTGTAACGCTGGCTCCCGCAGCATCCGATGGCCCGGTTACACTGAGCGAAGTCCCCAAGCATGGAATTCATCGATGCATCGGGGTCCTTTCCGTTCCGGACATGAGGGGTCGCGCTTGGTGTCATCAACAGTGAGCGCAGCGAGGGAAGGGGATCCACAGTCCGGTGCCGAGCTGATGGCTTCCCTTCCCCTCCGCTCCGACCGGGATGACACCTTCCCCGTACTGGCCGTCCCCGGGCTCGATCCGGGGATCAGTCCCGGCGATCTTCGCCTTGCCGCTTTTCCGTCCTCTTACCTCATCCTGAGGAGCAGCCGTGAGGCTGCGTCTCGAAGGAGGGTCCGGAAGAGCCCTGAACTCCTCCTTCGAGACGCCGCTTGTCGCGGCTCCTCAGGATGAGGCCGAGCGAGACGGTCGGGATCACGGCCCGCGACACCCTCTGCCGTCATGGCCGGGCTTGTCCCGGCCATCCCGATAAGGTGAGGCTCGGCGCTTCTTGGACTGGGATCACCGGCACGAGGCCGGTGATGACGTCGGAGGGTGCAGTCGGAGGGTACGAGGGCCGAAGGGCGCAAGCCGATCCGGGAGCGTGAAAACCAGCACGGCACTTCATCCCGGGCCGCCTCAGCGAAGGCCGGGATCCCTGACCGCCGACGAGGCAGACCGAGGCGTCACGCGGCTCGCCCTTTTCCGAGACGTCGCGGTTCTGGATCCCCGCCTGCGCGGGCATGACAGCGTCGGCGCGGGGGATGACGACGTCGCGGATCCCGCATCCCATTCTGCCGCCGATCCCGGATCTCCGCTCACGCTCCGTCCGGCATGACAGTGGACGGTCGGCGCGAATGGCTGTCCAACCCCTGGAGACTCTCCCGCAGAGCGCTATGGTTCAAGCACCCTCACACACGATTCGACCATGCCCCCACGCAGCACCTCCTCCCAAAATCCCGTCGACCACCTGACGCCCGACGAGGCGCGGATCGAGCACCAGGCGCTCGGCGCCGAGATCAAGGAACACGACAGGCGCTATTACGAGGAGGACGCGCCGAGCGTCTCAGACGCCGAATACGATGCGCTGCGCAAGCGCTACGAGGCCCTGGAGGATCAGTTCCCCGAACTGAAGACGCCCGAGAGCCTGACCCAGAAGGTCGGCTCCAAGGTGTCGGAGAAATTCGGCAAGGTCCGGCACCGGGTGCCGATGCTCTCGCTCGCCAACGCCTTCGCTGACGAGGAGGTGGAGGAATTCGTCGAGCGCATCCGCCGCTTCCTGCAATGGAAGGCCGATGCGCCGCTCGCCCTCACGGCCGAGCCGAAGATCGACGGTCTCTCCTTGAGCCTTCGCTACGAGAACGGCAGGCTCGTGTCCGCCGCCACCCGGGGCGACGGCGCGGTGGGCGAGGACGTGACGAACAATGCCCGCACGGTGGGCGACATTCCGCACCGGCTCAAGGGTTCGAAGGTTCCCGATATCTTCGAGGTGCGCGGCGAGGTCTATCTCTCGCACGAGGATTTCGCCGCGATCAATGCGCGCCAGGAGGCCGCCGGGAAAGCGCTCTTCGCCAATCCGCGCAACGCGGCCGCGGGCAGTCTGCGCCAGCTCGATCCGTCGATCACCGCCTCGCGCCCGTTGCGCTTCTTCGCCTATGCCTGGGGCGAAGTGAGCGCGATGCCGGCGACGACCCAATCCGGCATGATGGAGTGCTTCAAGAGCTTCGGCCTCAAGGTCAATCCGCTCACGCGCCGCTGCACGAGCGTTGCGGAGATGCTGGAGCACTACCATGCCATCGAGACCGACCGCGCCAATCTCGGCTACGACATCGATGGCGTCGTCTACAAGGTTGACGACTTGAGCCTGCAGCAGCGCCTCGGCTTCGTCTCGCGCTCGCCGCGCTGGGCCTTGGCGCACAAGTTCCCGGCCCAGAAAGCCGTGACGGTGCTCGAAGACATCGAGATCAATGTGGGCCGCACCGGCTCGCTCAATCCGATCGCGCGATTGAAGCCCGTCACCGTCGGCGGCGTCGTCGTGTCCAATGCAACTCTGCACAACGAGGATTACATCAAGGGCATCGGCGGCAACGGCGAGAGGATCCGCAGCGGGGTCGACGTCCGCATTGGCGACACGGTCATCATCAACCGCGCCGGCGACGTGATCCCGAAGGTGCTCGACGTGGTGCTGGAGAAGCGTCCGGCCGACGCGAAGCCTTACGAGTTTCCGACCACATGCCCGGCCTGCGGCAGCCATGCGGTGCGCGAGGTCAACCCGCGCACCGGCAAGGAGGATGCGGTGCGCCGTTGCACCGGCGGTCTCATCTGCCCGGCGCAGGCTCGCGAGCGCTTGAAGCATTTCGTGTCGCGCAACGCCTTCGACATCGAGGGCATGGGCGAGCAGCGCATCGATGAATTCTACGAGGAAGGTCTCGTCCAGCGCCCGCAGGACATCTTCACGCTGCAGGCCCGCAACGCGCGCAGCCTCAAGCGTCTGGAGAACCGGGAAGGCTGGGGCGAGACCAGCGCGAAGAACCTGTTCGCCGCCATCGAAGCCCGTCGCTCGATCGCGCTCAACCGCTTCATCTTCGCCCTCGGCATTCCTCATACCGGCGAAACCTCCGCGCGGTTGCTCGCGCGCCATTTCGGCACCTTCGAGCACTTGCGCGAAACGGCGAAGGCCGCTGCCGATCCGGCATCGGAAGCGCATGCGGAGCTCACCGCCATCGGCGGCATCGGGCCGGTGGTGGCGGAAGCCGTCGTCGAGTTCTTCAAGGAGGGACACAACGAGGAGATGCTCGATGCGCTCCTTGGTGAAGTGACCGTGGAGCCGATGGAGGCGCCGGCCTCCGGTGACTCGCCCGTGGCGGGCAAGACCGTAGTGTTCACTGGCTCCCTGGAGCAGATGACACGCGAGGAGGCCAAGGCGATGGCCGAGCGGCTCGGCGCCAAGGTGGCTGGCTCCGTGTCCAAGAAGACGGACATCGTGGTGGCAGGCCCCGGCGCGGGCTCGAAGCTCGACAAGGCCAAGGAGTTCGACGTTCAGGTCATGGACGAGGACGGCTGGTTCGCCCTCGTCGGCCGTGGGTGAGACTTCTGTCCAAGACTCGCACATTCTGATGTGGCATGGTGGCGGCCATGACGGTGACCACCCCTGAGGTCTCGCTCGATCCTAACCAGGTCGGAGCGGGGGACGTGACGCATTTCTGGCGAGTGCCGCGCTATCGCGACCTCGACTGTTTGCGCGCGACCTTTCGCCGTCATGCCTATGCCCGTCACAGCCACGATACCTATGCCATCGCGGCGGTTCTGGCGGGCTGCGAGACCTTCTTCCATCGCGGCGAGCAGCACTATGCGCCGGCAGGGTCCGTGGCCGTCGTCTGCCCTGACGAGATCCATGATGGGGAGCCCTACGGCGGGGGGTTCGAGTACCGTACGTTTTATCCGTCGTCCGAGTTGATGCAGGAGATTGCCGAGGATGTGGCCGGGCGGCCGGTCTCCCGCCCGCCCTGGTTCCCGCATTCGGTCATCGACGATCCTGAGCTTTTCCTGGCCCAGGTCGGGCTTCATGCCTGCCTATGCCAGGATGAAAGCTGGTCATCCGAGATGGAGCAGGACACCCGCCTCATCGATTTTCTGAGCCGGCTGATCGCCCGCTGGGCCGATCTCGATGCCCTGCCGGCCGTCCGCTACGGCTCGAGGAGCATTCTGCGGGCGCGCGACTATCTGGACGCCCACATGAGCGAGGAGGCGGACCTTGCCGATCTCGCCAACTTGGCCGGCCTGTCGCGCAGCCACTTCATTCGCGCCTTCGCCAAAGAGACCGGCTTGACGCCGCATGCCTATCTCCTCGACCGGCGCTTCCGCGCGGCGACCCGTCTTCTGGCGCAAGGCGAGGCGCCGGGCGACGTGGCCGCTGCTTGCGGCTTCTTCGACCAGAGCCATCTCAACCGTGTCTTCAAGGCCCGCATGGGGGTGACCCCGGGCGCCTACCGCGCCGCTTGAGGCAGCACTTTCATCCAAGACGGTTCCGCATCCAGCGCGCATAAGGCTCGGAAAATGAGCAGGGCCATGGATCAAGCAAATCCCTTCACCGTGAATTATCGCCGAGAAATCAAAGCCGGCCTGCGCGACATTGCACCTATCGTGGTAGCGGCCATCCCCATCAGCCTCCTCTTCGGCGCGGTGGCGGCCGCCAAGGGACTGTCGCCGCTGGAAGTCACGGTGATGTCGGCTCTCGTGTTCGCGGGCGGGGCGCAGTTCGCCGCCATCGAGACATGGATCCATCCCGCGCCCATCCTGACGCTTGCTTTCGCGACGCTGCTGATCAATGCACGGCACGTGCTGATGGGAGCCTCGCTGGCGCCCAAGGTGCGCATGTCACGCGTCCAGAAGTTCCTGAGCTTCTTCTTCCTGACCGACGAGGCCTGGGCGCTGTCCGAGCGCCGCGCGATGGAGCGGCCGGTGACAGGCGCATATTGGGCCGCCATGGGCGTCGTGCTGTGGGCGAACTGGACCTTCTTTTCAGGTCTCGGAGCGATCCTCGGCTCGTTCCTCGGCGATCCGGAACGGATCGGCGCGGATTTCGCCTTCACGGCCCTGTTCATCGGCCTTGTCGCCGGGTTCGGACGCAGCCGCGTGACCCTGGTGACGGTTGCGGTCAGCGCCGGCGTCGCGGCTCTCGTGCATCACTTCATCGGCGCGCCCTGGCATGTGGCTTCGGGTGCGCTTGCCGGCATCGCCGCCGCCTATCTGGCGGCTCCCGAGGAGGCGCGCTCATGAGCCTCGACACGACGACTCTGCTGGCCATCGTGGCCATGGCACTTGTGACCTACGTCACCCGCATCGCGGGTCTTTTCGTCGCCGATCGCCTCGTGCTCACGGGGCGCGCCAAGGCCGCCTTCGACGCGATCCCGCCGGCGGTGCTGGTCGCCGTGATCGCGCCGACGGCGCTCACGACCGGATGGGTGGAAGCCATTGCCGCAGCGATCACGGCGGTTGCCGCATTCAGGCTCCCGCTGCTCGGGACAGTAGCGGTCGGCGTGATCTCCGTCGTTCTGCTGCGGAACGTGCTTTAACCAATCGCCTGCGTGGCGTTCTCCAGCCATGCCCGCGTCTCGGCATCGAGCTGCGGCCCGATCTTCTCGCGCACTGCAGCGTGATAGGCGTTGAGCCATGCGATCTCGTCGGCCGTCATGATCGCGGGCTCGACCAAGCGCAAGTCAATGGGCGTGAAGGTCAGCGTCTCAAAGCCCATCATCTCACGATCAGCGCCGGGAATCGTGCGTGGCTCCACGAGGATCAGGTTCTCGATGCGGATGCCGTAGGCGCCCGGCTTGTAGTAACCCGGCTCGTTGGAGAGCATCATGCCCACTTCCAGCGGCGTATGCCCGGTCTTGGCGATGCGCTGCGGACCTTCGTGCACCGAGAGATAGCTGCCGATGCCGTGGCCCGTGCCGTGATCGAAATCGAGACCCGCCTCCCAGAGCGGCTTGCGGGCGAAGGAATCGATCTGCGCGCCCGTCGTGCCCTTCGGAAACACGGCCTGCGCGATGGCGATATGGCCTTTGAGCACCCGGGTGAAGCGATCCTTCATCTCAGCCGTCGGCTCCCCCACGATGATCGTGCGGGTGATATCCGTCGTGCCGTCCTCGTATTGCGCGCCGGAATCGATCAGGAAGATCTGGTTCAGCTCGAGGGCCCGGTTGCTCGAACTCGTGACCCGGTAATGGGGCAGAGCGGCATTGGGACCTGCGCCGGAAATGCTCGGGAAGGAGACGTTCCTCAAAGCGCCAGTCTCGATGCGGAAGGCTTCCAGCGCCTCGACCGCATCGATCTCGGTGAGCTTGCCCGAGGGCGCCTCGCGGTCCAGCCAGGCCAGGAAGCGTGCGACCGCCACGCCGTCGCGCAGATGGGCGGCATGGGAGCCCGCAATCTCGGCCTCGTTCTTGACCGCCTTCATGAGAGCGATCGGATCGGCTCCGACGTCGACCGTGCCGCCGGTCGCCTCGATGCGCCGGATGAGAGCGACAGCGCCGGTCGCGGAATCGATGCGGATCTTGCCTCCTGTTTGGCCCAGTGCATCGAGAGCGCCCTGGAAGGTGCTGATCGGTGCAAAATCCGCGAGATCACCCACGGCCGCGCCGGCCTCGTTCGTCACTTTCGCCGGGTCGAAGAAGAGGCTGGCGCGGCCCTCCTTGGGAAGGATGGCATAGCCGAGAGGCAGGGGCGTGTGCCCCACATCGCCACCGCGCAGGTTGAAGGCCCAGGCAAGATTGTGCGGATCGGAGATGACCAGCGCATCGAGCTTAGCCTCAGCCATCTTCTTGCGGATGCGCTCCAGCTTGGCAGGCGCGGCCTCGCCCGCATAGTCGAGCGGGTGCGGTCTTACCGGAGCCTGCGGCGGGGCCGGGCGGTCGATCCAGATCACGTCGACCAGATTGATGTCGACCGGGGCAAGCTTCCCGCCGGCGCGGCTCACGGCCCGCTCCAGCCGTTTCAGGCCATCGCCGGTGTGGAGCCACGGGTCATAGGCCAGCACGCCACCCGCCGGGAGACGCTCGGCAATCCAGTCCTCAGGCGTGGAGGCAGTGAGTTGGACCGGGGTAATGACAGACGTATCCACCTGCTCGGCAGCCTGGACCGTGTAGCGTCCGTCGACCACGAGAGCAGCCTCGTTCTGGAGGATTACGGCCGTGCCTGCGGAGCCCGTGAAGCCGGTGAGCCAAGCCATACGCTCAGCGCTCTTCGGGACGTACTCTCCCTGATGCTCGTCGGCGCGCGGGACGATGAAACCGTCGAAGCCGCGTCTCGCCATCTCGGTGCGCAGTTTGGCGATGTGCTGCGGGCCTTGAGAGGGGGAGGTCATATCGTCGAAGAACTGGAACTGAGCCATGGAAATCAGCACCGAAGGTCGGAAATGAAGAGGGCGACACGCTAGAGCATCGGACCCAAAAGGGAAAACCACTTTTCGGGTTGATCCAATGGAAACGGAGGCCGTCAAGATCCCACACGGACGCTGCCGCAGAAGGCGGCAACAGGCCCATGAAACATGCACCGAGCGCCTGGAAGTTAATCATTCATGGCAATGCCCTGCAATGGGTGCATGACGAACATGTGATCTTATGACTTCAACTAAAGTCGGACCGAGCTTATCTTCCTGATAACGAAAACAGAGGAACGCTGAAGGGGCTCAGCACCAATCTGTTGGAGATGAGCCCATGATCACAGCCGTTTTATCTTTCACCCTCGTCGGTCACGTACAAGCCCCTTCGAAGCTCTCGCAGGTGGCCACACGCTTCATGAGCGCGCTCGTGGAAAGCCGCGCCAGGAGGGCCGCACGGGAGTTGCGCCGCCACGAGGCTTTCGTGAGCGACCTGAGCCGCAGACAGGACCATTCATCGCTCTTCCTCGGCCAGTCCGAGCTTCTGCCCGTCAAGATTTAACCGTTCCATTTCAAAGCGAGACAACACCATGATCATCATCACCGCCATGAAGGCCATCCGCGACGTCTGGGCTGAAAGCCTCAAGCTGCGCAGCGAGCTCGCCAAGCGCTATCCGGGTGTTCTGTCCGAGTAATGAGAATTAGTGGCGGGGCAGCGGACGAGCGTTGCCCCGCCTCAGCACCAGCGCCGCCCAGCCGTCGAGATCGTAGCGGCGCTGCAGATACCAGCCCTGATGGGCATAGGCTGACAGGACTCCGGGAACGTCTCGAGCCAGCAGGCCCGACAGAATGATCGTCCCGTCCCGGCTCGCCACATGCGCCAGCGAGGGCGCCAGCATCCGCAGGGGCTTTGCCAGGATATTGGCAAAGACCAGATCGAAATGGCCCGCACGGTCAGCCTCCGCATGGCGGATGCCGGGGCCTACGTAGAGCTTCATAAAGGCCCCGATCCCGTTCAGCCGCGCATTCTCGCGCGCCACGCGCACCGCTTCCGGATCGATGTCGCCAGCCACCACGGGCCGTTTCAGAATCTTCGCGGCGGCAAAACCCAGAATGCCCGTGCCGGTGCCGACATCAAGCACATGGCGGGGCGTGCGCATCTTCAACTCATCCACAAAAGCGAGCAGGCAGCCTTTGGTCGTGCCGTGATGGCCCGTGCCGAAAGCCAGGCCCGCCTCGATCTCTATGGCGATGTCGCTGGGGCGGCGCTCGTGACGATCATGCGAGCCATGGACGAATATGCGGCCCGCACGGACAGGCTTGAGACCCTCCAGCGAAGCCTTCACCCAATCCTTCTGTTCGAGAGGAAGGAAAACGCCCTTGTCCGCCTCTACCCCGACGAGGGGGCGCAACAAGTCACGGATTGCGGCCTCGTCGGGCTGATGCGCGAAATAGGCCTCCAGCATCCACGGCCCGCCATCCTCCGTCTCGAAGGAGGCAACGGCCGTCTCGGCAGGATCGAAGATCTCGCCGATCATGTCGGTCATGACGCGTGCGGAGCGCTCGTCCGTGGTGATGCGGAAGACGTGGGTGGGGCGATTGGGGTGCAGACCTTCGAGCATGACCTCGCCTTATCACCCCTCGGGCCGGAGGTCACCTGTCCGTGAGATCCGGCTTTCCCTGGAACCGTCAGGGTGGCGTCCCGTTGTGCCCTCACCTGATGTCGGCCGTGGTCTGCGGACCGACGGCTGCGATTTTACTCTCCCAGGAGATCCCCAATGCCCGGACGTCTTTTCGATAAGGTGACCATCGTGACGGGTGCCGGTACCGGTATCGGTGAAGCGATCGCGCTCAAATTTGCCCAGGAGGGCGCGCGTCTTCTCCTTGTCGGTCTGCCGGACGATCCGGTGGAGAATGTCGCTCGCACGATCAACGGAGCCGGTGGCTTCGCGGAGATCTACCTCGGCGACATCGCCGACGAGCACCATGCTCAGGCAGCCGTCGAAGCCTGCGTGAGTGCTTATGGCCGCATCGACATTCTCATCAACAATGCAGGCGTCTTCCTGGCCGTTGCCGAGACGCAGGATTATCCCATCGACAAATTCGACGAGACGTTTCGCTCGAATGTGCGCTCGGTCTTCCTGATGACCAAGTTCGCCTTACCCCATCTGCAGGAGACGCATGGCAGCATCATCGCCACGGGATCGGAGGCCGGCATGCTCGGCCACCCGAAAAATACCCCCTATGGCGGCACGAAGGCCTTCATTCATTCCTTCATACGTGGTGTGGCGGCGGAACAAGTTCCCTATGGCGTGCGTGCCAATTGCGTGTGCCCCGGCCCCATCGATACCGCTTGGACGCACAAATCTACGGGGCCAATGGACGCTGAACTCGCCACCATGATCACGCAGGCCACTCCCATGGGCCGGCGCGGCACGCCCGAGGAAGTCGCGAACGTGTTCTGCTTCCTGGCTTCCGACGAGGCGAGCTTCGTCACGGGCGCGCTTTACACGGTGGACGGCGGCATCACGATTTCGAAAGGACCGGTCGGCGCCAAGGCCTCATCGCATTTCAAGAAGCAACCGAAAGGCAAGCTGCCGACGCGCCACTCGCATGACGGCTTGAAGAACAAGGATTACGAGACCCTGACCTGAGCCGGAATTCGAGGAACTGACGCTCGCTCTCAGGCTGGCGTCAGTTCTCTGGCTCCTTCGAGAACTTTGAGGCGCTCGGCTTCCTTGGCCTTGTACACGCGCTGAGCATCCGTGATGTAATCGCGCACGATGGGCGCTGCATCGCGCTTGCGCGCCAGTTGCATATGGAACACGAGCTGGCTGCCGGTCGTGAACATGGTCTCGGCGCTGATGAGATAGAACTCGAACATCCGGCAGAATCGCTCGTCGTACATGGCAGCGATCTTCTCGCGGTTGGCTTCGAAGCGCCGATGCCAGTGGTTAAGCGTCTTGGCGTAGTGAAGACGCAGGAATTCGAGATCGGTCACCCACAATTGGTTCTGCTCGACAACCGGGAAAACCTCCGACAGGGCAGGGGAATAGGCGCCGGGAAAGATGTATTTGCGCAGCCATGGGCTCGCGGTGCCGGGCGGACTCATCTTGCCGATGGAGTGCAGCACCATGAGGCCTTCATCGTCGAGCAGCGCATTGATCTTGGCGAAGAACTCGCCGTAATGCTGCACGCCCACATGCTCGAACATTCCGACTGATACGATGCGGTCGAACTTCTTCTCGACCTTACGGTAATCAAGCAGTTCGAAGCGGACGCGATCGGACAGGCCGGCTCGCCGTGCCTTCTCGTTCGAGAGTTCGTACTGTTCCTTGGAGAGCGTGACGCCCGTGACGTCCACGTCCTCCATTGCGGCGAGGTAGAGCGCGAGATCGCCCCAGCCGCTGCCGATATCGAGGATCTTCAGGCCGGGCTTGAGCTGAAGCTTCGAGGCGATGAGCCGCAGCTTGTTCTGTTGTGCCTCTTCCAGCGTGTCGTCGTCGTTGATGAAGTAGGCGCAGGAATACTGCATTCCCTTGTCGAGGAAGAGCTTGTAGAAGTCGTTTCCGAGATCGTAGTGATGCGCCACGTTCTGCTGCGCCTTCCCGACCGGATTCGCCTGCTGGAATCGCTTTACGGTCCGCGAGATGCGCTTGAGCACGTTCTGGAGCGGATAATTGGCCAGGGTCGAGCGGTTCATCGAGAAGAGGTTGAGGAAGTCTCTCAAGTTGGAGCCATCCTCGAAGCTCATGCGCCCATCCATATAGGCTTCACCGGCATGCAGTTCCGGATTGAGAAAGAGCTTGTGATAGAGCGAGCGGTCCGTAAGTCGCATGGTGACGCTCGGCCCAGGCCTCTCACCACCGAAGACGTGCACACCGCCTTCCGCGTCGATCACCTTTAGAGTGCCGGCACGAATGAAGGATTTCAGCATGTGGGACAGCGGGAACATCGGGGCCTCTGATAATTGTTCGGTTGCAGCGGATGCTTCCACAGTTGTACGCAGGTGGCTAGAGGGTAATCGCCTAGATCAGGAATAGTCTAAAGTACAGGAAAGACAGCCTAATTCGGGAACAACCGAGAATCGCTCTTGTTGGAAGGCTGACCCTCGTGGGGCCGAGGGTCGCCACTCAATCAATTGTACAGGAGCAGCCGATGTTCTTTCGTCAGCGGCAAATGGCTTACCATGCCAAGCCAGAGAAACCCGATCCGCTCTTTGCCAAGATGCTTCAGGAGCCCCTCGGCGGACAATGGGGCGAAATCAGCGTGATGATGACCTACCTGTTCCAGGGTTGGAACTGCCGCGGTCCACAGAAATACAAGGACATGATCATGGACATCGGCACCGAGGAAATCGGCCATGTCGAGATGCTCGCAACCATGATCGCGCGCCTGCTCGAAACCTCGCCTATCGAGCAGCAGGAGGATATGGCCAAGAACTCAGTGGTCGGCGCCGTCATGGGCGGAGCCCGGGTCGAGGATGCCATCGTCGCCGGTATGAATCCTCAGCACTATATCGTTGCCGGTCTCGGCTCCCGCCCGAACGACAGTGCGGGCAATCCCTGGACGTCGGCCTACACCATCGCAAGCGGCAACCTCCTTGCTGATTTCCGCTTCAACGTGACGGCCGAGAGTCAGGGGCGCCTGCAGGTCAGCCGGCTCTACAACATGACGAACGATCCCGGCGTGCGGGATATGCTGTCCTTCCTCATCGCGCGCGACACCATGCACCAGAACCAGTGGCTCGCCGCCATTCGCGAATTGGAAGAAGACGGGCTCGAAGAGACGCCAGTGCCGTCGAATTTCCCGCAGAGCCTGGAGAAGAGCGAGGTCGCCTACCAATTCCTGAACCACTCCGAAGGAATGGAAAGCCAGCAGGGACGCTGGGCGCAAGGACCTGCGCCGGACGGCAAGGGAACCTTCACCTATGTGGATCGTCCGCCGGCCTACACGGAAGACGAAGGTCAGCTCAACCCGGTCGATCCCCGCACCTACGGTACGCCGCCCGCACCAGTGCCACCGGCGGCTGCGGAATAGTTGGTCGATTGAATGATTGGCCCAGTGTCATGCCCGGCGTCGCGCCGGGCATTTCTCTTCAGCCCAACGCCTCGACAAAGCTGTCCAGCACCATCTTCCGCCCAGCCTTGTCGAACTCGACGGTGAGCTTGTTGCCGTCGACGGCTTCGATAGTACCGGGGCCGAACTTGGTGTGCAGGACGCGTCCGCCGACAGCAAAGCCCGAGCCTCCGGTGGATTTGGCCACCAGCTCGCCCTCGATCAGCATCGGTCCGCGCCTTTCGCCGGAACGGCGGGTGGAATAGCCGCCATCCCCCGTCGAGGCGCGGTGGGCCTGAGCGCGCTGCCAGCCAGGTGTCTGGTAGGAGGAGCCGCTGAAGGGCTGCGTGCGATCGAAGCGCGAGCCGCCGCCGTAGCCGCCGTAGGAGAAGTTCGCGGGAGCCTCCACGATCTCCACGTTCGTCTCCGGCAGATCGTCGACGAAGCGGCTCGGCACGGTCGAGTTCCACAGGCCGTGGATGCGTCGGTTGGAGGCGAAAAAGATCTTGGCGCGACGCCGGGCACGGGTGAGGCCCACATGGGCAAGGCGGCGTTCCTCTTCCAGTCCTGCACGACCGCTCTCGTCGAGCGCGCGCTGGTTCGGGAAGAGGCCTTCCTCCCAGCCGGGCAGGAAGACAGTGTCGAATTCCAGGCCTTTGGCCGCGTGAAGCGTCATCAGGCTTACGCGCTCGGCGGTGTCGCTCTCGTTAGCTTCCATGACCAGGGAGACGTGCTCGAGGAAGCTCTGCAAGTCCGGGAATTCCTCCATGGAGCGCACGAGCTCCTTGAGATTTTCCAGGCGCCCTGCCGCATCCGCCGATTTGTCCTTCTGCCACATGTCGGTATAGCCGGATTCCTCCAGCACCGTCTGCGCGACCTCGGACTGCGTCATCGTCTCGGAGAGCTTGGACCAGCGGCCGAAGGAGATCAGAAGATCGCGCAATGTGGCGCGGGGCTTGGGCTTCAGCTCGTCGGTCTCGACGATGAAGCGAGCAGCCTCCATCAGGGGAACGCGGGCGGCGCGGGCGTGGTTGTGCAGCACCTGGATCGTCGCATCGCCCAAGCCACGCTTCGGCGTATTCACGATCCGCTCGAAGGCGAGATCGTCCGCGGGCTGGTTGACGACACGAAGATAGGCTAGCGCGTCGCGGATTTCCGCGCGCTCGTAGAAGCGTGGGCCGCCGATGACGCGATAGGGGACGCCGAGCGTCACGAGCCGGTCTTCGATCTCGCGCATCTGGGCGGAGATGCGCACCAGGATCGCGATCTCAGAGAGCGAGTGCTTCTTGGAATGCAGGGCCTCGATTTCCTCGCCGATAAGACGCGCCTCGTCCTCGGAATCCCAGGCGCCGGTGATCGTCACCTTTTCACCCGGCTCGTCTTCCGTGCGCAGGGTCTTGCCGAGGCGGCCCTGGTTCTTGGCGATGAGCCCGGATGCGGCGGAGAGGATATGGCCGGTAGAGCGGTAATTGCGCTCCAGGCGGATCACGGTGGCGCCGGGAAAGTCGTGCTCGAAGCGCAGGATGTTGTCGACTTCTGCACCGCGCCAGCCATAGATCGACTGGTCGTCGTCGCCGACGCAGCACAAGTTCTTGCGCGCCTGGGCAAGGAGCCTGAGCCAGAGATACTGGGCGACGTTGGTGTCCTGATACTCGTCCACCAGCATGTAGCGGAAACGGTTCTGGTACTGCTCCAGGATGTCGGGATGCTCGCGCCAAAGGCGCAGGCATTCGAGCAGCAGGTCGCCGAAATCGACGGCGTTGAGAACCTTCAGCCGCTCCTGATAGGCGCGGTAGAGTCTTCCACCCTTGCCGTTGGCGAAGGCGCCGGCTTCACCGGCGGGAACCTGATCGGGTCCGAGACCCCGGTTCTTCCAGCCGTCGATATGGGCGGCGAGCTGGCGTGCAGGCCAACGCTTCTCGTCGATGCCCTCAGCTTCGATCACCTGCTTCATCAGGCGAAGCTGATCGTCGGTGCCGAGGATGGTGAAGTCGGAACGCAGACCGACCAGCTCCGCATGGCGGCGCAGGATCTTGGTGCCGATGGAGTGGAAGGTGCCGAGCCATTGCATCCCCTCGGCCACCGGACCGATCACGGAAGTGATGCGCTCGCGCATCTCCCGCGCCGCCTTGTTGGTGAAGGTCACGGCGAGGATCTGAGACGGGTAGGCCTTGCCGGTGGCGATCAGGTGCGCGATCCGGGTGGTGAGCACGCGGGTCTTGCCGGTGCCGGCGCCCGCCAGTACGAGAACCGGGCCCTCGGTGGCCTCGACAGCAGCACGCTGCTCCGGGTTCAGACCGTTCAGATAGGGCGATTGCGGCGCGACCGCCGCACGGGCGCGGGCGCTCAAGGAGCCGGACGCCGGCTGCTCATGGGCAAGGCTATCCTGCGGATCGGGTCGGTTGTCGGACTGATTCATCAGCGGGACCATGGATCAAAAGGCGAACGGCGTCGAGCCCGAAGTCCTGTCGATCCTGCCGCAGGCTCGAACTTCCGGGCTTCAAACTCATTGTCGAATAAGGCTTCCCTTGCCATATGGGTATGGCAGGCCCGAAGAGGAATGTCCCATGCGTCTCATGGTGGCCCTTGCCATCGTCTCAAGCCTTGTCGTGCCCCTGGCCGTACCGGCCGAGGCTCAGACGCGTCTGCCGCGTACCAGCCCTGCGGAGCGGAGCACGGACGACATTAACCGACGGATCCGGCAGGATCAGCGGATTCTGGGTGTCGAGCAGGATATCTGGAGCGAAAGCAGCCGGATTCGGCAGAATGTCGAGCGCGACCGTCTTTTTGCTCCTCGGTACCTTCCCCCAGTACCGCGCGCGGGTTGTGCGCGTGGAGCAGTTTGTTAGTGGCGTGTGCCCGAGGCCGATAAGGCGTCCTGAACCTCGGCCTTGTGTGGGATGCCGATCACTCGGCCCAGGGATTGCGGCCTCGTCAGGCGGGCATGGGTGATCTTCATAACGGCGAGATTGGCGGCGATGTCGTCCGGGAAAGGGGTTACCTTCCGGGTTTCCATGTCCACGTGGAGGGACAGGCCCTCCATCGATGCGGCAACCCAGCCTTCACCGGCATGGCGGATTTCCAGGTAATAGTGGATGCGCTTCTCGTCGAAATCGACAAGCTGGAGCGTGACGCGCACCCGATCCTGCATCCTCAATTCGCGCTTGTAGACGGTGTGAATCTCAGCCGCGAAGAAGGATGCCTTGCGCGTTTCGAGATAATCGTGGCCCAGGCCCACCAGGCTGAAGCCTTCCTCCACCGCCCGGTCGAAGAGCACGTGGTAATAGGCCATGTTCATGTGGCCGTTATAGTCGATCCAAGCGGGTTCTACCCGCATCGTAGAGGACACGAAGGGCGCAAAGAAAAAGACGGGCGTCCGCTTCTCCATGGTCAGGCTCGTCTCTCGATGCCGCTCAGATGATCATCCCTTTATCTGAAAGAGACAAATGTTAGCACGTTCAGGCGGCCTGTGAATGAGGGGTACGGCATCTTTCTCATCCGGAGTGTTGCCTTTGCAACGGTTCTGGTAGCTATGGGTGAAATGAGCATCACAACCGGATCTGAAGCCTCCATGAATGCCCCCCAAGTGACTGTCCGTCAGAAAGCGACGGATGCTTCCATTGCCGCATTGTCGTCCGACTTGTCTCAGCGTTTCGGCGATCGGGTCGCGACTTCGGCTGCCGTGCGCGAGCAGCATGGGCATACGCTGACCTGGGTGAAGAATCAGCCGCCGGACATCGTGGTCTATCCCCGGACCACGGAGGAGGTTTCGGAGATCGTGAAACTCTGCGCCAGGCACGGGGTTCCGATCATCCCCTATGGCACTGGCACGTCTCTGGAAGGACATATCAATGCTCCCTATGGCGGAGTTTCCATCGACCTGAGCCTGATGAAGCGCATCATCGCCGTGCACGACGAGGATCTGGACTGCGTGGTCGAGGCTGGCGTGACCCGCAAGGAACTGAACGAGTTCCTGCGGGACAAGGGCCTGTTCTTCCCCATCGATCCGGGGGCGGACGCCTCGATCGGCGGCATGGCGGCGACGCGCGCATCCGGTACCAATGCGGTCCGCTACGGGACCATGAAGGACGTGGTGCTGGCGCTCACCGCCGTGCTGCCCAATGGCGAGATCGTGAAGACGGCGAGCCGCGCCAGGAAAAGCTCGGCGGGCTACGACCTGACCCGCCTGCTCATCGGCTCGGAGGGAACGCTGGGAATCGTCACTGAGATCACCCTGAAACTCCACGGCATTCCGGAGGCGATTTCGGCGGGAATCTGCCCGTTCCCGACCGTGAAGGCGGCCTGCGACGCGGTGATCATGACGATCCAAACCGGCATCCCGGTGGCGCGCATCGAACTGCTCGACGAAGTCCAGGTGAAGGCGGTCAACCTCCATTCCAAGCTGTCCCTGCCGGAGAGCCCGCTGCTGCTGACGGAGTTTCATGGATCCGAGGCCGGCGTGCAGGAGCAGGCGGAGCGCTTCGGCGAGATTGCGGCCGAGTTCAGCGGCGGGCCGTTCGAGTGGGCGACGAAACCCGAGGAGCGCTCACGCCTCTGGCAGGCAAGGCACGATGCCTATTGGGCGGCCAAGGGGCTGCGCCCCGGTGCTCAGTCCGTTGCGACCGATGTGTGCGTGCCGATCTCCCGCCTTGCGGAATGCGTCGACGCCACCAAGCAGGACATCCTGGAAAGCGGCCTTATCGCTCCCATCGTCGGCCATGTGGGCGACGGCAATTTTCACGTTCAGCCTCTCGTGAACACGGATGACCCTGCGGAAATCGAGGCCTGCGAAGCCTTCGTGGACCGGCTGGTGCGGCGGGCGGTCGCCATGGAGGGTACCTGCACGGGCGAACACGGCGTGGGCCAGAAGAAGATGAAGTACCTGGAAGTGGAGCATGGACCGGCGGCGCTCAACCTCATGCGCGTCTTGAAACAGGCGATCGATCCCCACAACATCATGAACCCAGGCAAGATCGTTGCGCTTTGACGGTGGAACACATGGAACAAAGCTCCCGGTCCTCGGCGTCATGGGGTAAGGACGTCTCAGAGTAACGGAGAAGAGGCAGCCTCTTGCGCGATATCCTGACGATCATCGCATCCATCGTAATCCTGCTCCTGGCCGTTGCCGTGGCGGCGCCTCCCTTCGTCGACTGGGAGGCCCACCGCGACACGATCGACCGGATGATCTCGCGCGCATCCGGCACGGAGGCACAGACCGAGGGCGATATCAGCATCCGCCTTCTGCCCGCACCGAGGGTGATCCTCGATCGCCTGAGGCTCGGCGGCAAGACGCCGGATTCACCGGTTCTGACCGCCGATTACGTCCGGGCCGAGGTGGCCCTGACGCCGCTGCTCCGGGGCGATGTGCGCTTTACGGAGACGCGGGTGGGCCGGGCCGATATCCGCATTCCGGTTTCGGGCGACGGCGAATGGCGCCTGCCGCCGGATCTGGTGTCGGGCACCGGCCGCGCGCGCGAGTGGGCCATCGAGAACCTCAACGTGGCCCAGCTCCTCGTGACCACGCAGAGTGCGAGCACGGGTCGAACGAACCAGGCCTTTGCCGAGAATGTCTCGATCGAGGGTCAGAAGCTGATCGGTCCCTGGCGGGTCGAGGGAACGACCTCCGGCGTGCCCTTTCGCTTGGTCACGGGAGAACTGGCCGAGGACAAGAGCGTCCAGGTCAAGCTCTCGGGCGGGGGCGACATCTATCCTCGCTTCGATCTCGATGCCCGGCTGGGCTTAAGCGAAGGAAACGGCGACGCCACGACGCCGCAGGTTACCGGCAAGGCCAAGGTCCTGTTCGGCCCTCCGGCGCAGATTGCGGCCGCTGGAATCCCGATCCCCATCGTGGTCGAGACCGAATTCAAGACGGTGCCGGGCGCCGTCGAGCTCAACCCGGTCAGCCTGGAGACGGGGGAGGGCGGCGCGAGCCTGCGCATGACCGGAGAGGGCCGGATCGGGCTCAACGAGCCGCGTATTTCCTTGAAGCTCGAAGGCCGCCGACTGGATGCGGACAGCTTCATCCTGTCCGGAAACGGACAGGACTTTAAGAGCCGGCTGGCGCAATGGTCTGTCCCGCTGATCCGGGTGCCGGTTGATCTCGATCTCAGGATCGACAGCATCGGGTTGGGCCAGGAGGATCTGTCGAATGCCGTTTTGCGTCTGTCGCTCGACACGGGTCGGGCGACGCTCGACCGGATCGAATTCAATGCTCCGGGCGAGACGCGGGTTGCACTCGAGGGGCAGCTCGGCCTGACCACCAGAGGTGGGATCAACGGCAAGGTGGCGCTCGCCTCCAACGCATCCGACCGTCTGGCCCGCTATCTCGCCCGCATCGGCCTCGATTCGCCTCTCCTCAGGGTGCTCGACGGGCGCCCGGTCGAGGCTTCCTCGGAAATCGCCTTCTCGAACCCTGTCCTGTCCTTCAATCGCCTGCGGCTGAAAACAGGCGAGTCGGTCCTGACCGGGAACGCCCGCTACACCGCGCCGGAGGCCAATGAGCGCGGCAAGTTGGAGGCCCAGGTCGCAGTCCAGGGCCTGAACCTCGATGATCTGCCGCAGGTGTCGAGCGTCTTCCAGGCCACCGAGAATCTCGATATCGGCTTTATCCTGGATGCGCGCGGGGTCAGCGCCGGGAAGAGCCCTCCCACCGGCCGGATCTCGGCCCGGATCCTGTCCGACGGACCGGCGCTTCTGGTCGAAACGCTCGACATCGTCGATCTCGCCGGTGCCAATGCCCATGTACGGGGCCGGATCGCTCCCGACGGTTCGGGGCAGATCACCGGCAAGGTCACCGCTCAACGCGCCAATCCCCTGGTCGACCTGCTGGGGAGCGTGTGGATCGGCGGGATCTCGAAGCTCGTGCCCTACTTCGTGCGTGAGGGCGCACTCGATCTCGATGTCACGTCGGAGCGCGTTGCACCGGCTCCCGGATCGACCGAACTGAGGCTGCGCACGACTGCGAAGGGGAGTGTGGCCGGAGGGCCGTTCGAGGGCCAGGTCGAGTCGATCGATGGGCGGACCGAGAGCCTCACCATCGAGTTGTCCGCCGACAATACGGGGCGCTGGGTCAACCGGGCAAGCATGGCCGGGCTGAACCGGCCTTCCAGGGTCGATCTGCGCGGGACCCGCGTCGGATCCGGATTGTTCAACGTCACCCTCGCCGGCGACATTGCCGGCGTGAAAGTGGCGACCACCCGGCCCTTCGCCCTGAGCGAGGCGGACGACGTGGTGGACAGCGGCGAGGTCGAAGTCTCGACGCCCGACTTCACGCCGTTCCTGCTCCTCTTGGGCGATGGTGCCGGTGTTGCTCCGCCGGTGCCCGTGAACGGGCGTGTGACCCTGGGCCGGGAGCGGGGAGCAACTCTTCTCGACATCAACGGCAAGGTCTCGAACGACAATGTGCAGGCGCGCCTTGTTGTGGTCTCCCGTTCTGAGATCGGCGGCGAGATATCCCTCGGGCGGCTCTCCCTGCCATGGCTCGTGGCGGCCCTGTCGCTCAACGTGCCGGGGGATCAGAGCGCCACGGCCATCTGGTCCACGGCTCGCTTCGGTCAAAGCGGACGCCTCGTTACCGGCGGCCAAGTGACCTTCCGGGTCGGGACGCTGGAGCTGGGCCGCGGCCTTCAGGCCAGCCGCGCCTCCTTCATCGTCGGAGCGCAATCGGACGGCATTTCCATCCGCAATCTCGATGCCACCATCGGCTCCGGGCGGATCACGGGCTCGACCACCATCACCCGACAGGCAGGAACGGCGACCATCGTCGGCGAGGGAGCCCTGGAGAAGGTCCCCTTGTGGGCTCTTACCGGATCCTCGCCGTTCGAGGCTGTTCTGTCCGGTCCGCTCCGGTTCGGGGCGGTAGGCGCAAGCCTGTCCGAGCTCGTGGCCAATCTCGGCGGCGCCGGCGACTGGCAGGTCACGAATCTTCGCCTTCCCGCGGCCGATCCGTCCGTGTTCGACAGGGCTCTCAAGCGCGCGCTCGCCGAGAACGATCCCCTGGCCGAGGGCAAGGCGGAAACGCTCCTCGGGATGGAGCTCGGACGGGGTCCCTTCAATGCTGCGCCCGTCAAGACTTCGGCGGCGCTCGTCGGCGGCGTGCTGCGTCTCTCGCCCTTCGTGGCTGAAAGCGGATCGGCCAATTGGCAGGGCGCGATCACCTACGATCTGAAGACTCTGCAGCTCGATGCACGCGGTGCGCTCACCGCCAAGACATCGCTGCCCGGATGGGTCGGCGCGCCACCTTCGGTCGGCCTGAACTGGCAGGGCTCCCTGGCGGCTCCCGTCCGGCAGATCGATGCGGGTCCGTTCCGCAATGGGCTGGCCGCCATCGTGCTCAAGCGCGAGCTTGAGAAGATCGAGGCATTCGAGCGCGCCGCTGCCGAGCGCCAGCGCCAGATCGACGCGCAGCGAGAGGCGGAGCGGCAAAAAGCCAAGTCCGCCGAAGAGGAGGCACTCCGCCAGGCGAGGGCCCGAGCGGAAGCCGAGCGCGCCCGTCGGGAGGCGGAACGCCTGCAATTGGAGCAGCAGAACCAGCCGGAGGAAGGGGCAACCCCGTCACCGACCTCCGTGCCGCGCTTGAATCCGCCGCTCCAGATCGGCCCACCGCCTTCGGTCTATGGAGCCCCGCCGACGCGGTAGAACACCTGGCGCGAAGTCCCAATTCCTGAATTCATCCGACACTCCGTTCCTTAACGAACGCATCGCTGGACGAGCATTGCACACCAGTCCCGATGAGCAGTCGCGGCTGCAATCTCATGGGCGGTAGATTTTCAGGATCATCAAGCTGCCATACCTCTTCAGAGGGATCGCCTAAAAATCGTGGTGCGTCCTAAGAAGTGCTACCGCAGCTGAGTAGTAAGAAATAATTACGAATAAAATATTATCGAATACTTATTGATGCTCGATGTTTAAGGGGCAATTATTCTCGGGTGTCTGCAAATTTATTGATCGTGCGACATCATTCTGCGGATGCGGTGTTTCTGTCACTTCGATTTTCTCGCAGGGCAGGAGGATCATCCTATGGCCTATCTCGTCGGAGACTTCGGAAACAACATTCTCCCTCCATCGGGCACTGTGATTGACGGCGAACCGGAGAATTTCCTGTTCGGGGATACTGACGGGACCTTGTTTCCGCCCAACGCAGGAGGGAACGACACCCTTACGGGAGGGGCTTTCTCCAGCTTCAACTTCCTCTTCGGCGACGCCGACGTCATAAAGAACGGTGCCGCAGGCGGCGACGATTTCCTGACGGGCGGAGTAAATGCGACGTCCAATGAGCTATACGGCGATGCTGATCTCATGAAGAACGGCGCGGTGGGTGGCGACGACAGTCTGACAGGTGGGGCCGACTCGTTCGGGAATCTTCTCTACGGCGACGCGAAAACCATGAGGAACCGCTCCGAAGGCGGCGACGATACACTCACCGGCGGAGCAAGCTCTGACTTCAACGATCTCTACGGCGATGCCCAGGTCATGAATTCATCCAGCGGCGGAAGCGACGATCTCACAGGATCGTCGAACGCCAACGCGAATGGTCTGCACGGCGATGCCTATGAGATGATCTCATCCCGTGGCGGGGATGACAGCCTCACTGGTGGAGATGCGTCCCTGACGAACGCTCTCTGGGGGGACGCCAGCATCATGCGGAAGGGGTCGCGGGGGGGGCGATGATACCCTCACAGGTGGGGCGGATTCTCAACGAAACGACCTCTACGGCGATGCCGAGACCATGAGTGGCGGCTCCAAGGGCGGAGACGACCGTCTCATCAGCGGCGCGGATGCTGAAGATCATATGTGGGGCGACTTCAGGACTTCGGATGGCACGGTGCGGGGCGGCAACGATACGTTCGTCTTCGGTCCGAGCAACGGCACGGACCACATCCACGATTTCCAGCAAGGTCGGGACACCATCGAACTGCGGGAGATCGATAATGTCGCCTCCTTCGCCGACCTCGACATTGAGTCGGTCGATGCGGATCAGGACGGGTCCCTGGACAGCATCGTTCGTTTTGATGACAGCAACAGCATAACGGTTTACAACGTGGCAGCCCTGACCCGATGTGACTTCGAGATCCTTGTCTGAGACAAACGATACCAGGACGGGACTGGCCCGCTTGTCCATCTCGCCCTGACCCGATGAATGATCGGGCGGTCGTTTGACCTCCGTCGTCATCACCGGCACAAGGCCGGTGATGACGATCCGAATTGCGCGGCACTTCACTTGATCGGGATGGTCGGGACAAGCCCGACCTGATATTTGGGGTTTGGTCACGGAAGGCCGGGACCCTGAGGGACATCCCGGCTGTAAAGGATTGCCGGCAGCCCATGCCTAAAGCGCAGCGGTGCCGTTCGAGGACGATGTGGTCAATCGCTGTCGCAGGTCCGTGAGCACGAAGACCCGGATCGCCGAAGAGAGGTTCTGTTCGCCTCTTTCCGCATCGATGCGCCCGATCAGGGCCTGGATGGAAATCTTGTCGCGGTCCGCAATCTCCCGTAGGGACGCCCAGAAGGGCTCTTCGAGGGAGATGCTCGTCCGGTGACCGGCGATGGAGACGGAACGCTTGACGATGCCAAAGCCCATTCACGGCTTCTCGTCGTCGTCGCGCTTGTGCGAGTCGAGGCGGCTTTTCGCCAGATCCTGCTCGGCCTGGCTCAGGTTCTTCTCGGCCTTCGTGCGGCCGAACGCGACGCGGTTCTCGTTGGCGCGGGCCTCTTTCTCGGCCCGCGCCTTTTGCTTGCGCGCCTGGCGCAGATTGATGATCTCAGCCATGGCGCTTGTTTTATCCTATTCGCCCGGCTGAAGCATCGTCTCGGGACGAACGACGGCGTGGAAGTGGTCCTCGGCGACACCGGCCTTGAGGGCTTCTTCCTTGAGGGTCGTGCCGTTCTTGTGCGCCGACTTGGCGATGGCTGCCGCCTTGTCGTAGCCGATGGACGGGGCGAGTGCGGTCACGAGCATCAGGGAGCGCTGCATCAGCTCGTTGAGGCGTTCCCGGTTCGGCTCGATGCCGACGACGCAGTTGTCGGTGAAGCTGTTCGCGCCGTCCGCGAGCAGACGGATCGATTGCAGCACCGCATTGACGATCACGGGCTTGAACACGTTGAGCTCGAAATGGCCCTGGCTGCCGGCGAAGGTCACCGTGGTCTGGTTTCCGGCCACCTGGCAGCACAGCATCGTCATGGCCTCGGCCTGGGTCGGGTTGACCTTGCCGGGCATAATGGACGAGCCGGGCTCGTTCTCGGGCAGCGAGATCTCGCCGATGCCCGAGCGGGGGCCTGAACCCATCAGGCGGATGTCGTTGGCGATCTTGAACAGGCCGGCGGCGAGGCTTGCCAGCGCGCCGTGCGTGTAAACCAGGGCATCGTTGGACGCGAGAGCCTCGAACTTGTTGGTGGCCGAGGTGAAGGGGAGAGCCGTCAGCTCCACCACCTTCGAGGCGAAGCGATCCGCGAATTCCGGATGGGCGTTGAGGCCCGTGCCGACGGCGGTGCCGCCCTGGGCCAGGGCATAGATGCCCGGAAGCGTCTGTTCGATGCGGGCGATGCCGAGCTGTACTTGGGCGGCATAGCCGGAGAATTCCTGGCCGAGGGTGACAGGGGTCGCATCCTGCAGGTGCGTGCGCCCGATCTTCACGATGTCCTTGTAGGCCTCCGCCTTCTCGTTCAGCGCCTTGTGCAGGTGTTTGAGCGCCGGAACCAGCCGGTCATGGACCTCGCGGGCCACGGCGATGTGCATGGCGGTGGGGAACGAGTCGTTCGACGACTGGCCCATGTTCACGTGGTCGTTCGGGTGAACCGGCTTCTTGCTGCCGCGCTCGCCGCCAAGGCGCTCGATGGCGAGGTTCGAGAGGACCTCGTTCATGTTCATGTTGGACTGGGTGCCCGAGCCCGTCTGATAGACCACGAGCGGAAACTCATCGTCATACTTGCCCTGCACCACATCGGCGGCCGCCGCCGCGATGGCATCGGCCAGGCGCGGCTCCAGCTTGCCAAGATCCTTGTTCACAAGAGCGGAGGCCTGCTTCACGATCGCCAGCGCATGGACCAGGGGAAGCGGCATCCGGTCCGTCCCGATGCGGAAGTTCTGGAGCGAACGCTGCGTCTGGGCGCCCCAGAGCTTGTCGGCTGCCACTTCGATGGGGCCGAAGGTATCTGTTTCGATGCGGGTTGAGGGCGACATCCTGACCTCTTTCGATGGAGTTGCGTGTTCTTATCTCAAATGGTGGCGCTCGCAACTGCGAACGCGCATGGAGGCCTTGTAAAATCGCATGAGCGACACCCTGGAAGCTCCGCCGTTCCACCCGCCTCATCCCAAGCCCCGCACCGAGCCGCTCGGCATGGTGGCGTTCTTGAGGGCTGTGCGCGAAAACCCCCTGAACACCTGGATGGAGGCGCATTTCGAGGAGCCCATCATCACGGGCGAGGGGGCCTTGGGCCGCATGACCGTGGTGAACGACCCAGCCGTCATCCGTCACATCCTCGTGGACAACGCCGCCAATTACCGGAAGGACGATCTGCAGATCCGGATCCTGGCGCCCGGCCTCGGGCGGGGACTTGTGACGGCGGAGGGCGACGAATGGCGGCTCCAGCGCCGCACCATCGCGCCGCTCTTCACCCCGCGCCACGTCGGCAGCTTCTTCCCGGCCATGGTCGAGGCGGCCGACCGCCTCGTTCGGCGCTGGCGGCGACGTCCTGACGGACGCGTGGTGGATGCCGCGCTCGACATGACCCGGGTGACCCTCGACGTGCTGGAGCGGACGATCTTCACCCAGGGCGTGCCGAAGGATCCGGACGCTCTCGGGCGCGCCATCACCCGCTACTTCAACAGCCTGGGGCGGGTCGACCCGCTCGACATCTTCGGATTTCCCGACTGGGTTCCTCGGATCGGACGCCTGCGTGCGAGGCCGTCGATCCGGTTCTTCGAGGAGACGGTCAACGCGCTGATCGATGCGCGGAAAGAACTTCTCACCCGCGGCGAGCCGGCGCCTCGCGATCTGCTGACCCTGCTGCTGGAGGCGGCGGATCCTGAGACCGGCAAGGGCCTGAGCGATATCGAGGTGCGGACCAATATCGTCACGTTCATCGGAGCGGGGCACGAGACCACGGCCAATGCGCTCTCCTGGTCGCTTTACCTGCTGTCTCAGGACGAGAGGGCCCGCTCTCGTGTGGAGCGGGAGGTGGACGAGGTGCTGGGGGAGGGGCCAATCGAGCCTCACCACCTGGAAAAGCTCGTCTACACGCGCGCCGTCGTCGACGAGGCGGTCCGCCTCTATCCGCCGGCGCCTTACATGAGCCGGAGCGCCATACAGGACGACCGGATCAGAGAGCTGGAGATCCCGGCGGACTCGATGGTCGTGATCGCGCCCTATGTGCTTCACCGACACAAGAAGCTCTGGGACCAGCCGGATCTCTTTCGGCCCGAACGTTTCCTCCCTGAGAACCGCAGCCGGATCGACCGCTTCGCCTATCTGCCGTTCGGGGCCGGGCCCCGGGTCTGCATCGGCGCGAGCTTCTCCCTGCAGGAGGCCGTGATCGTTCTGGCGACCATCGCGCGCTCGACGAGGCTCGATCTCTTGGAAGGGCACGAGGTCACCCCCGTGCAGCGGATCACGTTGAGGCCGCGGGGCGGATTGCCCATGCGGCTCACGCAACGTGCTCCGAAGATGGCGCCGGCGACGGCCTGAAGTCGGCAGGAAGGGCTTAGTTCTAGGAAGGGGTTAGTTCTTCTTGCGGAAGGCGTCGAGGCTGACGACCTCTGCGCTGCCTGCGGCGCCCTCAGCCGCATCCGCCTTCGGGCTGTCCTCGGGGGCCGCGTCAGACACGGCCTTTGCCGCGGGAGCAGTCTCCGGAGCAGGCTTCTTGTCCGCCGCAGGCTGAGGCTTGCGGGGCTGCTTCAGCTCGACAGGCTCGGAGGAGCTGCCGCGGATGGGCTGCGGCGCGGGCGGAGCCTCGTCGAACTCTTCCTCCTCATCCTCGTCCTGGCTGTCGAATTTGAGCCCGAATTGGACGGAGGGGTCGAAGAAGCCGGTGAGTGCGTCGAAGGGGATGAGCAGCCGCTCCGGAATCCCGGAGAACGACAGCCCGACCTCGAAGGTGTGCTCGGTGACGTTGAGGTCCCAGAACTGGTGCTGGAGAACGATGGTCATCTCCTGAGGGTATTTTTCGCGCAGGCGGTTCGAGAGGCGAACGCCGGGAAAATCCGTCTGGAAGGAGATGTAGAAGTGGTGCTCGCCCGGAAGTCCATCCTTGGAATCGATCAGCACTTTGCGCACGACGCCTTTGAGCGCGTCCTGCACCAGAAGATCGTAGCGGATCAGGTCTTTACCACCGGCCATAAGCGAGCCCTTGCAGAAACAAAAGTGGAGGCTTCTGTTGCCAGGTGCCTCCGGACCCCGCCTTACGGTGCTAACCGCAAGGGCTTTGAGTCGGCTTTAGGGACCGCTTACGCAGCCACTGCAACCGGAGCATAGTTGTCGTTGGCAACTATAGATTCGGCCCGATAACGGCGGAACCATGCCGAGCGAAAGTCTACCCTTTACGCCCTCGTCGATCCTATTTCGCCCCCGTCGAAACCCAGGCGTGGCCTGAGCTTTGGTGGAGGCGCCGGGTACCGCCCCCGGGTCCGATGGGTTTATTCCGATAGCCGTTTATCGCCATAGCCGATCTCGCGACCGGCAGATTCAATATAGGTGGCGCGGACGGATTTTGAAAGAGCGGGGATAACCCAGACGAGGTTTAAAAGTGACATAGGTGGCGCGGACGGATTTTGAAAGAGCGGGGATAACCCAGACGAGGTTTAAAAGTGACTCGGAAGGGCTGGGATGCTGCCCTATGATTGGTGTAGGAGCACCGCATGCAAGCCTATCTCGATCTCATCCGCCGCATCATGGACGAGGGCGTCCGTAAGGACGACCGGACCGGAACCGGAACGATCTCCGTCTTCGGCCATCAGATGCGCTTCGATCTCAGCCAGGGCTTCCCGCTCGTGACTACGAAGAAGCTGCACCTGAAGTCGATCATCCACGAATTGCTGTGGTTCCTGAAGGGTGACACCAATATCCGCTATCTCAAGGAGAACGGTGTTTCGATCTGGGACGAGTGGGCCGACGAGAACGGCGATCTCGGCCCCGTCTACGGCAAGCAGTGGCGCTCCTGGGCGAAGCCCGACGGCGGCACCGTCGACCAGATCCGCTGGGTGCTCGACGAGATCCGCCGCAATCCCGACAGCCGCCGTCTGATTGTCTCCGCCTGGAACCCGGCGGAACTCGACAGGATGGCGCTCGCGCCCTGCCATTGCCTGTTCCAGTTCTACGTCGCGGAAGGGCGGCTCTCCTGCCAACTCTACCAGCGCTCGGCGGACGTGTTCCTCGGCGTTCCCTTCAACATCGCATCGTATGCGCTGCTCACGCACATGATGGCGCAGGCCACAGGCCTGCAGCCCGGCGATTTCGTCCATTCCTTCGGGGATGCGCATCTCTACCTGAACCACCTGGAGCAGGCGCGCCTTCAGCTCTCACGCGAGCCTAAGTCCCTGCCGAAGCTACGCCTCAATCCGGCGGTGCGCTCGCTCTTCGATTTTACCTTCGATGACATCACCATCGAAGATTACGATCCGCATCCGGCCATCAGGGCGCCCGTCGCAGTCTGAGTGAAATGAACCGGCGCGAAGCCATCGAAAGTGCCGTCCGCATTCTCGTGCCGCGCATCCCGCGGCACGAACTCGAGGCTGTGATCGACCACGCCCTGGGCAGCCGCGGCCTGCAGACCGCTTCGCCCGAGACGGCCGCCTGGCTGTCACTGACGTCCTACATCCGGCACAGGCTGACGGATTACGACGACCTTCTGAACGACGGCTACGACATGGAGAGCGCCCGCTTCTTCGTGCTCGACGACATGAACGCCGTTCTGGAGGAATGGGGCTCTCCGCGGCGGGTGCAGGTTGAGGACGAATCCGAATAAGCTCGACAGCCATGCCGACTTCCGACACAACGGCCGCATGAGCCTTGTCATCCGCAAAGCCGAAGCGCGTGATGCTTCGATGATCTTCAGCTTCATCCGCGAACTTGCCGAATACGAGCGGCTGGCGCATGAGGTCGATGCCACCGAGGCCGATATCGCGAGGGCGCTTTTCGGCGCCGATCCGCGGGTGTTCGCCGACATTGCCGAATGGGAAGGGGAGCCGGTCGGCTTTGCCCTGTGGTTCTACAATTTCTCGACCTTCCGCGGCCGGCACGGGATCTATCTGGAAGACCTCTTCGTCAGGCCGGCCTTCCGTTCCAAGGGGATTGGGAAGGCGCTGCTGAAGCATCTCGCCCGTCGCTGCATCGATGAAGGACTGGCCCGCCTCGAATGGTGGGTGCTCGACTGGAACGAGCCTGCCCTGCGGGTCTACCGCTCCATCGGCGCCGTCCCGATGGAGGAATGGACTGTGCAGCGGATGACGGGTAGCGCTTTAAGACAACTGGCGGAGGAGCCATGACCATCCCCCTCATCCTCGTCGTTGCGGTCGCCGAGAACGGCGTTATCGGGCGGGACAACCAGCTCCTTTGGCGCATCAAGACCGATCTTGGACGCTTTCGCAGGCTCACCATGGGCAAGCCGATGATCATGGGGCGCAAGACCTTCCAGTCCATCGGCAAGCCCCTGCCGGGCCGGGAGACGATCGTGCTGACCCGCGATGCCGGTTTTGTGGCCGAGGGCGTGCACGTGGTCCATACCTGGGAGGAGGCGGTCGCCAAGGGGGGCGAACTGGCGGCCAGAATGGGGGCCGATGCCGTCGCCGTTGCCGGGGGAGCGGAGATCTATGCCCTGGCCCTGCCGCAGGTGCAGAGCATATTCCTGACGAGGGTTCAGGCCACGCCGGAGGGCGATGCGCTCTTCCCGGATTTCGACCGGTCACAGTTCCGCGAAACGAGACGGGAGGACCACCCGAAGGGCCCCGACGACGAGCATCCGTTTACCTTTATTGATCTTGAAAGGCGTCGCTGACCCTGTCCAAGGTTGACGAAGGCCTCTGCAATCCCCAATTCGCAGGCTTGACAGGCGGAAGAGGCAACACCCACAACCGTCTTGGATTCTCAGCGGCTGTCCCGGCCGGTCTTTAAAGAGTGAGGAAAGGCGTCCTATGCCTTGGAGTAACCAAAGCGGCGGCGGTGGCCCCTGGGGGCAACGTGGCGGATCGGGAGGCGGCAAGAGCCCATGGGGCTCCGGCGGCCCGCAGGGGAACGGAACTCCCCCCGACCTGGAAGATATCCTGCGCCGCAGCCAGGATCGCCTGAAAGATTTCATTCCCGGCGGCTCCATGGGGGGCAGGGGCCTGATCATCCTTGTTCTGGGCGTGATCGCCGTCTGGCTTCTGACCGGCTTCTATACGGTGCGGCCCAACGAGGTCGGCATCAACATGATCTTCGGCCGCTATACGGGAACCTCGGGCGAGGGTCTGCGCTACAACCTGCCTTATCCGATCGGCCGGGTGATGAAGCCCAACGTCACCGCCCAGCAGCGGGTCGAGGTGGGTTACCGCTCCACGCCGACGGGCCAGGGACGCGCCCGCGACGTGATCGAGGAAAGCCTGATGCTGACCGCCGACGAGAACATCGTCGATATCGATTTCGATGCGGTCTGGCAGATCAATCCCGCCCGTCCGCAGGATTACGTCTTCAACCTGCAGAATCCAGACGGCACCATCAAGTCCGTGGCGGAGAGCGCCATGCGCGAGGTCATCGGCCGCCGCAACATTCAGGCCATTCTGACCACCGAGCAGGCCAGCGTTGCCCAGGAAGTTCGCCAGATCATGCAGGAGGCCCTCGATGCCTATGGCGCCGGCGTCCTGATCAACGTGGTTCAGCTTCAGGCCGTGCAGCCTCCGTCCGAGGTCCGGCAGGCCTTCTTCGACGTGAACGCCGCCCAGCAGGATGCGGTGCGCGTCCAGAACGAGGCCGGCGCCTTTGCCAGCCGGGTCGTTCCCGAGGCCCGGGGCGAGGCTTCCCGAACGGTGCAGCAGGCCGAGGCCTACCGGGAGCAGTCGGTCGCCGATGCGACCGGTCAGGCGGCCCGTTTCCGGCAGGTCTATGGGGAATACCGCAAGGCTCCGGATATCAGCCGCGAACGTATCTTCCTCGAGACGATGGAGCGCGTCTACGGCGGTGTCGACAAGATCATTGTCGACCAGAAGGGCCAGGGCGTCGTGCCCTTCCTGCCCCTTACTCAGCAACCCCAGCGCCCGCAGCCGCAGGGCAATGCCGCCAACTCGCAGGGAGCCACGCGATGAACGGGTCTACTCTTCGCACGGGCGGCCTGATCCTTCTGGTGCTGGTCGCCATCATTCTCTACAGCTCCGTCTTCATCGTGCAGCAGACGCAGTATGCGTTGGTGCTGCGCTTCGGTGCGGTCCAATCCGCCATCTCGGAGCCGGGCCTGAAGTTCAAGCTGCCGCTGGTCGACACCGTGACCTATTTCGAGAAGCGCGTGCTCGATCTCGACCTGCCGGTTCAGACCATTCTGTCCGCGGACCGGCAGAACCTGGAGGTCGATGCTTTCACCCGCTATCGCATCATCGATCCGCTGCGGTT
The DNA here is from genome assembly GCF_009296175.1 of Microvirga tunisiensis. Taxonomy (GTDB): domain Bacteria; phylum Pseudomonadota; class Alphaproteobacteria; order Rhizobiales; family Beijerinckiaceae; genus Microvirga; species Microvirga tunisiensis. The sequence continues at coordinate 22,803 of NZ_VOSK01000008.1, read as the reverse complement.
CTATCAGGCCGTCGGCAATATCGCCCTGGCCAATCAGCGCCTGCAGAGCTTCACCAACTCCGTCATGCGTAACATCCTGGCGAGCGCTTCCCGCGATGCCATCGTCCGCACGGAGCGTGCGGATCTGATGAACCGCATCCAGGCCGACGTGAACCGGCAGGCGGCAAGCCTGGGCATCGAGATGATCGATGTGCGCCTCACCCGCGTCGATCTGCCCGCGTCGAACAGCCAGGCCGTCTACCAGCGCATGAAAACCGAGCGTGAGCGCGAGGCGGCGGATCTGCGCGCCAACGGCCAGCAGCAGGCGCAGACCATCCGGGCCAAGGCCGAGCGCGAGGCCACGATCATCCGGGCCGAGGCCAATCAGCGGGCCGAGGAACTGCGCGGTCAGGGCGATGCCGACCGGAACCGCATTCTGGCGGAGGCATTCGGGCAGGATCCGGAGTTCTTCTCCTTCTACCGTTCGATGCAGGCCTATGAGGCCGGACTCAAGGGGAGCGATACCCGCCTTGTGTTGAGCCCGGATTCCGATTTCTTCCGCTATTTCAACGACCCTGCCGGTCGAAGGAATGGCGGAGGCGCCACTGCCCAACCAACCCCAGCGCCGGCACAGCCGGCTCCAGCTCAATAAGCCCTGATGTTGGACTTGATTGCAGCCCTCGGCCTCGCTCTCGCGGTCGAGGGCATCTTGTTTGCGGCCTTTCCCGATGGAATGCGCCGGGCCATGTATGAGGCAGCCCACAGTCCGAGCGACCAGATGCGGATCGTCGGGATCATCTCTGCGCTCCTCGGAGTTGGGGTGATCTGGTTGGTGCGTCAGTTCGGTTGAATCCAGGTCAGGCTTCTGCCGCAATGTCCGCTTGAATGGCGAGGCCAAATACCAATCTATATGCGTATTCTCCGAGAGAGGGTTTTCGATGAACAAAGCCACGAACGCGCTGGAGCCTTCCAAGACGGCGCTGCCCCGGCGTCCCCTGCGCCGGCTGGCCGCGTCCTGCTTCGCGGTCTTCACTATTGTTGCAACGGCGGCCATGCCGCTGCCGGTCTATGCCCGCTCTGCGCCTGAATCCTTCGCCGATTTGGCCGAGGAGGTTACCGGCGCCGTGGTCAATATCTCGGCCTCGACGACGGTCGAAGCCCGGAACCGGACCCTGCCTCAGCTGCCGCCTGGAACTCCGTTCGAGGATCTCTTCGAGGAGTTCTTCAACCGTCGCGGTCAGGGCGGCAATGGCGAGAACAGCCCCTCGCGGCCACGTAGCTCGAACTCTCTCGGCTCCGGTTTCGTGATCGATCCGTCGGGCATCGTGGTGACGAACAATCACGTGATCGGCGATGCCAACGACATCAGCGTGATTTTTCCTGACGGCACACGCCTGAAGGCCGAGATCGTCGGCAAGGATTCCAAGGTCGATATGGCCGTTCTGAAGGTGAAATCCGACAAGCCGCTCAAGGCGGTCAAGTTCGGCGATTCCGATTCCATCCGTCCGGGCGACTGGGTGATGGCGATCGGCAATCCCTTCGGCCTCGGCGGTTCCGTTACCGCAGGCATCGTGTCGGCCCGCGGCCGCAACATCGAGTCCGGTCCCTACGACAACTACATCCAGACCGACGCCTCCATCAATAAGGGCAATTCCGGCGGTCCGCTCTTCAACATGAACGGCGAGGTCATCGGCATCAACACGGCCATTCTCTCGCCTACGGGCGGCTCGGTCGGCATTGGCTTTGCGGTTCCCGCTTCCACGGCCGTCCCGATCATCGATCAGCTGCGCCAATTCGGAGAGACCCGGCGCGGATGGCTCGGTGTGAGAATCCAGAACGTGGATGACGCGACCGCCGAAGCCCTGAACCTCGGCACGGCGCGCGGCGCCCTGATCGCCGGCATCGACGAGAAAGGTCCTGCCAAGCCCGCAGGCCTCGAAGTCGGTGACGTGATCGTTCGCTTCGACGGCAAGGAGGTCAAGGATTCCCGTGACCTGCCGCGCATCGTGGCCTCCAGCCCGGTCGGCAAGGCTGTCGATGTGGCCATCGTCCGCAAGGGACAGGAGATGACCAAGCAGGTCACCCTGGGCCGGCTCGAAGACACCGAGAAGCAGGCGAGCCTGCAGCAGCCCTCGACCGAGCCGCCGACAGTGACCCGTCAGGCGCTCGGCCTCAACATGTCCGGCATGACGGACGAGTTGCGCCGCCGCTTCAGCCTGAAGGACGATCTGAAGGGCGTCGTCATCACCCGTGTCGACCCGAACTCGTCCGCTTCCGACAAGCGGATCCAGGCCGGCGAGGTGATCGTCGAGGTCAATCAGGAGCCGGTCACGAACCCGGCCGACGTGACCAAGAAGATCGATGACCTGAAGGCCCAGGGCCGCAAGTCGGCTCTGCTCCTGGTGGCGAATGCTCAGGGCGAGGTGCGCTTCGTGGCCCTGTCGATCGAGTAAGCCGATCCTCGGAACATCGGAATTGGGCGGTCCTTTGGGGCCGCCCTTTTTGTTTGTCCGTGCCGTTCTTTATTAAGAACAATTCGGTTGACAAAAAGGCCCATTCTGGGGGATGGAAGAGCCACATCTTTCCATGAATTGCAGGCTCAGCTTGAGCCTCGTGCGCAAGACCAGAGCACCATGACCCAGCACGTCTTCCCCGTTCCCGCGACCTTGAAATCGACGGCCCATGTGGATTTGCAGGCCTATCAGGAGCTCTACCGGCGCTCCCTTGACGACCCGGAAGGCTTCTGGCGCGAGCAGGCGCAGATTCTGGATTGGGTGAAGCCTTTCACGACAGTGAAGAACACGCATTACTCTCCGGATGACGTGACCATCGAATGGTTTTCCGACGGAACGCTGAACGCGTCCTTCAACTGTCTCGACCGTCATGCCCGCGACCGGGGTGACGATGCGGCGATCCTGTGGGAGGGCGACACACCCGGCGACACGCGGACAGTCACCTGGAAGGACCTGCAGCAGGAAGTCTCCCGCCTTGCCAATGCCTTGAAGACGCTCGGGGTCAGGAAAGGCGATTTCGTCAGCGTCTATCTCCCCGTGGTGCCGGAGGCCATCGCCGCCATGCTGGCCTGCGCCCGGATCGGCGCGGTGCATTCGGTGGTGTTCAGCGGCTTCTCCTCCGAGTCTCTGGCCGGTCGGATCGAGGATTGCCGCTCGCGGGTGCTGATCACGGCCGACGAGGGCCTGCGGGCGGGCAAGCACGTACCGCTCAAGAAGAACGTGGATGCGGCCCTGCAAAACCTGCCCTTCGTCGAACATGTCCTCGTTGTGCGCCGCACGGGCCGGGACGTTCCCATGACGGCGGGCCGCGACCGCTGGTACGACGAGGCTCTCGCCGAAGTCTCCCCGGAGTGCGCCCCGACAGAGGTCGGTGCCGAGGACCCGCTCTTCGTGCTCTATACCTCGGGCTCCACGGGCAAGCCGAAGGGCATGCTCCACACCACCGGCGGATATCTCGTCCATGCGGCAGCGAGCTTCAGGGCGATGTTCGATTATCACCCGGGCGACATTCACTTCTGCACGGCGGATGTGGGCTGGGTGACGGCGCATACCTACCTGATCTACGGGCCGCTCGCGAACGGCGCCACCATCGTGCTGTTCGAGGGCGTTCCCACGTGGCCGGATGCCTCGCGGTGGTGGCAGATCATCGAGGCCTACAGGGTCAACATCTTCTACACGGCGCCGACCGCCATCCGCTCGCTGATGCGCGATGGGGAAGGGCCGGTGAGCAAGCACGATCTGTCGTCGCTGCGCGTCCTGGGCTCCGTGGGCGAGCCGATCAATCCGGAAGCGTGGCTCTGGTACCACGAGGTCGTTGGAGGCGGACGCTGCCCGATTGTCGACACCTATTGGCAGACCGAGACCGGCGCCGTTCTCCTCTGCCCGCTGCCCGGCGCCATGGACCTGAAACCGGGCTCGGCCACGAAGCCGTTCTTTGGCGTTCGGCCCGCGCTGATCAACAGTGACGGAACCGTCGTCGAGGGCGAGGGGACGGGCAACCTGTGCTTCGCCGATTCATGGCCTGGGCAGGCCCGCACGATTCTCGGCGATCGCGACCGCTTCCTGAAAACCTATTTCAGCACGTTCCCCGGCTACTACTTCACCGGCGACGGCGCGCGGCGCGATGCGGACGGCTATTACTGGATCACAGGCCGTCTGGACGATGTGATCAACGTTTCGGGCCACCGGCTCGGCACCGTGGAAGTCGAGTCGGCCCTGGCGTCGCATCCCTCGGTGGCGGAAGCAGCCGTGGTCGGCATGCCTCATGAGATCAAGGGCCACGGCATCTTCGCGTTCGTGACCCTGAAGGAAGGCATCGCGGAGAGCGATGACCTCCGTCGCGAGCTGGTCCAGGTCGTGCGCACCCGCATCGGCCCGATTGCCACCCCGGACCGGATCGAATGGGCGCCGCAATTGCCCAAGAACCGCTCGGGAAAGATCCTGCGCCGGATCCTCACGTGCATCGCCGCCGGTGACTACGAGAACCATGGCGACACCTCGACGGTCGCCGATCCGACTGTGGTGGCGGAGATCGTCAAGCGGGTCCAGTTGCACAAAACCTGGCCAGGGCCCGTCCTTGTCATAAAGCGCACATCTTGTCAGAATAACCTATGTGAACGATCGCCGGAGAGGATCGATTCCTCCGGCGACCACGTCGCGTCTTCTGTTCAGTTCCAGTATCCCGCATCCGGTTTGTTGCAAGCGAATGGGCCACAGCCGCCGGCCATGCTGTCGTGCGCGCGAAAACGAAGCCCAATCCAACGGGGCTATCAGGAGCAAGCCATGAGCACGATCAAGACAAGGGACGGCACCGAGATCTTCTACAAGGATTGGGGCTCCGGACAGCCCATCGTCTTCTCCCATGGGTGGCCGTTGAGCGGGGATGCCTGGGATGCGCAGATGATGTTCTTCGGCGAGCGTGGCTACCGCGTCATCGCCCACGACAGACGCGGGCACGGGCAATCGACGCAGACCTGGACCGGCAATGACATGGATACTTATGCTGACGATCTCGCCGCGCTGATCGAGGAGCTGAACCTGCGGGATATCATCATCATCGGACACTCGACGGGCGGCGGTGAGGTTACCCGCTATATCGGTCGGCATGGAACGCAGCGGGTCGCCAAGATCGTATTGGTCGGCGCGATACCGCCTCTGATGTTGATGACGGAGGCCAATCCGAATGGCTTGCCGATCGGGGTTTTCGACGATCTCCGCAAGAGCACTTACGAAAACCAGTCGCAGTTCTTCTACGATCTCAGCATCCCCTTCTATAGTTACAACCGCGACGGAGCGAAGGTGTCGGAGGGCATCCGCATGAACTTTTGGCTGCAGGGCATGCAAGCCGGTATCAAACCGGCTTACGACTGCATCAAGCAGTTCTCCGAGACCGATCTGACGGAGGATCTCAAGAAGTTCGACGTGCCGACGCTGATCCTGCACGGCGACGACGATCAGATCGTGCCGATCGTCGCATCGGCGATGATCTCATCGAAGATCGTGCCCAACGCGACGCTGAAGGTCTATCCCGGCAGCCCCCACGGTCTGGCACAGGTTCAGGCCGATCGGTTCAACAATGACGTTCTGACTTTCATTCAGGGCTGACGACAAACACGGCGCCAGGACTCACATCACACTGGCGCCGTGACGATCTCGTCTGATCGGTAACCCTGCACATAAAGCAGCGCCGACAGGTCCGCATGGTCGATCCGCGCATGAGCTGCTGCCGCTACGGCAGGCTTGGCGCGGAAAGCCACGCCGAGGCCTGCTTCACCCAGCATGGCAAGGTCGTTGGCGCCGTCTCCCACGGCCATGGTCTCATGATGCGCAAGGCCGAAGCGAGTGCGCAGCTCGATCAGGGTTGCGAGCTTCGCCTCGCGGCCCAGGATCGGCTCATCGACCATGCCGGCAAGTTTCTCGCCATCCAGGATCAGATGGTTGGAGCGGTGTTCATTGAAGCCGATCTTGGCTCCGATGGGGCCGGTGAACAGCGTGAAACCGCCCGAGACGAGGCAGGTATAGGCGCCGTTGGCGCGCATCGTCTGGACGAGCGCCCGCCCGCCGGGGGTAAGAGTGATGCGCTTCTCGATGATCTCGTCGACCACATCGACCGGCAGGTTCTTCAAGAGTGCCACGCGCTCGCGCAGGGCAGGCTCGAAAGCGATCTCGCCGCGCATTGCTCGTTCGGTGATCTCGGAAACTTCCTTCTTCAACCCAACGTAATCGGCCAGTTCGTCGATGCATTCCTGCCCGATCATGGTGGAATCCATGTCCGCCAGAAACAGGCGCTTGCGGCGGGTTTCCAAGGGCTGCACCACGATATCGACCGGCTGGCCAACGAGGGCCCGGCGCAGGGTGCCCTCGATGGCTTTCGCATCGGCCGGGGCAGGGACGATCAGATCTGCTGCGATTCCCCTTGCCAGGACGGAGCGTTCCGTCTCTTGTCCGAGCGACCTTGCGGCCACGGCCACGATCTCGTCCGTGAGCACTGGCCGAGACGGGTTGGCGATGAGGGTCGCAACGAGGAAATTCTGGGAAGACGCCATTGGAAGACCTGGCTGTGAAGGGGTTTGGGATTGGCGCGGTTCTCATCGCAGGGCCGACCGCATCAGGCAAGTCCGCATTGGGCATCAAACTGGCTCAAGGGCTCGATGGCGTCGTGATCAATGCCGATTCCATGCAGGTCTACCGGGATCTGCGGGTCATCACCGCCCGTCCTGCGCCTGCCGAGGAGGCCGAAGCCCCGCACAGGCTCTATGGCCATGTGGATGCCGCCGTGAACTTTTCCGTGGGCCGCTACATGGCCGATGCGACCCAGGTTCTGCGGGAGATCAAAGGCCGAAAGCTCCCCATCTTCGTCGGCGGGACTGGGCTCTACTTCAAGGCTCTGGCGGAAGGCCTGTCCGACATGCCCCCCGTTCCGGAAGAGATCCGCGAACAGGTGCGTCGGGACAGCGAAGGGTTGGAAACACCGGAACTCCACCGCCTCCTGTCGGAGCGCGACCCCGAGACGGCCCGCACCTTGCGTCCCTCCGACCGCCTGCGCGTGCAGCGGGCGCTCGAGATCTTCGCCGCGACCGGCCAGCCGCTCGTCTCCTTCCACGGAGCCCGCCAGCCGGGGCCGTTTGCCGCCATACCGGTCATCAAGCTCTTCCTCGCACCTGACCGGAACGAACTCCGCCGACGGATCGACGCGCGTTTTCTCGCCATGATGGACCAGGGTGCTCTCGACGAAGTGAGGGCGCTGGGCGAGCGAAACCTCGATCCCATGCTGCCTGCCATGCGGGCCCACGGCGTTCCCGGACTTCTGGCGCATCTACGGGGCGAAATCCCGCTCGACGAGGCCATTGCCAAAGGGCAGGGCGACACGCGGCGCTATGCCAAGCGCCAGTTCACCTGGTTTCGCCACCAATTGCCCGACTGGCAATGGGTCGAGCCGGAGAGGGGCTTCGAGGCCGTGATGGCCCAGCTCAATGCCCAGGAGCGCCTGTGAACATCTGATAGAAGGTGATGAAGATCTCGAACACGATCAGCAGGACGATGATCAGTTCGAGGCGCAGGGACCGTTCGGTGTCGATGATGTCGGTGAGAGCCTGGGCCGTGTCGCCGAGCACCTCGAGCTTGCGGTGGAGCGCCGTGGCGCGTTCCTTCAACTCGTATTCGTCCTCCAGGCGGGCATAGAGGCGCTCAAGGTCCGGGCGGTCCCAGAGGACGTCCGGCTTTTCCTCCACGGCCACACCGCCTGACATGCGCTGGCGAACCAGGAGGGCTTGACCGACCTGCTTAAGGATCCTGCGGCGATCCCGGGGGCGCCGGCCCTTTTCGGCGAGGTGCTGGACGGACGGCTCCACCAGCTCGAAGGCGGCGGTGGCCTCCCGCTCATCCCGGGCGAGGGTCGCGCTCTTGGACAGGGCACCCGCGATGACGATCAGGCGCTCGGTCGACAATTGCTTGATATAGATCGGGCCTCCCGGCGGGATCTGGTCGTCCCGGTCCGGTGTGATCTCGATGATGGCGGTCTCTTCCTCGTGCCGGGCGAACTCGCCCTGGATGCGCTGACGCAGGCTGCGGATGACCTCGTCCTCCTCCAGCGGCGTCAGGCCCACCAGCACCGCGACGCCGTAACGGAAGAGAGCAACGAAGCCGTCCTGCCCGGCCCGGAAGGCGAGGGGGGTGGTGGAGAGCACGTCGCTGCGCTCCAGTCCTGCCACATCGAGACGGTCGCCCAGGAGCAGAGCGCGGGCTGTGAGGCGCAGGTTCTGCATGGGCGCGCCGGTGGAGGAGATGGTATCTGGCATGGTCATACGACTAAAATAGGGGGCTAGAGCCTCGGACCCAAAAGTGGACACCACTTTTGGGATTGATCCGATGCTCCACTTCTCGAAGAGCGCATCGTTTGGTGCGGAAAACCGGGTCCACTTTTCCGCACGATGCGCTAAGATAAAAGCTAAGCAGGTTTGATCCAAGTCGACTCCGCTTGACCGAATGAAACGGATCGTTTAGCGTCGGCGCAACTTTTGAACCGAGAGCTGCCCCCATGCGCAAGCTTATTCTCGTAGTACGAGCGCCATCGACGGAGCGGGATTGACCCGCAGGTCCGGCGATGGCGCACAGGCCCCCTCAGGGGCCTTTTTTATTGCCCAAATTCCAAGACAGTGATGCGAAAGACCCCAGGGAGCGAGTGAGATGAGCGAGACGATGACCGGAGCCGAAATGGTGATCCGAGCCCTGCACGACCAGGGAGTTGAGCATATCTTCGGTTATCCGGGCGGCGCGGTGCTTCCCATCTACGATGCGCTCTTCCACCAGGACAAGGTCCGCCACGTCCTCGTCCGCCATGAACAGGGCGCGGTGCACGCGGCGGAAGGCTATGCCCGCTCCTCCGGCAAGCCGGGCGTGGTGCTGGTGACCTCCGGCCCCGGGGCGACCAACGCGATCACGGGTCTCGCCGATGCAATGATGGATTCGATCCCGCTGGTCTGCATCACCGGCCAGGTGCCGACCCATCTCATCGGCTCCGACGCCTTCCAGGAATGCGACACGGTCGGCATCACCCGCCACTGCACAAAGCACAACTATCTCGTCAAATCCATCGAGGATCTGCCGCGCGTCCTGCATGAAGCGTTCTATGTGGCGCAGAACGGCCGTCCGGGTCCGGTCGTGGTCGACCTGCCGAAGGACATCCAGTTCAAGACAGGCTCCTATGCCCGGCCGCTCAGCAACCAGCACAAGACCTATCGTCCGACCGTCAAGGGCGACATGGACCATATCCGCGCGGCTGTGGAACTGATGGCCAATGCCAAGCGTCCGGTGTTCTATACCGGTGGCGGCGTCATCAATTCCGGGCCTCATGCCTCGACGCTGCTGCGCGAGCTCGCGCAGCTCACGGGCTTTCCCGTCACCTCGACCCTGATGGGCCTTGGCGCCTATCCGGCCTCCGACAGGCAGTGGCTCGGCATGCTTGGCATGCATGGCACCTACGAGGCCAATCTCGCGATGCATGAATGCGACGTGATGATCAATATCGGGGCACGCTTCGACGACCGCATCACGGGCCGTCTCGATGCCTTCTCGCCCTTCTCCAAGCGCATCCACGTGGACATCGATCCGTCCTCCATCAACAAGACCGTGAACGTGGACATCCCGATTGTCGGCGATTGCGCGCATGTGCTGGAGGACATGGTGCGCCTGTGGCGGCAGAATGCCCACCGTTCGGACAAGGTGGCCCTCACGGATTGGTGGGGCAAGATCGAAGGCTGGCGTGCCCGCAACTGCCTGGCCTTCCGCAACTCGACCGAGACCATCAAGCCGCAATACGCATTGCAGCGCCTCTACGAATTGACGAGGGATCGCGAGGTCTATGTCACCACCGAAGTGGGGCAGCACCAGATGTGGGCGGCCCAGTATTTCAAGTTCGAGGAGCCGAACCGCTGGATGACCTCGGGCGGCCATGGCACGATGGGCTACGGATTGCCCGCCGCCGTCGGCGCGCAGCTGGCGCATCCCGACGCGCTCGTGATCGACATCGCCGGTGAAGCCTCGATCCAGATGATGCTGCAGGAGATGTCGACCGCTTTGCAGTACAACCTGCCGGTCAAGGTGTTCATCCTCAACAACGAGTACATGGGCATGGTGCGCCAGTGGCAGGAGCTGCTGCACGGCGGACGCTACTCGCAGAGCTATTCCGAGTCGCTGCCCGATTTCGTGAAACTTGCCGAGGCCTATGGCGGCGTCGGCATCCGGTGCGATAAGCCCGGCGATCTTGATGCGAAGATCCTCGAGATGATCAATGTGAACCGGCCGGTCGTCTTCGACTGCATCGTCGACAAGACCGAGAACTGCTTCCCGATGATCCCATCGGGCAAGGCGCATAACGAGATGCTGCTCAACGATTATCTCGGAGAGACCGGGGCCGATATCGGTTCCGTGATCGACGAGAAGGGCAAGATGCTGGTCTGATGAGGATTGGAACCATGCCGACCCTCGTCATCGCCAACAAGTGCTACTCCTCGTGGTCGATGCGTCCCTGGCTGCTGCTGAAGCAGCTTGGGATCGCCTTCGACGAGCTCACCGTTCCGCTCGATCTTCCGGACACGAAGGCGAGGGTGCTCAAGCACTCGCCTGCGGGCAAGGTGCCGATCCTGATCGACGGCGATGTGACCGTCTGGGAAACCATCGCCATCATGGAATATGTCGGCGAGGCCTATGGCGCGCCCGTGTGGCCTGCAGATCGCAAAGCCCGTGCCATGGCGCGCTCGATTGCGGCTGAAATGCATTCCGGATTTTCGGCACTGCGCTCCGCATGCCCGATGAACCTCGGCAAGAAATTTGCGCAGAAGGATCGGGGCGAAGCCGTTGCCCGCGATGTCGCCCGCTTCGTCGAGATCGTGCGTCAGGCGCGTGAGCATTTCGGCGCTGGCGGTCCGTTTCTGTTTGGCGCCTTCTCGGCGGCCGATGCCATGTATGCGCCGCTCGTGACGCGTCTCGATACCTATTCCATCGCGCTCGATGCCACCACGCGCGCCTATGCGGATGCGATCCTCATCCTGCCGGCCTTCCAGGAATGGCGCTCGGCGGCCATGGAGGAGGAATGGATCGTCGAGGCCGATGAGGTCGACGAAGAGGCTATCGAAGATTATCGCAAGGCGGCTTGAGGCCGGATCAGAATTCGGGAAACCAGACCATGCTTCAGATGAAAACCCATTACCCCGATGCGACCCGTGTCGAGCCGTCGAACCGGCACACGCTCGCCATCGTCGTCGACAACGAGCCAGGCGTTCTTGCGCGTATCGCCGGCCTATTTTCGGGACGCGGCTACAACATCGAGAGCTTGACCGTCACCGAGACGGAGCATGAGGCGCATGTCTCGCGCATTACCATCGTGACGACCGGCACCGACAGCATCATCCAGCAGATCAAAAGCCAGCTGGAGCGCCTCGTGCCCGTGCATCGCGTGGTCGATCTGACCATGACAGGCGACGCTGTCGAGCGCGAGCTCTGCCTTGTCAAGGTAGTGGGCAAGGGCGACCACCGGGTGGAGGCCATGCGTCTCGCCTCCGCCTTCGGCGCGCGCACCCTCGATGCGACGTTGACCTCGTTCGTCTACGAGCTGACCGGCACGACGGATGAGGTCGAACGCTTCATCAAGCTGATGACGGCGGTCGGTCTTGTGGAGGTCTCCCGCACCGGCGTCGCTGCCATGGCGCGCGGTGCGGAAGGAATGGGAGGGCTCAGCCCCTGAAGTCGCTCTCCTTCAGGAATGCTTCCTCCTCAGGGATCGTCTCACGACCGAGGATGGCGTTGCGGTGAGGGAAGCGGCCGAAGCGGACGACGATGTCGTGATGGTGGCGGGCCCACTTGATGGAATCCTCGCCGAGGGCTTCGTTGAGGGTCACCGAACGCTCCTGATGCCGCAAGGATTCGGAGTGCATGAAGGGCAGGTAGAAGAACCGGCGGAACGCAGGTTCCACTTGTCCGTCGAACCCTCTCTCGATGGCGCGATCCGCGACCATGAGGGCGACCGGGTCGGTTTTGTAGGTTTCGCGCTTTCCCCGGAACATGTTCCGGGGGAACTGGTCGAGGAGTAGAATGACGGCGAGCGCACCTTCCGGGGTGAGCTCCCACTCGTTGAGGTCGCCACGCGCAGCGGCTTCATAGGTGGGCAGGAAGCGGTCACGGCAGACTTGGTCGAAGGTCTCATCCTTCGAGAACCACCTCTCCGGTCCGGCCTCGCGCCAGAAAACAAGCACTTCGTCGGGAGTGGCTAGGCGCTGCATGCGGCTTTGTCCTTCTCGGGGAAACGATAGGACTAATCTAGAGCATTGGAGAGCGGTTTGAACTCTCCGGGCTTGGATCGTTTGTTGACAGAAATGATCGGGCCTTGCGCTGAGCGCGGGCGAGGTCCGCAGTTTTGCTACAAACAACAGCTTGTCAGCGCAGTTTTATTCGCTAAAAGCGGCGCCTGATAAAACAAATGTTGCGCGGCCCTTTACGGGACTGTGCGGCGGAGACGAGGACGGGGGAAAGCCCCCTTTGAGATAAGGGACTTGAGGACCATGCGTGTCTATTACGATCGCGACGCAGACATCAATCTGATCAAGGGCAAGAAGGTTGTCATCGTCGGCTACGGCAGCCAGGGCCATGCCCATACCCTGAACCTGCGCGATTCCGGCGTGAAGGACATCGTCGTGGCGCTCCGCAAGGGTTCGCCCTCCGCGGCCAAGGCTGAGAAGGCCGGTCTCAAGGTCATGGAAGTGGCTGAGGCCGCCAAGTGGGGCGACGTGGTCATGATGCTGACCCCGGACGAGCTGCAGGCCGACATCTACCGCAACGAGCTGAACGACAACATGAAGCAGGGCGCGGCGCTGCTCTTCGCTCACGGCCTCAACGTTCACTTCAACCTCATCGAGCCCCGCAAGGACCTCGACGTGCTCATGGTCGCCCCGAAGGGCCCCGGCCATACGGTGCGCTCCGAGTACCAGCGCGGCGGCGGCGTGCCGACCCTCATCGCGATCCATCAGGATGCCACCGGCAACGCCCATGACATCGCGCTCTCGTATGCCTCCGCCAATGGCGGCGGCCGCGCCGGCATCATCGAGACCACCTTCAAGGAAGAGTGCGAGACCGATCTGTTCGGTGAGCAGGTGGTGCTCTGCGGTGGTCTCGTCGAGCTCATCAAGGCGGGCTTCGAGACTCTGGTCGAGGCGGGCTATGCCCCCGAGATGGCTTATTTCGAGTGCCTCCACGAGGTGAAGCTGATTGTCGACCTCATCTACGAGGGCGGCATCGCCAACATGAACTACTCGATCTCCAACACGGCCGAGTTTGGCGAATACGTCACCGGCCCGCGCATCATCACGCCCGAGACCAAGGCCGAGATGAAGCGTGTTCTGGAAGACATTCAGAGCGGCAAGTTCACCCGCGACTGGATGCTCGAGAACAAGGTCAACCAGACGTCTTTCAAGGCGACCCGCGCCCGCAATGCCGCGCACCCCATCGAGGATGTCGGCTCCCGTCTGCGCGACATGATGCCGTGGATCAAGGAAAAGGCCTTGGTCGACAAGAGCCGGAACTAAGCCGTTCAAGGGCGGCCGGGCCGGTCCGTGCCGCCCAAAATCACGTCAGCTAAGCCGAATGCGAGTTTGTCAGCTCGGTTCAATCCCGCTAGAGCATCGGAGGAATCCCTTCGATGCTCTATTATTTTGATGAGCACTACGAGTTTGCTTGAAGAATTGTCGGAATTCGACCTGCCGCTTTGGGCCGGGCTGGATCCGGCCGCGCGTCTTGAGCTTCAGTCGAAGCTTCAGCGTATCGTGCTTCCCGGCGGCGAGGTTCTGTTCCGGGAAGGCGATCCAGCGGATGTGCTCTACATGCTCGTCTCGGGTGCACTCGGGGTGTCGGTGCAGGGGGACCATGGCGAGCAGCGACGCATCGCTCGCATCGCACCGTCTGAGACCATCGGCGAGATGGCTCTCATCTCCAATGCGCCTCGCTCGGCAACCGTCACGGCGCTCAGAGATTCCGTTCTGCTCACCCTGGCCCGAGCGGATTTCGAGAGCCTGATCGAGCGCTGGCCTTCCGTCATGCTCTATCTGTCGAAGCTGCTGGCCGACCGGCTTCGCGCGGCGACGCGCTTTACGCCCGTTGCCTTCACCCCGACGACCTTTGCCATCGTTCCCGTCACGCAAGGGGTGATGGTCTCGGATTTTGCGCAAGCCTTCCTCGCGGAAATGCGACGCAGCCATGGAGCCGGGGTCGATCTGATCGATGCGATGCCCCACCAGGAGGACGAGAACGGGCTCTACCGCTTCGAGGCCAGCCGCGAGCGCGTGATCTATGTCGCACCGGAGCCGTCGGGTGCCTGGACGGAGCGTTGCATCCGCCATGCCGACCATGTCGTGCTGCTCGCGCGTCCCGGTGAGCCGCTGACCTGCGAGGCCGAGGCGCTGACCAATGCCGTGTCGTCCTGGCGCCGCCACGATCTCGTTCTGCTGCAAAAACAGGATGCCAGGCGTCCCGCACCGGCACATCCGTCGTTGCAGCGGCTTCCCGTCAATCAGCACCTCCAGGTGCGCGAGAAAAACCTGCCCGATCTGCAGCGGCTCATCCGCACCTCGAGCGGAAGAGCTGTCGGCCTTGTCCTGGCCGGGGGCGGGGCGCGGGGCTTTGCTCACCTTGGCGCCATCCGGGCTCTGCACGAACACGGCATCCCGATCGATCTCGTCGGTGGAACCAGCATCGGTGCCGTCATAGCAGCCATCTGCGCCATTCAGATCGGCCTCGACGAGGCGCGCGATCTCATGATGGAGGCCTTCGTCCGGAGCCCTCCGCTGAACGATTATACTCTGCCGCTGATCGCTCTGATCCGTGGTCTCAAGGTCGATGCGCGGCTGATCGAGCATTTCGGCGAGCGGAATATCGAGGATCTCTGGCTGCCGTTCTTCTGTATCTCGTCCAACCTGACGACGGGGACGACCCATGTGCATCGCCAGGGGACGCTCTGGCGGGCCCTGCGGGCGAGCCTTGCCATTCCCGGATTGCTCCCGCCCGTGGTCGAGCCGGAGGGAGTGCTCGTCGATGGAGCCATGATGAACAATCTGCCGGCCGACGTGATGGCCGATCTCCAGAGGGGACCGGTGCTCGGCATCGATGTGGCGCGGGATGTCGCCTTCACCAGTTCTGGCGACGAGGAGAAGAAGGCGCCGCTGCTGCGCAGGATTCTAGGCCTGCCGACCAACGCGCCCGACATCGTCAACCTGCTCTATCGTTCGGCGACGATTTCCAGCGACGCTCAGACCCTCAAGGCGCGCGCCCACGCCACCCTGGTGATCCACCCGCCCCTCGCCGATGTGCCGCTTCGGGGATGGGAGCAGTTCGAAAAGGTGGTCGATATCGGCTACCGCCATACGCGGGAGCGTATCGAGGCGGGCGCACTCGATCCTTTCAGGCTCCCTTGAGAGAAGCGGGCCAGACGATCCGGATCACATGCGATGCAACGTCATCGCTGCGCCAGCCGCGACGAGGCCGAGAACGATGCCGAGTGTTGCCGAGCGATGTTTCCAGAACCGATAGATGGCGTAGGAGCAGATAAGAGACGCCAGGAGTCCGGCGAGACTCTGGGTCAGAAAGTTCACCTTTGTCGGACCTCGCAGCGGCTCGGCTTCCTCCCAGCTTTCCATCATCCAGAAGACTGAGAACATGAGAGACGCGGCCCCCGCGACGGACGGCCACCAAGCGACCGGAAGGCCGGTCCCCATCGGATCGATAGCCCCGGACGCGCCGGAATGGAGATCTTCGCAAGAACCGGGGGGAGGGAAGTGTCACAACAGGAATCCGTGATGATATAACTATACAGCTATCATCACGGAGGGCTGCTGCCACCTCTGGGAACAGAGGGGAATGGCGGCTCACCGGTGGGTGAACCGCCGGATTTTACTGCTGATTGCTCTTCGTGTTCTGAGCCTTGTTGTTGTCCTGCTTACCGGGGTCAACGCGGTTCTTCATCGTCCCGCCCGAGCCGCGGATATGATTTCCAGGGTGCTTTTTGCTCTCGGCGGAGTTGTCGCCGTTCATCTTGCCTTTGCCCATGGGGACCTCCTTTGGTGATGGAGGTTAATGACCCCTGAGACACCGGGTTCCCGGATGCGCTCACCTACCACAGCACATAATGTGCAAGCCCGGCGCCGGGTGCGAGGATGATGAAGGCCCAGACGGATGCCGAGGCCAGATTGGCGGCCTGGAACAAGACCTGAGGCATCAGGAAAATACCCGCAATAAGGGCGATGACGGCGCGGATCGGGCCGAAAAACCGACCCAGGAACACAGCCCAGGGGCCGAACCGCTGAAAGAACGCCTCGCCGCGCGCAATCAGCTTCGGGTTGCGGGACAAGGGCCAGAGTTCGTAGGCAGTCTTCTTGTAGCGCTGACCGATTTCGTAGGAGAGCCAATTGCCGAGGAAGGCGCCGCAGACGGCTCCGGCCCAAGCCTGCCAGAAGGGGATATCGGCTGCCGCCAGCACGAAACCCACCGCGATCAGGATTGTCATGGTCGGCAGAAGCAGGGACACGAAGGCCAGGGATTCGGCAAAGGTCATGAGCCCGAGCACAAAGGGTGCATAGCTCTTATGGTTCTGCACGAATTCCAGAATGCTGGTCTTCAGAAACTCGATGTCCATGGTGCCGTTGAGCGTCCTGTTGTGGTTAGGTGCTAGGGGTCAATACGGGCCGCCACGAAAAGAACCAACTGCCTTTGTGATGAATGAGATCACATCAGGCAATTTGAAGCGGGGCCTTTGTTGCGCTAACCGAGAAGCGAAAGGGGCCAGAGCCATGAACGTTCTCTCGATCCAATCCCATGTCGCCTACGGCCATGTGGGTAACGCCTCCGCGGTTTTTCCGATGCAGCGCCTCGGCGTCGAGGTCTGGCCCATTCATACGGTGCAGTTCTCCAATCATACCGGCTACGGTTCCTGGAAAGGCCGCGTCTTCGACGGGCCGGCGATCGAGGATCTTGTGGAGGGCATCGCGGAGCGGGGTGTGCTTGAGCGATGCAACGGCGTTCTCTCCGGCTATATGGGCTCGGCCGATATCGGCAACGCGATTCTCTCGGCGGTAGCGCGGGTGCGCGCTCTCAACCCGGAAGCGCTCTATTGCTGTGATCCCGTGATCGGGGATGTAGGCCGGGGCGTGTTCGTGCGACCGGGCATTCCGGAATTCATGCGGGAACAGGCCGTGCCTGCCGCCGACATCATCACCCCGAACCAGTTCGAGCTGGATTACCTGTCAGGCCTCACGACGCAGACATTGGACGATGTGAAACAGGCTGTCTCGATCGTGCAGGAGATGGGGCCGAAGGTCATGCTCGTCACCTCGGTCGAGACGAAGGAAACGCCCACCGACGGCGTCGATCTCGTCGCCGGTGAAGGCGGGCGCTTCTGGCGCGTGCGTACGCCTAAGCTGTCACTTTCCGTCAACGGGGCCGGCGATGCCATCGCAGCGCTCTTCTTCGTTCATTATGCCCGCTCGCGTTCGGCGCCGATGGCTCTCGCCGAAGCCTCGGCCTCTGTCTACGGCCTGCTCAAGCGCACGGAGGAGGCGGGTTCCCGCGAGATCCTGACCATCGCGGCGCAGGAGGAATTCGTCTCGCCCTCCCACCGCTTCGAGGCTGTGGAGATTTAAGTCGTTTCGAGCCGCGGGGCCTGATTCGGCGAGAGCGGGACATAGGCCGAAGGGAGAATCCGACGCGCCTTGCGATCCCTCTCCAGGCGGTCCTAGAATGCCGCCCGAAAGAGGGACCATGAGGATTGGAATGGATCAGGCGACCTCCCTTGCGGCGGTGGCGCTCAACGATGTCGCCATCACCTTCGGGCCGAAAGTGGGCGGTTACACGGCTGTCAGCGGCATTGATCTCTCGGTTCGCCCGGGCGAGTTCGTGGCGATCGTCGGGCCGACGGGATCGGGCAAGTCCACAATCCTGAATGCGGCTGCCGGCTTGTTGAAGCCGTCTGCAGGGCAGGTCAGGATCTTCGGTAGCGATCTTTCCCATCTCAACCTGCGGGCCGGCTATCTCTTCCAGCAGGACGCTCTGATGCCGTGGAAGACGGCTCTCGACAATGTGGCTGTCGCTCTCGAATCGAAGGGCGTCTCGCGCAACGATGCTTTGCAACGGGCAAGGGATTGGCTGGGGCGCGTCGGGCTCTCGGCCTTTATGAACCGGTATCCGCACATGCTCTCCGGCGGGCAGCGCAAGCGCGTGGCGCTGGCCCAGGTTCTGATCCGCGACCCCGAGATCCTTCTGATGGACGAGCCCTTCGGGCCTCTCGACGCGCAGACGCGGCAGATCATGGGCAATCTGCTTTTGAGTTTGTGGGCGGCGGATCGCAAGGCGGTGATGTTCGTCACGCACGATCTGGAAGAGGCAATCGCCCTGGCCGATCGCGTGGTGCTGATGTCGGCGGGTCCGGCCGCGGGGATCATCGGCGACTTTTCGGTCGAACTGCCTCGTCCGCGCGACATTGCGGAAGTGCGCATGGAGCCTACGTTCCACCACATCCATAAGGAGATCTGGGCGAGCCTGCGCGTCGAGGTCCAGAAGGCCTACAGCCAAGGGGAGGCCACCTGATGCCGCGTCTGAAACTGACCGTCCTCCAGATTGGCGTGGGCCTGATCTTCCTTTTGCTTTGGCATGTGCTGACCGTCTATCCGATCACCGGGACGGCCAAGCAGGTTCAGTTCTTCTTCTCGACACCGCTCGACGTTCTCAAACGCTGCTGGACCCTCTTCGCAAGCGGAGAGATCTGGGGGCATCTCTGGATTACCTTGGTCGAGACCATCCTGGCCTTTCTGATCGGCGCAGGCGGCGGCATCATTTTCGGCTTCCTCTTCGCGCGGAAGGAGTTGCTTGCCGCGGTTTTCGATCCTTACATCAAGGCCGCGAACGCGTTGCCGCGCGTTGTGCTCGCCCCGATCTTCGCTCTCTGGTTCGGCCTCGGCATCTGGTCGAAGGTGGCGCTCGGCTTCACGCTCGTGTTCTTCATCGTGTTCTTCAATGTGTACCAGGGCGTTCGCGAAGTGTCGCCCGTCGTGCTCGCCAATGCACGCATGCTCGGTATGAACGAACGTCAGCTGCTGCGGCACGTCTATTGGCCTTCGGCGCTGACCTGGGTGTTCTCGTCACTCCATACCTCGGTCGGTTTCGCCCTCGTGGGTGCCGTCGTCGGCGAATATCTCGGGTCGTCCGCCGGGCTCGGCTACAAAATTCACGAGGCCGAGAGCGTCTTCGATGTGACGGGCGTCTTCGCCGGCATGCTGATCCTGTCCATCTTCGTCATCCTCATCGACATGCTCGTGACCAGGATCGAGAACCGTTTTCTCGTTTGGCGGCCGCAGACGTCCCTGGCCGCACGAACTTAGGATTCACAACGATCGGATCAAAACAGGGAGAAACGCCATGGAACGTCGTACATTTCTGAAAAGTGCAGGAGCCCTCGGACTGGCCGCAGCATTGGGCCCGAAGGCCTTTGCGCAGGGAGCGCCGGAAAAGGCGAAGGTGACGTTGGGCGTCGGCGGCAAGCCGCTGCTCTATTACCTTCCGCTCACCATCGCCGAGCGCAAGGGCTTCTTCAAGGAGCAGGGACTTGAGGTCGAGATCAACGATTTCGGTGGCGGCGCCAAGTCGCTGCAGGCCCTCATCGGCGGCTCCGTCGACGTCGTGACCGGAGCCTACGAGCACACGATCCGGATGCAGGCCAAAGGGCAGGACGTGGTGGCCGTCACCGAACTCGGCCGCTTCCCGGCGATCGTGATTGCGGTCAAGAAGGACAAGGCCGGGCAGATCAAGTCGGCGGCCGATTTCAAGGGGCTCAAGATTGGCGTCACCGCTCCAGGGTCTTCCACGGCGCTTACGGCACAGTACGCCATGGTGAAGGCTGGCTTGAAGCCATCCGATGCCGCCATCATCGGCGTCGGCTCGGGCGCCAGCGGGGTGGCTGCCATGAAGAAGGGTGAGATCGACGTGATCTCCCATCTCGACCCGGTCATCGCGAAGCTCGAAGCCGATGGCGACATCCAGATCCTCATCGACACCCGCACCGAGGCCGGAACCCGCGAGCTTTTCGGCGGCTCGAACCCGGCGGCGACGCTCTACACGAAGAAGGACTTCATCGAGAAGAATCCGCAGACCACGCAGCGCCTCGTCAATGCCTTCGTGAAGACCCTGAAATGGCTTGAGACCGCAAAGCCCGAGGACGTCGCCGCCACGGTGCCGGAGGAATACTACCTGGGTGACAAGCCGCTCTATCTCAAGGCCGTACAGAACTCGCTCGAGAGCTATTCGCGCAGTGGCATCATTCCGATGATCGGCATGCAGAGCGTGCTCGACATGCTGCGTCAGCTCGATCCGGAACTGAAGGACGCCAAGGTGGATCTCGCTGCGACCTTCGACGACCGCTTTGTGCGGCAGGCGGCGATGTAAGCGGCCAGCCTTGCCGGGCGAACATAAAAGTTGTCGCCGGCGCGGTTTCTGTGCCGGCGAGCAGCTTCAGGTTCAAGCTCATGTCATAGCGGGGTTCCGCCTCCGCAGGGACGATGGGGCGAGTTCGGTTGACAGGAGGACGCCCGACTGTACCTCATCCGGAGCTGAAGAATCAGTGTTCTCGTATCCCCGAAGGCTCCCGAGGAGGTTTGATCCGCATGTCCCGCAGCTTTGTCACCCTCGACGTCTTCACATCCGAGCGCTTTGCCGGAAACCCTCTTGCGGTCGTGCTGGAAGCCGAGGGATTGGACACGGCAGGGATGCAGCAGATCGCGAAGGAGTTCAACCTTTCCGAGACCGTCTTTGTCCTCCCGCCCTCCGATCCGCGCCAGCGCGCTGATATCCGTATTTTTACGCCGGTGCGTGAGCTTCCTTTCGCAGGCCACCCGACCGTGGGAACGGCGGTGCTTCTGGCGCTGCTCGATCAGAACGGTCAGCCGGGTGCCGTGGCCTTCGGCTTGAAAGAGCAGGTCGGCATCGTCCCCTGCGCTGTCGAGGTGCAGGAGGCAACGAGCGGCACAGCGCGATTCCGCCTGCCGCGTCTGCCTTTCGTCTGGGGCGAGGGCAAGGACTCGACGACATGTGCTTGGGCACTCGGCCTCGATCCCACGGAAATCGGTTTCGACCGCCATGTTCCGAGCCGCCATTCTGCCGGCGTCGCATATGATCTCGTGCCGGTTGCTTCTCTCGAAGCGCTGGCGAAATCCAAACCGCAGGGCGAGGCCTTCGACAAAGCGTTCGGCGACAGCGACCACCCTGCGCCTTATGTCTATGCTCGTATCCCCCAGGCGGACGGATTGCGGTTCCGAGCCCGCATGTTCGGTTTGGGCATGGGGATTGCGGAAGACCCGGCGACCGGCTCCGCGGCGGCCGCCTTCGCGGGCGCACTCATGCAATGCGAGCCCCTGGGCGATGGCGAGCACAACATCGTCATCGAGCAGGGTGTCGAGATGGGACGCCCGAGCGAGATCGTTCTGCAGATGGTGATCCAGGGCGGAGCCCTTATCTCTGCCGAAATCGGCGGGGAGGCGGTGATGGTGAGCCGCGGCGAGATCCTGTCGTGAACCGCGAGCCTCAGATCCGGCGCGTCACCCGCGTCGAGGCTTTCTGCCGTCCACTGGATTGGGCTTGGCCCAAGCAGAACCGGGAATTCATCGAAAAGAACTGGAAGCGCCGCACGGTCGGCAAGCCGCAGATGTTCAATGGACGGGTGCTGCTGCTCCAGAATGTGGAATTCGAGCGGGATCTGTGCCGTAACACCTATTTCGAGGTCGATTACGCCGATTTCGTTGCTTGGATCGACAAAGGCTATCCGGACCCCGCCATCGCCAACGGATTTGCCATGGGAGCGCTGCGCGGCTCCGACGGGGCTTTCATCTGCGGGGTCATGGGGAACGGCACGACCAATGCGGGCCGGGTCTATTTCGCAGCCGGCACACCTGACCTTTCCGATCTGAGGCCGGACGGCACGGTCGATCTCGCCACCAGTCTCACCCGGGAACTGGCCGAAGAGACAGGTCTCTCCGAGGACGATTACCACGTGGACGACGAGTGGATCATCGTCCAGCGCTGGCCGACAATCGCGCTGCTGCGGATGGTGACTTTGCCGATGACGGCGGAGGAAGGCGCGGCGAAAATCCGCGCCAACATCGCGGCTCAGCACGAGCCCGAATTGCAGGACGTACGGATCGTTCGGGGGAAAGAGGACATTGATCCGGAACGGATGCCGCTGTTCCTGCAATCGTTCTTCGGCTGGGTCTTCGATCAGAGATAGCCGTGACGGGACTTCGTGGCGTTGACCATGCGCACGGCTTCCGCATCGCGCCCGGCTGCGCAGGTGGCCTCCGCCTGACCGATCTCACGATCGACCCGATTATAGACCGACTGGTTCACGTGCCCCATGGCAAGATCGTTGCTCATCACGGCGCGGTATCGGTCGATCTCGCCCTTGCAGCCCGATCCTTCCGGCATGCGGAAGCCGGACGGCGTGACGCTGGTGCTCGCGGGGCCAGGGGCCGAAGCGGTCTGATTGCAGGCGGCCAGCGGCAGCGCCAGCAATCCCGTCAGGCACAGGGAACGGATCGCTGTTCTCATGAAAACACTCCTGGGTAGGTGAGGGCGAGGCATAAAGGCCAAGCTTCATCCGATCTAAGTTGTCTGGATGCGAGACCTCCTTGGCATGAGCGATGACCTGGAGGGCTGGCGGCAACGCGTCTGCATCGGGTGGCTTGTAGCGGCGGTTGGCGAGCTTCGGCTCGGCAGCCAGGCGGCTTCGCACAAC
>NZ_VOSK01000089.1 GCF_009296175.1 Microvirga tunisiensis | reverse complement strand
CAGGACTGCCAGGACCATAGCAGCCGGCCGCACAAGCTGCCCTGGAAGGCCACCGAGGAAGAGCGCGCCATCGTCTGTGCCCTGCGCCAGGCCACCGGCTTCCCGCTCGATGACCTCACGTTTGTGGTCAGCCATTTCCTGCCGCATCTCAACCGCGATGCCGTCTACCGCATCCTCAAGGCGGAAGGCTTGGGACGATTGCCCCCGGCGCAGCAGCGCCAGCGCCGGAGCGGCACGTTCAAGGATTACGATCTTGGCTTCATCCACATGGACATCAAGCACCTGCCCAAGCTGCAGACCGCCAACGGCGAGCGCCGCAAGCGCTATTTGTATGTGGCCATCGACCGCTGCTCGCGCTGGGTGCACCTGGCCGTCAAGGACGATGAGCTGGCCACCAGCGCGGTCGCCTTCCTGAAAGAGGCGGTCCGCGCGTTTCCCTTCAAGATCACGCACGTGCTCACCGACAGAGGATCCTGCTTTACCGCCGATGGCTTTGAAGAGGCCTGCCGCCAGCTGAAGCTGGAGCACCGCAGGACCAAGCCGTATACACCGCAAACCAATGGTCTCGTGGAGCGCTTCAACGGGCGGGTGCAGCGCGAGGTGCTCGGCATCACGATCTATAGCCATCGGGATCTCGAGACGCTGCTCAAGGGCTTCAATCAGGCTTACAACAGGAGACGTCAGCGCGTGCTGAAGGGGCGAGCACCGGATGAGGTGGTGCGCAGCCGCCTGGCCGCCGAGCCGAAGCTGGCCAACCGCCGCTACAAGCCGCCCGATTCAGACGCGTTGCCGCCCGCCCTCCAGGTCATCGCTGCCGCCAAGGAGGTCTCGCATCCAGACAACTAAGGCGATCTACTACACGCTCCAAACGCACTTGACCGTAGTGATGATCTATCATTACTAGTGCTGTTATAGTGTTACGTGAGATGTCAATGATCTCGGCGCCGTGAGCGAGCTGCTGGCTGATATAGAAGTGTCTGAGCGAGTATGGCGTACGCTTAACGCCGCGATGATCACGCTCAAGCCCACATGTCCTCAGCAGCTCAGTGAAACCTTTCGCGACTGATCCAATCCGTTCACCTCGTTCATTAGCAAAGACCGGATCCTCATCGTTGGGCTCGCGCCCGACAGCCTGCTCGAACAGCATCCAGAGAGCGTCGAACCACGGTAGGGCTCCGAGCTGTGGGATGGCAATACCACTCTTACCCTTTCCGCGAGCTCTAAGCCTGAGATCACGCTCTTCAAGCGGCTTGCCCCTCCCCTTACGGTAGCCAAGAACATCACCCCAGTTGAGGTTGCGCATCTCAGTGGGCCGGAAGCCCGAGAAGGCAGCAATCATAATGTAAGCGTGCAGGATCGTACGATCGCGGCGGGTATGCTCATCCAGCTTCTTGATGGTCCAGGAACGCTGATCTTTGGAGCGGACACGACGAGGCTGATCGACCATGATCGGATCGCCCAGCCGGCCGAGACTCGTCTCCACCAGCTTCTCGAACTCGTGCGGCTCAAAGCTAGGACGCCGGTTGTCCGAAGCGCGCTTAACCCGAAGCGAGATCGTCGGCGGCGTCTTGATGTATCCCCACCTCATGGCTTGCCGGAACAGAGCACGCAGAAGCACAGCCTCGCCACGCTGGCGGCTCAAGGTTGGTGCCGCGCGCTTGACGGGTCGCCTAAGGCGCCTGCCGCCACGCTCATAATGAATATAAGCGATGTCCTTGCCCGGACCTTCGGTCCAGTAGGTCCGTCGCCACTCCGCATAGCGCTCCAGGTCCGGGTCGGTGATCCCATCGATGGGACGCTGACCAAAATAGCCGATGAAGTAGCGCCGGATGATCGCGGGCTCCGATTTACCTTGGTCAGTGCGCCGCTCTCCCCTCTCCACCTCGCGCTGGATGTGCGTAATAAAGTCCTCGGCCACCTGCTCGAAGGTTCGAGCCTTGGCAGTGAGCCCCTGCCGTGCCCTGTAGTTGGCTTCGAACCAGATTTCTTCGGCTTTGCGCTCAGCTTCGAATCGGTCGCTGGTCTCGAGGGAACGCTTGATCTGGCCTTGGCCTTTGATGCTGAAGCGCATCTGCCATTTGGCGCTGCCGGTACGCTGGAACAGTTGATAGCGTTCTTTGGAGGGAGAGGAGCCCATGCTCGCGCCCTATTTGGTTACTTTGCTTCGAAGCACTGCGCTAGAAGTGCGCTAAATGCCTAGCGCAGCACGAACCAAGGGCCTTGATACAATTGGGCTTTTTGGAGGGGTGAGCTAGGACTGAGCTAACGGTACAGCCTGTCCAAAGTTCCTCAAACCGAAGAATAAAACCCTTATCTCTCAAGGGTTTAGATGGTAGCGGAGGAGGGATTTGAACCCCCGACACAAGGATTATGATTCCTCTGCTCTGACCAACTGAGCTACTCCGCCCCAGGAAGCGGGGCGGGCCCCGCGTCAGGCAAGCGCGATATAGGGAAGGTTGCCCCACGGTGTCAAGAAAGACGCGTGGCCAAGCTGCGGATTTGTGAAATCCCATCTCTCAAAAGATCTGATAGATCCAACCGGAGACCTGTCAGCCCTTGGGCTTCATGCGCCAGAGCTGGAAGCCCTCGCTCGAAATCGCTTGTTCGATGGCCTTACGGGAGAATTTATGCGGCGGCGCCTCGCGGGAACCCAGCGTGCCAGTCAGCCCCCAGGGAGCATATTTGCCCGGAAGCTTGCTGCCCGATTCATCGCCGGCGAAGGCGTGCAGATCGTCTTTGGCTTGGGAGGTAAACATGAAGAGGCGCATGGGAAGAGCTTTCACTGATGGGCAGATGGCAGCCCCTACGAAGATAGGGCTTGAGCTGCGAAAGGCCATCGACCAGATCTCCCTCACCCAAGACGACTTTCGGAGCTCAAGCAGAGAGATCCGCTCCCGATCCACCTGAGGCACGTCGTCAGGTCTGTTTTCTGATCCTAATCAGCTTGAAGAACCCGACCGGGAACAGGGATCTCAGTTCCACGACTTCCATGCGGCCGGTTTCACGCGCCCAGTCTTCGACCCGGGCCGCCTTGAAGGCCGAACTCCAGCCTATGGCCTTGGCGACAGGCGAGGCCAGCTCCTCCAGGGCTGCGATCGGGCCGGAGGGTTGGCCCCAATGATTGGCGAGAACGATCTCGCCACCCGGCTTCAACACGCGCATGAACTCATCGAGGGCCGTCTCGGGCTCAGGCACGAGGGTAATGATGAACTGGGCCGTGACCGCATCGAAGCTCTCATCTGGAAAGCCGAGGCGGGTGACATCCATCACCTGCAGGCTTCTCACATGGCTGAGCCCCCTCTTCTCGACCTTGTCCTGGGCCCGACGCAGCATGTCCTCGGAGAGGTCGACTCCATGAACCTCGGCATGCTTGGGGTAGTAGCCGAGGGACAGCCCCGTGCCGACGCCAGCCTCCAGCACCTTGGGACCACAGGCGACGGCGGCATCCACGGCCGCGCGGGCGGCAGGTTCGGTCAGCTTGTCGTAGACGAGGTCGTAGATCGGGGCCCAACGCGCATAGGCCTTGCGCATCAGGACGGTGGTCGCTCCATCCGTCATAAAGGTTCCTTTGGTCGATACCTCAGGCCGCGGCAGGTGCGGCTTCGGCTACTGTGCGAGCAATGGTGCCCCCGCCAAGCACACGTGACCGGGGAGCATCGCTCTCATAGATGACACAAGCTTGACCGGGAGACACCCCGTCTTCCGCCGATAACAGCTCGACCGTAGTGTGGGTTCCTGTGGATCTTAAAAGGGCCGGGCGCGGTTGGCGGGTGGAGCGGACGCGGACGGCGACCTCCATTCCCTTCTCGTTCAGGGATTTAAGGGGCACATCGCCGAGCCAGTTCACATCGGTCACCCGGATCAGGCGGGTTGCCAGGGCTTCCCGGGGGCCGACCACCACGCGAGCCTCCTTGGCATCCAGGCGGATGACGTAAAGCGGCTCGCCCACGGACAGCCCCAGCCCCTTCCGCTGCCCCACCGTATAATGGATGATCCCCTCATGGCGGCCGAGCACGCGGCCGTCGACATGGACAATCTCCCCACCCTGCACAGCACCGGGCTTCAGCCGTTCGATCACGTCGCTGTAGCGGCCCTGCGTGACGAAGCAGATGTCCTGGCTGTCGGCCTTCTCCGCCACCGTGAGCCCGAATTCGCGCGCCAGTTCGCGGGTCTTCTCCTTGGGCAGCTCGCCCAAGGGGAAGCGCAGGAGATCCAGCTGCTCCGGAGTGGTGGCATAGAGGAAATAGCTCTGGTCCCGGTCCGGGTCGGCCGCCCGGTGGAGGGCGCGGCGTCCATCCGGCAGGGCACGACTTGCCACGTAATGGCCGGTGGCGAGCACGTCGGCCCCGAGTTCCCTGGCGGTCTCCAGGAGATCGCGGAACTTGATGGAGCGGTTGCACTCGACGCAGGGGATCGGCGTCTCGCCCGCCAGATAGCTCTGGGTGAAGCGGTCGATCACGGCCTCGCGGAAGCGGGCCTCGTAGTCGAGCACGTAATGGGGGATGCCGATGGCCTCCGCCACGCGGCGGGCATCGTAGATGTCCTGACCGGCGCAACAGGCGCCCTTTCGGTGGGTAGTGGCGCCATGGTCGTAGAGCTGGAGCGTGATGCCGAGCACATCGTAACCCTCGCGCTTGAGCAGGGCCGCGACGACGGACGAGTCCACGCCGCCCGACATCGCAACCACGACGCGGGTCTTTGAGGGATCGGTGGGAAGATCGAGTGAATTGAGCATGTTTCCATCCAGAGGCGCCGTTCAAGGCGGCGCACGGGAGGCGGACCAAAGCCCTTCTATAGCGATTGCGCCACAATTCTTAAAGGGAAAGTGCGCGGCAATAAGCCAACGTTAACGTTTATGGCTAAGCTTAGGCATTCTCGTAACCACCTGATGGACTTAGGAAAACATTAAGTCCCGTCGCGTAGGTTCGAGCCTGTCAAAGGTCGTTGAATTTTTGTGTGAGCGTATCATGACCGAACCCCACCGCCCAAGGGTCAAGTATGTCATTGGGCCCGATGGCAGTCCCCTGACGATTGCCGACCTTCCCCCGTCCAGCACCCGCCGCTGGGTTATTCGCCGCAAAGCCGAGGTTGTCGCCGCCGTCCGCGGCGGTCTGCTCAGCCTTGAAGAGGCCTGCCAGCGTTACACGCTGACGACCGAGGAATTCCTGAGCTGGCAGATGTCCATCGACCAGCATGGCCTAGCCGGCCTGCGCACCACGCGCATTCAGCAATACCGCCAATAAGCATCGCAACAGATTCCTGGAAAGGGCGCCGGCTACCTGACAGGCGCCTTTTCCATTGGCCGGCACATCGTGCGGAGCCGAAGGTCAGCGTCAGCGAAAAGCGGATCCGGTTTTCCGGGCCCACGATGCCCCGCTTGACGGATTGATGCTTTAGAGGCTCGGCCGTTAAGACCTTCCTAACCATAAGATGAGCATAAACTCCTGAATCACTCCCCTTAAGGCAGGCTTACATCGTGCTTGGCACCCAGGATTCGTTGGAACAGCAAGGCTCATCCCAGGCGAATGCAGGTTCGGTCGCACCCGTTGAAGCGGAGCAGACCATCGATGCACTGCGGCGTATCCTTGTGGGGCGCACCATCGCCGATGTGGAGCGTCACCTCATCCTCGATACCCTGACCTATTGTTTCGGCAACAGGACGCACGCCGCGCGGATCCTCGGCATCTCGATCCGCACCCTGCGCAACAAGCTGAACGAATACGTGGAAGCCGGCGTTGCCGTGCCGGAGCCGGGCCAGAAGCCGGCGGTCGCCGCCTGAAAGTTCGACGGGACGGTCCGCGCTATCGCTTCCGCAGCCACAGGCTGGTCTCGTAAGCGCCGGAGACCAGAGGCAGTTCGGACAGAATGCCCTGTGACAGGGTAGAGCCGCTGTCCCTCACGACGAAGTGGCTCGCGAAGACAAGTTCGTACCCGTCTCCCTGCAAAAGCGCGCCAACCGGCAACTGCTCGTTATACCCGCGCCATTCCCAGGCCTCCGGATAGGCATAGGGCAACGTGATGTCATGGACGTGGATCAGCGTCCCGCTCGCAAGGCGCGGCAGCACATCGAGGAAGAGGCGGTCCACATCTGTGCCCGGCATGGCGATGTGGCTGGAATCGATGAAGAGGATGTCTCCGACCTCGAGCGTTTCGAACACGACCGCATCGGCGTCCCGCAGGAGAGCCTGCCGATGCTCCACATTGAGCTTCCGCAAAGTGGCCCGAGGGGCGGGATCGATGCAGGTGATACGGGTGGGAAGCTCTCCATCCAGCACCGCCTGGGCCATGAAACGGGTCGAATGGCCGGAGCCGATCTCCACGATGCGCTGTGGCTTCTCCCGACGAACGACGGCGTAAGCCGCCGCCGCATCGAGCCGCGGGAACCAGCTTTGATCGAAGCGTGCCGGCCCCCTGCCCTGCAGGATCGAGCGCAGAGCGTCCGCGTGGCTCTCGATGTCCTCCAGCACCCCGGAAAAACGAGGCCGGGATGCCGCGAACACAGGGTGCAGCGCCGGATAATCCTGCACCTCGACGCTGTCGGCATAACGATAGGGAATGAAGAAGCCGAGTCGTTTGACCCCAAGCAGCGTCGAAAGGCCGAAGCGCAGCCGTCGCCAGAAGGGCGTCATTGATCGGATGAGGACAAAGGCGGCGGCGGTACGGAGCCATCGGCAGCCACAACCCGGCCCCGCCAGGCCTGAGCCAGCCGCGCACGCTCGAACATCAGAACGACCACCAGCGAGAGGCCGAAGGGGATCAGGAGATAGAAGAGGCGGAAGATGATGAGGGCTGCCAGCACATCGGCCTTCGGAATGTCCGGCATTGCCGTGAGGAAGACGAGCTCGAACACGCCGAGCCCTCCGGGAGCATGGCTGACCAGGGCCGCCGAGAAGGAGGCCAGGAAGACGGCAAGCACGATGATGAAGCTGGGCTCGAGATGGGCCGGGAGGACGAAATAAATGATGCCGGCTGCTCCCAAAAGCTCGAGCGGCGCAGCGATCAGCTGGCGCACCATCACGGCAGGGCGGGGATATCCCAGTTTTGTCTTACGGATGACGAGCGGCGGGAGGTGCAGAATGGAACCGACCACATAGAGAGCGACGAATCCGAGTAGCAGGAAACCGACGATGCGGGCCGTCGCAGGGTTGGTGAGCATCGACGGCAGAAGCTCTTCGAGCCGATGCAGCAGGGTCGGATCGGCCACCAGTACGACCCCGCCGAGCAGAATGGTGCCGAGGCCGAAGGTGAACGAGCACAAAGCCACCAGCACGGCGATCTGGGGCGCTCCCAGGCCTTTCGAGGTGTAGGCCCGATACCGGACGACAGCACCGGAAAAGACCGAGGCACCGATGTTGTGGGACAGGGCATAGGTCGTGAAGGATGTGATCGACACGAACAGCCACGAAATATGGCTCACGCCCAAGTGCAGCAGGGCGATCCGGTCATACCAGGCCAGGGCGGCATAAGCGACCAGGGTTGAGAGCGCAGCGAAGGCATAGCGGTGAGCCGGAACGGCGGTCAGGCTGTCCCAGACATCGTCGAGGGACATGCCGCGCAGCTCACGATAAAGAAGCCAGCCCGACACGACGACCGCCAGCAGCCCGATCACGGGCCAAATGAACTCACGCACATTCTTCATAGAGCCGGCAGAACTCCCTCACTGGTCCCTTCTGTGCCCATAATCCCTTTGTTCCGCAAGGGGATTATGCCTTGCTGCGGCATGACATAAGGTCCAAGGCCGGCACCGGCCAAAGGAGACAAATGCCGAGATATTTTCGCGGAGGAGTGGCCGGCCTGTTCTAAGCGCCGTCCGAAGAGGCGTGACGTTGGAAGGCGATGCCCTTATCAAACGGCGTTCTTCTGATTCCTCACTGCTTCCAGAAGGCTTGGCACATGGCGACGGAACCCGCAGCGGCTCTCAACCTCAATGGCTACACGGACCTGCCGCCGGGCAAGATCGCAGCGATCGTCACTCATCTGGAGATGCGCAGGCGCCCTGCCCTGTCGCCGTTTCAAAAGCCGGACAGCTGGAGCCTTCGGCGTATCGACCAGGACCATCGGCGCTATCGGGCGCTGTTCAAGGCGGTCGGCGAGCCATGGCTATGGTTCAGCCGGGCGGTGATGCCCGATGACAAGCTGGCGGCCATCCTCGACGATCCCAAGGTCGAAGCCTTTGCCCTACAGGATGGCACCGCCGATGCCGGCTTGCTCGAACTGGACTTCCGGTCCGAGGGAGAGGTCGAACTGGCCTTTCTCGGGCTTGTTCCCGGGTTCATCGGCCAAGGCGGCGGGCGCTTCCTGATGAACGAAGCCATCAGCCGCGCCTTCGCGAGACCGATCAAGCGCTTCCTCGTCCATACCTGCACACTCGATTCCCCAGGCGCCCTCGGCTTCTATCTGCGCTCGGGCTTCACGCCCTATCGACGCTCCATCGAGGTGGCCGACGATCCGCGTCTCCTCGGATTTCTCCCGCGGGATGCTGCCCCTCATATTCCGGTTCTGGCAGACCAGACATGAAAAAGGCGCGTCCCGGTCGGGACGCGCCCTCATAAAGCTTCGTTCGGACGGAGGATCAGGCGGTTGCGCGAACCGCGCGGCCCTGCCCGACCTGGCTGATAGCGGCATCCAGGGTCCGCTCACGGTCTTCCAGGCTCTCGGCCTTCTTCAGTTCCTCGAAGGCTTCACCAAGCTCGGCCTTCGCATCGTCGAGCTGGATGTGCAGGTTCTGGGCCGAGTGGCGAAGGTTGTCCCGCCGCTGGGCCGCGGCGCGCGCATAGGTTGGATAGGCAAAGTGGTTCGGGTCGGCGATGCCGGCCTTCTGCTCCTCCGCTGCGATTTCCCGGTCCAGGTCAGCCGCCATGCGGTCGAACTCAGAGATCATCATCTCGATCTGCGCCACGCGGCGACGTTTCTCGTCGACCTGAAAGCGCTTGAGGCGGATGAGCGTATCCCGCGACTTCATCTTGATTCAACTCCACACGTCGCTGTTTCACTGGATCTCACGGATCGCTCAGTTATCCGCCAGACATGCCTCACCATCGCCGACGGAAGTTGAGCTTTCCTTACCGGCTGCGACAAAAAATTTCCTGTCCCTTCGCCTCCCTAGGGCAAAGCTTGCCCCATGTCGGCCCTCCCCGAGCCCCGTAAACCTTTCGTTTACCGATTTCGTTAACACTGGCTCGGTCACGGGCGCGGCCGCTTCGGATCCGCTCCCGGGTTCACCTGAAACGCTTAGGTTACAAGAATTTGGGATGATGTGAGGCGGTTCCCTATGGTTACCCAGAATCCACAGGACAATCGTCTTCGGCAGATGATCTGCCTGCCAAGGTCGTTAAGCGCTTGCATCCCGGAATCAGGGTTTGTTAACCATTCTGAATTAGCGTTTCGAATCAGTTCAAAAGAGCATCCGTCGCAGGCCCGGCGGCGGATGGGCAGCCTCCCGCTGCTCACAAGCTCAAGGGCAAGGGCTGGGGATTGAACATGCGCGTACTTCTGATTGAAGACGACAGCGCGACTGCGCAAAGCATCGAACTGATGCTGAAGTCCGAGAACTTCAACATTTATACGACGGATCTCGGAGAAGAGGGCATCGACCTCGGCAAACTCTACGATTACGACATCATCCTTCTCGACCTGAACCTCCCCGACATGTCGGGCTACGAGGTTCTGCGGACGCTCCGCGTCGCGAAGGTGAAGACCCCGATCCTGATCCTCTCCGGCATGGCCGGAATCGAGGACAAGGTGAAGGGCCTCGGATTCGGCGCCGACGATTATCTCACCAAGCCGTTCCACAAGGACGAGATGGTGGCCCGCATTCATGCGATCGTCCGCCGCTCGAAGGGTCACGCCCAGTCGGTGATCACCACCGGCGACCTGATCGTGAATCTCGACACCAAGACGGTCGAAGTCGGCGGTGCCCGCGTTCACTTGACCGGCAAGGAGTACCAGATGCTGGAACTCCTCTCCCTGCGCAAAGGCACGACTCTCACGAAGGAAATGTTCCTCAACCACCTTTACGGGGGAATGGACGAGCCTGAGCTGAAGATCATCGACGTCTTCATCTGCAAGCTGCGCAAGAAGCTCGCCAATGCCTCGCAGGGCCGCAACTACATCGAGACCGTCTGGGGCCGCGGCTACGTGCTGCGTGAACCGAATGAGGCGGAAGAGCGCATCGCGATCTAAGCTTCGCGATCGACTGCAAATCCAAAAAGGCCCGGTTCAAACCCGGGCTTTTTTGTTGATGAACGTATGGAGGCCCTCATGAAATCCGTTCTTTTGTCGTGGCAATTCTGGGCCCTGCTTTCGGCCACCTTCGCGGCTTTGACGGCCATCTTCGCCAAGGTCGGCATCGAACAGATCAATTCGGATTTCGCGACCTTCATCCGAACGATCGTGATTCTGCTCGTGCTCGGAGGAATTCTGATCGGCAGCGGCCAATGGCAGGCTCCGACATCCGTGTCCGGCAGGACCTACCTTTTCCTCGTCCTCTCCGGGCTTGCCACGGGGGCGTCGTGGCTCTGCTACTTTCGGGCGTTGAAGCTCGGTGATGCGGCACGGGTCGCCCCGCTTGACAAGCTCAGCGTCGTGCTCGTCGCTCTGTTCGGCGTGCTCTTTCTCGGGGAGAAGCTGGCCATGCCGAACTGGATCGGCATTGCCCTGATCGCCACGGGAGCGGTTCTCGTCGCCTACAAGGCGTGAATGCCGCGCCTTAAACCGTAGTAGCCCGGATCGTCACCTCGTCGCCTTCGATGCTGAAGACGACAGTCATGTTCGAGGCGCGAGCCACCATGCCGGCGTAATAGACCTGGATGCCATGGGCATCGATCGTGCCGGTCTCCGAATTTCCGGCCAGAAGCGCCTCGGAATGCGCAGGAATGCGGGCATTCAGACCTTTTGACACGATGGTGAAGGCGCAGCTCTCCGGGTCTCCCGTCACCGTCACGGCAATCGAGCCGCCGCGCGGGATGGCCGTGGTGGCAATCATGACCAGATTGAGGAGCAGCTTCACCCGGTTCTTCGGGAACAGGAGCCGGGGCGACGACCAGGAGAAGGAGATCTTGTCGTCCAGAAAGAGCCCACGGGCGACCTGCTCGGCGTCGCCGAGATCGATGGAGGCTCCGGCCGATCCGGCAGCCCCGAAGGCAAGACGGGCGAATTGCAGCCGGGCGGAGGCCTGCCTGGCGCTCTTCTGGATCAGGTCGAGCGCAAAGTCGCGCATGGAGGAATCGCTGTCGTCCTCCAGAACCTCCAACCCGTTGACGATCGCGCCTACCGGCGAGATCACGTCGTGACAGACGCGCGAGCAGAGGAGAGCGGCGAGGTCGAGCGAATCGAGCGAGATCGTGGCCATGAGGGCTCCGGAGGCAACGTAACGTCAGCTATGTGTTCATGAAATCGAGACTTCGACTCGCATGCATACAGCCAAACAGGAAAGAGAACGTGAACCGGATACCCGGCAACGAGTTCTTTGGGAAGCAGGCAAAAAGAGAGCGACAGTTCTCAAGGGACCGGGCACAAAGCTATGATGCGCTTCGATGATCAAAATCCCGACGAGATCGCCCAGAAGCTCGCTCATATCGCCTGGGAGGCGGGTCGCGTCCTGCGCGCGATGGAAAGCGCTTTTCTCGACAAGCGCATCAAGGACGACGGAAGCCCGACCACGGCAGCCGACCTCGCCGCCGAAGAGCTGATCATCAAACGTCTCGACGAGGCTTGGTCCGGGGTGCCGGTCGTAGCGGAGGAAACCTGCAGTTCCACCCACACGGACGATTACTTCTTCCTGGTCGACCCTCTCGACGGCACTGGGGATTTCATTCATGGCACCGGCGAGTACAGCGTCAACATCGCCCTGATCCGCGGGAACAGGCCCATGGCGGCCGTGGTGGCCGCTCCGGCCATGGGGTCGATCTGGATGGCGGGCGAGACGACCTGGAAGAGCTCCCTGCCCGATGAGGCAGAGACGGGTTTTGACTGGCGCGAGGCGAAGGTCCGTGCGGCCCCCGAGAAGGACCTCGTGGCCCTGGTGAGCCGCCGCCATGGCGACATTGCCACGGAAGCCTGCCTGTCCGTTCTGTCGATCGGCACGCGACGCATGACCTCCTCGGCCCTGAAATTCTGCCTCATCGCCTCCGGCGAGGCCGATGTCTATGTGCGCTGCGGTCCGACCATGGAATGGGACACGGCGGCGGGCGACCATATTCTCACCTGCGCCGGCGGCAGTGTCGTCGGCCCGGGCGGCGCTCCGCTGACATATGGACACGAAGACAGTGGCTATCGAAACGGCCCCTTCGCGGCCATCGGCGACATCGCCCTGGCGTCGCGCCTCGACCTGCCCGTCTCGGCCTCGGCAGCCTAAAGTCCGAGCGCTTTGGTTGAGCCTTCCTGGGCGATTTCGCCTTCGATGATTAATTCCGCATTCTCAAAAGGCATTCCGTACAGAAATTGTTAGGGTTGATGATCTTAAGGTTCGAGCCTCGATAGCAGCTTTCCGGCCTGAAAAGGCCGGATTGTCCCCTGTCTCATGCGAGGAGATAGCCCATGCGCTCCCGGTCCACGATTCTTGCGGCAGCGGCCTTTGCCGCCCTCATCGGCACCCTGCCCCTGCAGGCCTCGGCCCAAACCGTCCAACGCGCCTATGCGAGCAATCCCGGCAGCCCCGACTCCTTCAATTCCAACGAATTGGTTGAATCGGGTCACCAGTTCTTCGGCTCCGCGTCCCGCGGGATCGCCCTCGCCTTGCAGGAAGCCATCCGGCGCTGGGGCGAGCCTAACGGCTACATCCTGGGCCAGGAAGCCTCCGGCGCCTTCTTCGGCGGGCTGCGCTATGGCGAGGGCAAGCTCTTCACCCGCAATGCCGGCGACCGCCGCATCTTCTGGCAGGGACCATCGCTGGGCTTCGATGTGGGCGGCGATGGCGCCCGCACCATGATGCTGGTCTACAACATGCCCTTCACGGACGCTCTCTATAAGCGCTTCGTGGGTGTCGACGGATCGGCTTATTTCATCGGCGGCTTCGGCGTGACGGCCGTTGCGGCGGACGAGATGATCGTGGTGCCGATTCGTGCCGGCGTCGGTGCCCGCCTCGGCGTCAATATCGGCTACCTGAAGTTCACCCCGGAACCGACCTGGAATCCCTTCTAAATTCCATCTTGCAAGCGAGGAGTGTCAGGACGCCAGTGGAAACTGGCTCCGAATGCGCTACAACGGGCGGTCTGGAGCATCGTGGCTCTGGAAAGCTGCGCAGGCACAAGGCAAGGTGCTTGAGCGTTACCGGTCAAGTATCTTGGAGTTGGCGTCCGCGTGATCGAAAGCATCATGATCTTTGCGCTGGGGTTCGTCGCAGCATCCCTCATCGCGCTTCTCATCATCCCAGCCGTCAATGCCCGCGCGGAGCGTCTGGCCCGCCGCCGGGCCGAGGCGCGGTTTCCCATGTCGATCTCGGAATTGACGGCGGAGAAGGATCACTTGCGGGCCGAGTTTGCCGTTTTGCAGCGGCGGATCGAGCGCAAGGCCGAGGAGGCTCTCGCCTTCAAGCACGAGAGCATGGAAGAGCTCGGTAGGCGGGCGATCAGGATCGAAGCCCTGGAAGTCACCCTCGCCGAGCGGGACCGCACGGTTTCCGAGCTTGAGACGAAGCTGGCTGAAACCCAGACCAGGCTCGCGTCGCTCGAGGCCGATCAGTCGCAGACGCAGACTTATCTCACGAGCACTCGCGAGACGCTGACAGCCCTTGAGAATGCCCACCGCGCGACCTTGAACGAGCTGTCCAACACCCGGATGGAACTGGATCTCGCGCAGCACGAGCGCTCCAAGCTCAAGGCCGATCTCATCCACACGGAGGAGAAGCTAATCCGCCTGGAGACCGAGTTCACCGATACGCAGCGGCGCCTCACGGGCTCCTTGAGCGAGCTCGACACCAAGCGCATCACCATCTCGGATCTCGAAACCCGCCTGATGACTCAGACCGCCCGGGGCAACGATTTCGAGCGTGCCTTGGGCGAGCGCCATAGCGAGCTCTCTGATGAGCGCCTTCGCCTGGCCGAGCTGGCCAAGAGCCTTGCTGCCGAGCAGGAACGCGGCCTGATCCTGGAGCAGCGGATCCGCGAGATCGAAAGCGAACGGGACGAAGCCCAGAGCCGCCTTGCGGGCCTGGAGAGCTCTGAGGGCCAGAGCGACGAGTTGCGCCGCCAGATTTCAGACGTCGCCGCTCAGATCATGAAAAGCGGCAACGATCAGTCCGGGAATGGGAAAGCGCGCGAGAACAACAGGTCCCGCGAGGGCAAACGCCGTCGTTCGGCGGGGAAATAGCTTTCCCCGCCAATCGCAGGCTTATTTCGGAACCACTTGCTGATTGCCGCCGGGGCTGCCCGGCGGACGGATGACCGGGGTCGTGCCGGGATCGGGCACCGGCGCCGGGACGGTGATGTCGGGAGAGGCATTCGCCGGGGGCCGGATCACCCCATCGGACTGCTCCAGCTTGTCGCTCAAGTTATTGGTCGAGCCTGTCTCGGACGGACCGGTTGGGCCGGAGAGATTGCTGTCGGGCTCGACCTTCTCGGCCGGCATCTGGTTCGGCGCAGGCATGTTCGGAGCCTGCTGGTTCAGCACCCCGGGATTCTGCGCCAGGGCAGCCGAACTGAGGCCGGCTGCCAGGATCGTGGTTAAGACCAGCACACGCTTCATGGGTCGCTCCTTTGGAAAGGCAACGGACGACCCAGGAGCGGGTTCCGGCAAAGCTATTCGGCTGCCATGGCCGGCGCACTGGCCATGGCGAGGTAAAGCTCGCGCAGCCGTTTCGTGATCGGACCCGGCTTGCCGTCGGCGACGGGACGCCCATCAATGGACACGATGGGAAGAACGAAGTTCGAGGCGCTGGTCAGGAAGGCCTCGGCGGCATCGTATGCCTCCTCGACCGTGAAGCGGCGCTCCTCGAGCGCGATTCCGACTTCTTTCGAGAGTTGCAGCAGGGACTTGCGCGTGATGCCCGGCAGGATGGCGTTCGAGAGCGGGCGCACGACGATGCTGCCCTCCTTGGTGACAATGAAGGCGCTCGACGAGCCGCCCTCCGTCACGAAGCCGTCCTCCACCAGCCAGGCTTCCTGTGCACCGGCCTCTTTCGCGGCCTGCTTGGCAAGAACCTGTGCGAGCAGATTGATCGACTTGATGTCCCGCCGCTGCCAGCGCAGATCCGGCACGGTGACGACGGCAATGCCCGTCTGCGCCGCCGGAGCCCCGGCAATCGCCTTGGCCTGGGTGAACATCGCAACCGTGGGCTTGGCATCTTCGGGGAAGAAGAAATCCCGTTCCGCGACACCGCGGGTGACCTGGAAATAGATGAAGCCTTCCGTCATGCCGTTGCGGCGCGCGAGCTCCTCCTGAAAGGAGCTCCACTCGGCCCTGGTATAGGGATTGGGAATGCGGATCTCGGCGAGCGAGCGCTCCAGACGCTCCAGATGCGCGTCGTTGTCGATCAGGCGCCCGTCGAGCATCCCGATACCCTCGTAGACGCCGTCTCCGAACATGAAGCCTCGGTCCATGAAAGGCACTTTGGCCTCTTCAATCGGCAGAAAGGATCCGTTCAGGAAGACGATGCGGGACATGAAAACTCCAAAGTCGTAACCCGACTCAATCAAGCTTAACCTATGGGCAGAGGAACCGCTTGATCTATATGACCCGGGGCACCTGCAACCTTTCGCGGATAGGTAACCCCATCATGGGATCGACGCCACTGCTCATTTTGAAAGCCCTGCCGTTCCTGTTCATGACCTTGCCGGCTGCCGCAGCATCCCTGCCGGCCCAAAGCTGGTTCAATCAGCAGGGCTATGTCGGACCGTCGGGGAGCAGGATCATCGCCTGCCACGGTTATGGATGCGCGCGCCGCATGGCGATCTCAGTCGACGGGGCGTGGCTCAGCCGCGCCAGGGCGGCCCTGAGATCCGGCCAGGGTTCGCCCGACGTGGAGCGGAGAACTCTCGGCGAGGTGATCAGATCCTATACTTCTTATCTGGCCACTTCGTTCGGCGGGAAGCCCGATGAACCGGGCTCGCCGCCCCAGATGTCGGGCGTTTATGGGCAAATGGACTGCCTGGACGAGACCGCGAACACCATGAGCCTGCTCCTGGTTCTGCAGGAACAGGGGCTTCTGGCCCATCATGTGGTGGAATACCCGGAATCCCGCGGCTTCTTCCTCGATGGACGCTATCCGCATTTCACAGCGGTCATTGCCGAGAAGCGAACCGGGACAGCCTGGGCTGTGGATCCCTGGGAGAAGGCGCCGGGTCAACGGCCGGACATCCTGCCGCTCACGCAGTGGCGGCAGGATTCCTAAGAGGCTTAATCAGCAGGCTTATTTCAGGTGCTGAGCGAGGTGCTTGTTCATCTCGAACATCGTCACCTTCGGCTTGCCGAAGATCGGCTTCAGCTTGTCGTCAGCCAGAATCTCGCGCTTGTTCTCGGGATTCTGAAGGTTGTTCTTCTTGATGTAATCCCAGATCTTGCTTACGACCTCGCCGCGCGGCAGCGGATCCGAGCCTACGATGGCGGCCAGTTCCTTGGACGGCTGCAAAGGCTTCTGAAGAGCATTGGGCTTGGAGCCGGCAGCCTTCTTGGCGGCAGGCTTGTCTGCAGCCTTCTTCGCACCGGCTTTTCCGTCTGTAGTCTTGGTCGGCATGTATTCCTCCGGGAATGGTATGGGAAAGCTCGTCGACAGCCCTGAACCAGGCCCGAAAAGCTCATTGACCAGCCTTCGGTCGGACGTCGCGGAAAGACTTACCCGAGCCCGGCCCCCTGACAGAAGGTCAATTCCGGCAGAGCTTATGTCCGCTCAGCGCCATCAGCAAGCCAGAGTTCAGGAATTTAGGCGGTTTTCGGGAAGGGGAGGATCTTCCCTGTATGTTCAGCGGAAGGTCGTGGGTTTTTGGCAACATGACTGAGGCGCCTCGTCCGCTCCGCTGCAGAATGGACATGAGACACTATAGCCTCGTTAGGACAAGGTTTGGCCAGGAACGCCGCTCCCGGAGGAAGATCCCCCTGCGAGGGCCATTGCCGGCCCGACATAATGAGGATCTCGGTCTCGGGCCAGGAACGATGGACCCGGTGCGCGAGCTCGAAGCCGTTGCAGCCCATCGGCATGTCAACATCCGTCAGAAGGACGTTGACAGGCAGGCCCGCCTCCAGAAGCACCAGGGCTTCGGTAGCATTGGCTGCCTCGACCACCTTGAAACCGGCATCTTCGAGAAGGTCTGAAATGAAGAGGCGAATGAGGGGTTCGTCTTCGACGAGGAGAATGGTGGAAGGGTCGGCGGGCATCGACTTCTTGACTCACTACACAATGCCCGACAACGCCGCCAAAACGGTTTGGTTCCAGGCCCGCGATGAAACGAAACTTCATTGTGCAGTTTGGCGGCCCGCCTGGCGCTGTTCCACATGACGAGCCAGTCCTTCCGAGGCGATATTCTTGAGCTTGGCCTCGATTTCGAAATCTGACCAGACAGATGGCGCACCACCAGATCGTTGACGGCCTCGTTCCACATGAGATCCGAGTGGGCACGCAGATCCCTCGGCTTGATCCCTGCCGCGACCAGCGCCTGGAAATCCGGAAGAACTGCGATGTCCTGATCGGGCAGCAGGCTCTCGCGCGAGACGCTGACATGGCTCACCGGGCGGACGCCACGCCAGGAGGCGACGATGCGTGCGATCCGGGGATCCTCCGGCTCGATGTATTCGCCCTGGCTCATGATCCAGTGGTGATGGAGATCGAGAACAAGCGGCACGTCTTCAGATAGCGGCAGGAGATCGTCGAGGCCGAAGCTGACTTCGTCGTTTTCGATCGTGATCAGATTGCGGGCCGTGTTCGACAGGTGCGCAAGACCGCTCCGGATGCCTTCCGCTCCCAAAGCCTTCGCGCCGCCATGGATGTTGATATGCGCTCCGTGTGGATGCCAGCCGTCGCCATATCCCATGAGCGCCATGATCTCGGCATGGTACTCGAACTCCGCCAGTCCGTTGGCCGCCGCGGATGGATTGGCGGATGCGATGACGCAGAACTGGCCGGGATGCATGCTGAGCCGCACATCGTGGTCACGGGCGAGTTGTCCTATCGAAGCGAGCTTCGTTTCGATCAGGCGGCGCAGATCCGGCTCGCGGTAGAATTCCTTGCAGCTCGCATGTGTGTATCCAGGAAGAAGATCGCTCGACAGCCGGTGAAGACGCTCAACCTTCGGCCGTGTCGCCACATGGGCGATCTGCCGCCGGAACGCTTCCAGGTTGTGAGCCACGACGGCGCTGAGTTTATCATAACCGGACTTCGGATCGAGCCGTCCGAGATAAGCCATCGTGACCGCGCTCGTGTTCATCGCCCGTGCGGCCTGGGCATCGCCGTCGTCGGGATTGTATTTGCAGCAGAAACCGAAGCGGAAATCTTGCATGATGAGAGATGACGTCATTGAGCCGTGACAGGTTCCCGCTTGCAATGTCGTTAGCGCATCGTGCGGAACCGGAGGTCCGCGTCAGCAAAATGTGGACTTGATTATTCGCTGGCGCGGACCTTCAGGTCGCACTAAACGATGCGTCAGCCAAGCGAAGAAGCATCGGATCGACCCCGGACGTGGAGTCCACTTTCGGGTCCGATTCTTCAGCAGGGCAAGCGATTCAGAGTGAGATGCTCCACGGATTTGAGAAGCGTCCGCTCCTCGAAAGGCTTCGCGACAAAGGCGGCTTGCCGAAGGGTCTGAGGCAGGTCGGAGGGCTTGGAGGCCGATACGAAGACGAACGGGATCTGGCGTTCGATGAGAGCCTCGGCCACGCCGAAACTCTTGCCGCCAATCACGTCGATATCGAGTAAGGCACAATCAAATTCATCGTCGAGATGCCGGTAGGCTTCGTCGAGGGAGCCGAGAGAATCGATGATCTCGTGCCCCTCGGCTTCGAGGATCGATTGCAGGTCTGTCGCAATCCACGGATCGTCTTCCAGGATCAGAATACGCATGCCCCAACTCCAACAACCGATCCTTCGACAGGACCGCATCTCGCGCCAAATTTCTTCGGAGATAGGAAATTTTATCCTTGTGCAGGGGCAACAAGTTCGACAGCGCCTCGTTCCCGCATGCGACACTCGAGAGAGCATTTTGCAGAAACACGGTTAAGAAACCGGCAATGTCGCTAAGGCCAGCAGGAGCGATTTGACACGAACTCCTTGAAACCGGAGCTCTCATTCTTATCTCATGATCTACCTGGTGGCGTAATCCTCCACCGGAAGCGGTCACGATGCCGAGATGATGACGCCGGATGTACGCGCATCACCTCGCCGTGGCCGTTGTTGTTTCCGCATTCCTGTCAAACGAAGGATGCTTCGGCCTGTCACAGACTTGCGATGATCCGATAAAAAACGCCGGCTTTCGCCGGCGCTTTTCATTTTGGTTCGGTGGTTCAAGCCTTAGTGACGATTGGCGTCATCCCGCTGGCCGTTGAACTCACTCTCGTGCCGGCTGAACTGCGCATCATCGCCGCTGAAGGTCTCCTCGACGTAATCGCGACCGCGATTGGCAGCGTCACGGGCATAGCGAAGGCCTTGATTGCGGACCTCGTCTGCCCATTCGCCGAACATCTCGTTTTCACGACGGGTGCGCGGCAACAGAGCGCCCAGGAGAAGACCTGCGGCCAAGCCCACGAGGCCGACCACCATGGGATTTTCAGACACGTAGCTCTGAACGCCGCCGCGGGCGTTGCCGAAAGCGCGCGCCGAGCGGCCGCCCATCTGGTTCACGCGACGGCGCTGGCCCTGATAGCTGTCGGAAGCCCAGCCAGAGGCGCGTTCGTAGGTATCGCGCGCCCAGTCGGTAGCTCCTTCATAGGCTTCGCCCGCCTTCTGGCGCACCTGATCTGCGGCTTGCTGAGCCTTGTCGGCCACCGATCCGCTCTGATCCTGCGCATTCTGCTGGGACGACTGGTTCCTCTGCTGACCTGCCGCCTGATTGCTACCAGTCGTGCTGCTGCCAGTCGTGCTGGAACCTTGAGCCGAGCGCTGCTCATGAGCATGAGGCATCGGCGGCTCACCGATGTTGCCGACCGACGTTCCGGCAGAAACGTTGCCTGTTGCTCCCGACTGGGTTCCGCTCGGCTTATCCGTCGGCTTGCCGGTTTCGTTCTTGTTGTTCGCCATAGGAAACTCCTGTTCTATTCATTAAAAGCGGGAATTGATGCCGGGACGCTCGAACATCGGATCAGTTGAGTGCAGAGGTGCGGCTTCCGTGCCGTAGAGGCGGGAGTCCTCCATCTCCATCAGGAGATGCTCTTCGGTGATCAGATCCTCGTCGGCCGCGATCAAGCGGGTTCTCTGGCGTGCCGCAGACCGACCGAGCCGGTAGGCGAGAAGCCCGACGCCCATGGCGATCAGCATGACCGGTACCGGATTGCGCCTGACCGTCTCCAGAACCGTGTCGTAGAGCGGTCCATACGGGCCATTCCGGGCAGTACCGAGCATGTCGTCGACGACACCGGAGACGGACATCTTGTCCTGAAGACGATCGATGGTCTGATCGAGCTGAGCGCGGCTGCGCTCGATGTCTCTTTCCATCTCCTGCAGACTCTGTGTCGTCATCATGCACCTCTTTCGGACAGGACTTCCGCATCGCGCTGGAGCGAACGCATGGTCCGTTGCGGCATGAGCGAGGACGAGGTCATGGCGCTGCGCCCCCAGAGCCCGAGTCCGATGGCGATCAGCGCGAGCACCCCGCCGACGATCAGCGCGGCAAGAGCCTCCGAATTGACGACGGTTGCGAGCCACTCGACCAGGGACTCGGTCAGCAGCATAACGGCCGCAATGGCGAAGATCGCCGCCACGACGACCATGGCCAGACCCATGAAGAGAGTGCGGATGTTCTGGGAAACCTCGGTTCGGAAGAGCGTGAACTCCTTCTGCGCGAGATCGGTGGATTCCCGCAGCGCCTCACCGACGAGGCCCTGAATGGTTTGGTTGCCGTTGCCCTGCATGGCAGCCTCCGTCATGCGCCGCTTCCAGCGCGCGAGCGCTGAGCCTGCCGTGCACGGGCCTGTCCACTCTGAGCCTGGCTCGCATTCATGCTGTCATAGCGCAGGTCCTCCGCCGTGCTCTTGATGAAGCGCGCGGCAAGGAAGCCGACAGCCACGGATACGGCGGCGGCAGTCGCCGGACGGCGGCGGACCACATCCTCGAATTCGTTGAAGAAGTCCGCGAAGGTACGCTCGCGGATGGAATCCGCGAGTTGCTCCAATCCTTCGGCGGCCGTGTCGACGACGGCGCGAATGTTGGGCCGCTCATCGAAGGAATGGGTGGATTCGCGCAGGGAGGTGGCGAAGTCGGCAACGGATTGCGCAACATCGTCCTTGCGGCGGTCGACATAATCCGTCGCCTGATCCCGCGCGGAATCGATGAAGTGACGGCTGCGCTCCACAGCAGCGCCTGCGATGTCGCCGACGTCGCCCTTGAGCGCATCCCAATCCTCGTTGCCGTTGTCCTGCTGCCTGTTGGTGTTTTGCTGTCCCACGCCCATGGTCAACCTCTCTCAATCGTGAGTGAGTAACCATTAGAAGCGCGGCAGGTTCCGAACGTCCCCGAGGCTCAATGCTTTAGAGGTCGAGGCTCTCTTGGCCGAGGCTCGTCGGGCGGTACCTTAGCTGGCCGATGCGAGCC
Source organism: Microvirga tunisiensis (assembly GCF_009296175.1). Lineage (GTDB taxonomy): Bacteria > Pseudomonadota > Alphaproteobacteria > Rhizobiales > Beijerinckiaceae > Microvirga > Microvirga tunisiensis. The sequence goes on along the minus strand of NZ_VOSK01000089.1, from coordinate 747 downwards.
AGTCGACGAGGTCCGCGACCCTCCTACGGGTTTCGTCATCCTTCAGCTTCAGGAAGCCGCGCACGAGGCGGTCGCTTTCCGATCGCGTCAGGAACTCGGCCATAAGGCTGTCATCGGAGAACCCACCGGCACGCAGTCCGGGAACTCCTTCGAAGAAGAACTCGATGTTGACGTCCAGGATGCCGGCAATGTGGAGCAGACGGCTCGCGCCGATGCGGTTGACGCCCTTCTCGTATTTCTGAACCTGCTGGAACGTGAGCCCCAGGGCGTCCGCGAGCTTCTCCTGGCTCATTCCGAGCATGATCCGTCGGGCCCTGACCCGGCTTCCGATATGCTTGTCGATTTCGTTGGGGGATTTCTTCTGCAACAACCGCTCCTGCTTTGACCTACATTTTCCTATCTATGCCATCCTCATAACTTTTGGTAGCATTGCAACGATATTTAACCAGGGGTTGAGATATGGCTGGGAGATCCCCGTGAGTGCCTGCACCTTCAACTACGCAACGGAAGCCTTCGATTTTATTGACAGTTGTCAAGCGACACCGAGATTTACGAGATAAGGCGACATCCAGTTTTACGACGGCTCAAGCGTGAGCCCGCTGGAGAGCCTCCTCCAGATCCCGCAGGCGATAGCTGCGCCCCTTGATGTTGAGAACATGCGCTCGGTGCAGCAGGCGGTCGAGGATGGCCGTGGCCAGCACCTCGTCGCCGGCCAGCAGCTCGGTCCACTCCCGGATGCTCTTGTTC
>NZ_VOSK01000898.1 GCF_009296175.1 Microvirga tunisiensis | reverse complement strand
TCGTTATGCAGCGTCAGCCATAACAGCGCCAAAACGGCATCGTCGATCTTGTCCTCATCGATCTCCATGAACCGACGTTACCACGCGCGGCACCCAAAATCCCGCGGCCCCGCTCGGATGGATACGGCTGATACGCAACGCTCCCGGTCCAGACATCTTGGAACGGCCAAGGTAAATAATCCGTAGCTGCCTCAGAGCAGTTCCATACTGCCGCCTACGCGCAATTTAACGCGCTCTGCGGACCATCTTCCCATGTAGGCAGGAGACTGGTAGAACACTGACAAATAAAAACTTCGCCTGGGGCATGAATGAAAGCCTACGACTATACTGAGAAGGCCAAGCATGAGCAGGCGAAGCAGCGAAACCTGGCTGCCATCAACGCCCAGCTAACGCGGCATGAGAGAGTAATCCGGCTCACCCTGATACTGGTTGTGACCTTGGCCGGGCTGGCGCTCGCCCTTCTGGTTATTCATCTCATCAACCATTCAAATTAATCGCAGAATAACTGCTGCACCGGGGGCATGATGAACTTCCATTCGCGTGATCTGAATCTTGCACGCCTGTGCAACGAGGCGCTTGACCAGCCGCTCACCGAGGCCGAGCGCGAAGCTATGATGATGGCCGCCGCCCAGAAGGTGGAGGAGCTGTTCGACATCCTGTGCATCGACCACCGGAACGACCACAACACCCGTGAGACGCCCCAGCGCGTGGCCAAGATGTATGTCGAGGAGATCTTGGGGGGCCGCTACTCCGCCCCGCCGAAGATCACCGAGTTCGACAACGCTCAGGCTTATGATCAGCTCATCGTCACCGGGCCGATTGAGCTGCGCTCCA
>NZ_VOSK01000897.1 GCF_009296175.1 Microvirga tunisiensis | reverse complement strand
CGACGCCGACCCGTATCGACAATCTCAACTCGATCCATAGCCGCACTGTCCTTTTTGACGTCAATAAGGACAGTCAGTGCCAAATCCGACAATTCCTACAAGGCGGCCCACCTCGGATGCGTACGGTACAACCGCAGCTCGTCGGGATCGTAGTCGTCGGGACTGACGGCGTTCCCTTTCGACTTCGACATCTTGGCCCCGTCCTTCCTGATGACGCCCTGGTGGATGACCTTCCTGAACGGCTCCTCCTGCGGGACGATGCCCATGTCGAACAGCGCCATATGGATGAACCGGGTGTAGATCAGGTGCATGCAGGCGTGCTCGGCACCGCCCACGTACAGGTCGACGGGCTGGTAGCAGCCTGCCGGCAGGAACTCGGTCTCGCTATCCGTCAGGTAGCGCAGGTAGTAGAACGAGGAGTCCACGAACCCGTCCAGGGTATCCGTTTCGCCCTCGACCGGGATCGGGCACCCCCATGTCCGCTGCCGCGAGACGCACCAGTCCCTCAGCTCGGCCAGCCAGGCCCGCTGCATCCGCTTGGTGGGGTCCGGCATGTCGATCCGGTCCAGGCCGGCGATCAGTCGCTCCCGGTAGTCCGTGATCCGGAAGTACCACTGGTTCAAGTTCCGGCGCTCGACCGCGCAGGCGCAGCGCTCGCAGTGTCCGTCGATCACCTGCTCGTTGGCCAGCACGGTTTCGCAGGAGGGACACCAGTTCACCTCGCCCCAGGCCTTGTAGGCCATCCCGCGCTCGTGCAAGCGCGTGAACAACCATTGCGTCCACTTCACGTAGGAAGGGCCACAGGTGATCAGGCGCTCCTCGAAGCAGGTGTTCA
>NZ_VOSK01000896.1 GCF_009296175.1 Microvirga tunisiensis | reverse complement strand
CTAGGGGCAGCACGGGAATGCGGTTTTCCGGGTGCGCTCAGCGCCACCCGCCTTCCGGCCGAGCAGCTGCGCGAGTTCTACACGCTGTGGAGTCGCTCGGAGCGCGTCGTGACGGCCTATTCGCAGGGTGTGAACCAATCGATCGTCGGCACCGACAAGGTCAATGCCATCATCAACTGTCACCTGTTCACCGGGCGCATCGGGCGCCCAGGCATGGGGCCGTTCTCGCTCACCGGCCAACCCAACGCCATGGGCGGACGCGAGGTCGGTGGACTGGCAAACATGCTGGCGGCGCATCTCGACATCAACAGCCCGAACCATCGCGAACTGGTTCAAACCTTCTGGGGCAGCCCTGGCATCGCGGAGCGTCCGGGCCTGAAGGCTGTCGAGCTCTTCCGCGCGGTCGGCGACGGCCGGGTCAAGGCGATCTGGATCATGGGCACCAACCCGGCCGATTCCCTGCCGGATGCGGATGCCGTTCAGGATGCGCTTCGCAGCTGCCCGTTCGTGGTGGTGAGCGATGTCACCCGCACCGACACGACACGCCACGCCCATGTCCTCCTGCCAGCGGCCGGATGGGCGGAGAAGAGTGGCACGGTGACGAATTCCGAGCGCCGCATCTCACGCCAACGCTCGTTCCTGAAAGCTCCGGGAGAGGCGCGACCCGACTGGCGCATCATCTGCGACGTCGCCGCCCGCATGGGATTTGCCGAGGCGTTCGATTACCGGTCGCCGGCCGAGATCTTCCGCGAGCATGCCGCCTTGTCGGGCATTGCGAATGACGGAACACGCGATTTCGACATCGGCGCCTGTGCCGAGTTGAGCGAGAGCGCCTA
>NZ_VOSK01000895.1 GCF_009296175.1 Microvirga tunisiensis | reverse complement strand
GGCGAGTGTGGCACAGGGCAATTGGTGGCAGGGATTAGTCTCAACAACCAAATCCTACGCTGCTTCAAGTGCTTAAGCTACACTCGCCAGCCTTCATCAACCTTCCCATGCATAAGAACGGTTAGTGCCGTCTCCATGGCCATGCGGGATCAGCTTTCTCTTGGAACAGGCGGAGGGCTTCTGAGGACAGGCTGAGCAGAGGCTTGGACGCAGTCGGCTGTGTCAGCCTGGGACCACGCCGCTCCTCGCGCTTGTACAAGCGCAGTGCCTCTGCGGAGAGTTTCGGCAGACCCTCAGTGGATATTCGCTGACGCAACTCCTGCAAGGTCTTCTCAGGGGCGTCGGGCATGGCTGAACTCGCAGCCGGAAGAACACGGAATCAATATCAGCGCAGAAGAGTAAGGAAGGTTCCGTGCAGTGCCCTACCCAAGAAGAGGGTCAGGTGGCATTGGGTGGAGTTGCAGGAGTTTAAGCCTGACGTTTGTGCAGAGGGAGGTGAAGACAAAATGCTGCTCCATTGATGCTCTACCCGGAAGAGACCTTTTTCGGAGCGATCAACATCAGTGGAGGCTGGCCCGATGCTAAAGCCCTTCTCGCAATACCTGACGGCGGTTGAGGAGCACCTTCCCTCTGAGCACCACCCACTTCTGCGCAATGGCCTCTATCTGGCGATCTTGGACTGGTACACCGATGGCATCGAACCCAAAGAAGCTGCTGCTCGGATCAGACATGCAGTGACGGGGTAGGTTCGGCAACCGAGCACTACGGCTACCGTTCTCTCAGAGGATGTGATTTCCCGAGGAGATGGCCATGGCAGGAAACAAGCAGCCGAACGAA
>NZ_VOSK01000894.1 GCF_009296175.1 Microvirga tunisiensis | reverse complement strand
CAGGACTGCCAGGACCATAGCAGCCGGCCGCACAAGCTGCCCTGGAAGGCCACCGAGGAAGAGCGCGCCATCGTCTGTGCCCTGCGCCAGGCCACCGGCTTCCCGCTCGATGACCTCACGTTTGTGGTCAGCCATTTCCTGCCGCATCTCAACCGCGATGCCGTCTACCGCATCCTCAAGGCGGAAGGCTTGGGACGATTGCCCCCGGCGCAGCAGCGCCAGCGCCGGAGCGGCACGTTCAAGGATTACGATCTTGGCTTCATCCACATGGACATCAAGCACCTGCCCAAGCTGCAGACCGCCAACGGCGAGCGCCGCAAGCGCTATTTGTATGTGGCCATCGACCGCTGCTCACGGTGGGTGCATCTGGCCGTCAAGGACGATGAGCTGGCCACCAGCGCGGTCGCCTTCCTGAAAGAGGCGGTCCGCGCGTTTCCCTTCAAGATCACGCACGTGCTCACCGACAGAGGATCCTGCTTTACCGCCGATGGCTTTGAAGAGGCCTGCCGCCAGCTGAAGCTGGAGCACCGCAGGACCAAGCCGTATACACCGCAAACCAATGGTCTCGTGGAGCGCTTCAACGGGCGGGTGCAGCGCGAGGTGCTGGGCATCACGATCTATAGCCATCGGGACCTCGAGACGCTGCTCAAGGGCTTCAATCAGGCTTACAACAGGAGACGTCAGCGCGTGCTGAAGGGGCGAGCACCGGATGAGGTGGTGCGCAGCCGCCTGGCCGCCGAGCCGAAGCTGGCCAACCGCCGCTACAAGCCGCCCGATTCAGACGCGTTGCCGCCCGCCCTCCAGGTCATCGCTGCCGCCAAGGAGGTCTCGCATCCAGACA
>NZ_VOSK01000893.1 GCF_009296175.1 Microvirga tunisiensis | reverse complement strand
AACAAAAGAAAAGCCCCGGCCTTTCGGCCGGGGCTTCGTGATCGTTCGATCCGCTCGTCGTTACTCGTTGCGATTGCCCACGAGCGCGAGGAGGAACTGGAACATGTTGATGAAGTCCAGGTAGAGCGTCAGGGCGCCCAGCACGGAGGCCTTGCTGGCAGCTTCGGAGTCGAGATTGCCGTACAGGTACATCTCCTTCAGCTTCTGCGTATCGTGGGCCGTCAGGCCCGCGAAGATCAGAACGCCGATCACGGAGATGCCGAACTGCAGCATGCTCGACGCGACGAAGATGTTCACGATCGAAGCCAGGATCAGGCCGACGAGGCCCATGATCAGGAACGAGCCCATGCCCGACAGGCTGCGGCGGGTGGTGTAGCCCCACAGCGACAGCGCGCCGAAGGACGCGGCCGTGATGAAGAACACCTGCACGACGCTCGCGCCGGTGTAGCGGATGAGAAGCGTCGAGAGCGAAGCACCCATCACCGCCGCGAAGGCGAAGAAGGTGCCGCGGGCCGCAGCCGCCGACATCCGGTCCATGCGGAACGAGAAGAAGAAGATGAACGCCAGAGGCGCCAGCGCCACGACCCACATCAGGGGCGTGCCGTACAGAATCCGACCGAACTCAGTCAGGCCGACGCCGCCCATGCGGGCAACGGCCATCGACGGATCGCTGGTCACGGCCAGCATATTCACGCCGAGTGCGACCAGGGCCGAGATGGCAAGGCCCAGGATCATGTTGTTGTAGACGCCGAGCATGAAGGTACGCAGGCCCTGGTCGACCTGAGCCTCCGTCCGGGCAAAGCCGGTGCCATAGGCGGTTTGGTTTTGCTCATACGGTTGCATCG
>NZ_VOSK01000892.1 GCF_009296175.1 Microvirga tunisiensis | reverse complement strand
CGGTTCCGTTGCAGACTTTCATGTCAGTCAAGAGACTGCCGGAGATGGTCTCAGGCTAGGCGGCCGCGCCGAAGAGAGCAGCGATGAATTCACGTTGAGCCCGCATGCCGTTTGCTGGTGCGCTCGCAACTTTGTTCTTTCGGATCATTGCCATCGCCTCGTAGCCTGCCACCCTCCGTGAGGCCGTCACGAAACTCTTGAAGCCCAGGCCGGGCCGAACCAGCCGCTTGATACGCCGGTGATCCTGCTCGACGATGTTGTTCAAGAATTTCACCTGCCGGAGTTTGGCAAAGCGCCAGAGTTCTCCAACCTGCTTCATAGATTTCGTCGCTATAGGATAAGCCGCATTCTTGTCGACCGTGATGGTGCGCGGATTGACCGTATGGGCCTGCTTCAGCGCCTTTCGGAAGAACCGACGGGCGGCGGCCGCATCCCACCTGGGCGAGAGCAGGAAGTCAATCGTCTGCCCGGAAGCGTCCACGGCGCGGTAGAGATAAACCCATTCGCCCTTCACTCGAATGTATGTTTCGTCGACCCGCCAGGAGCCGTTCGTCATGCGGAGATGCGGACGAATGCGCTTGTCCAGCTCCGGTGCATAGGCCTGAATCCAGCGAAACAAGGTGGTGTGATCGACCTGAATGCCTTGATCGGAGAACATGCGCGCAAGATCGCGGTAGCTGATCGGGAACTGCAGATACCAGCGGATCGCCCACAGGATGATCTCCGCCGTGAACTGCCGACCTTTGAGCAGCCCCTTGTTATTTTGCTTCACTGTCAGCCCCACTCGCCACCCTCATGTCGTAGCTCAGGCAGGGCAAGTTTCAAAGCTGCAACAGATCCACGGCA
>NZ_VOSK01000891.1 GCF_009296175.1 Microvirga tunisiensis | reverse complement strand
ATTTACGAGATAAGGCGACATCCAGTTTTACGAAGCCTCAGGCGCGAGCGCGCTGGAGAGCCTCCTCAAGATCCCGTAGGCGATAGCTGCGCCCTTTGATGTTGAGGACATGCGCCCGGTGCAGCAGACGATCGAGGATGGCTGTGGCCAGCACCTCGTCGCCGGCCAGCAGTTCGGTCCACTCCCGGATGCTCTTGTTCGTCGTAATCAGGATCGCGCCGCGGCCATAGCGGTAGGTCACCAGCCGAAAGAACAAGCTCGCCTCCTCGCGCGTCATCGGCTCGAAGCCGAGTTCGTCTACAATCAGCAGCGCCATGTTCATATATCGGCGCCGTTTCAGCTGCGCCGGCGGCAGGCCGGCATCGACCTTCAGGGCGGTCATCAGCTCGTCAAAGCGGTAGTACAAGACCGAGAACCCCATCTCGACCGCCCGGGTCCCGAGCGCCACCGACAGGTGCGTCTTGCCCACCCCCGGAGGGCCCTGCATCAGCACGGTTTCGGCATTGCGGATCCACGCACCTGTGGCGAGCGTGTCGATCCGCGAGCGCTCGATCGCCGGCTGGAAGGCGAAGTCGAAGTTCTCCAGCGTCTGGCCGATCGGCAGACCCGACATTTTCAACGAGGTTTTCACCCGCCGTCCTTCGCGTCCGGAGAGCTCCACCTCCAGGAGCCGGTCCAGAAAGGCATGCGGGGCCATCGCCTGGCTCACCGCTTCGGCCAGCAGATGATCGAGGTGCTCGGCCGCATAGGGGCAGCCTAGCGCCAGAAGCCGGTCGCGCGTCGTGTCGATATCCAGTCTGAGCTTGCCGGGGGTCATCGCGCCACCTCCGCCAGAGCCGCATAGAGATC
>NZ_VOSK01000890.1 GCF_009296175.1 Microvirga tunisiensis | reverse complement strand
CTTAGGGAAAGCTGCCCGGGCAACTCGCACGGTCTCGGCCGGGATCTCACCAATCGGCTCGGGATGAAGACTCATGCCATCCTCCTCTTGCTGAATAGCCAACAGGGAATTCGCCGACAGTATCTCCATGATGTCCGCGCAGGACCCGGTGCACGACGGGCGTTCGCCCCTGTGGCGGGCCGCGAGCCGGATCGATCAGAAGTGCCGGTCCGAATTCCAGATCTCGACGTCCTGAGCTGCCACTTCGCGATCTAGTCCGTACTGTTCCTGCACGCGGGCGATCAGAGCCGCTTTCGTCTTGATCTGCGCGAGGTCTGACATGGACAGGCGATCCCACTTGGCTTGGACCTCCCGCATGTTGCGCCCTGCAAAAATATGATCGTCTTGAATTTGTGGCATGAATTACCTAAACTGTATCTTGATAACTGCCCATAAGATTTATCGTTCCAAAATATTTGTGCGCTTTTATATAATAATGATTATGGACAAAACTAACCTACATTTGGGTTTTATTTTGGGGTTATTTATCCTGTCGGAGCAGAGTGTGAATTTAAGCTTGCAGCACGGGCAACAATTCGGCTTCGAACCAGGGATTTTTCTTGAGCCAGCCGTTGTTGCGCCAGGATGGGTGAGGTAGCGGCAGGATGCGCGGTTTCTGCGGGTTTCCAAGAAGGTCCCGCCAGCGCCGGACAGTCTCTGTCAGGCCGTCCTTGTAATCGTCGCCCAGATGCGCATTGCATCGCCTGAATTGCTCCCTGATTTTGGATCGTTGCCTCATCTGATTTGCTCCCGAGCTCTGGCGAGCTGCGGGGGCGATGATGAGGCAGGTGAGCATGACAACACGCAATGAGC
>NZ_VOSK01000889.1 GCF_009296175.1 Microvirga tunisiensis | reverse complement strand
GTACAGATGATGTCCCGCTTCGTCGCCCAATCCGCAGCCGCGAGCCGATCGTGCACCATCGCGGCAAACAGGTCGAGTTTCCCGACGACGAGGTGCAGCGAACGGACTTGCTCATCGGCCTCCTGGTGAGCCTTGGCTTCGGCTTCCAGCCGGGCTGTCCGGCCGCGCAACGCGGTCAGGCGCGGCTCGAATTCGGGCTTGTCGATCAGTCCCTCCGTGTAGCTGTCGATCAGCCGCTCGGTTGCACGGCGGGCCTTGGCTAATTGACGGTCAAGGGCATCGCGTTCGAGCCGATGGGGGGTGGCCTGCACGGCGTCCAGGCGCCGCTGATATTCCGCGATCACCAGCTTCGGGTTGTCGAGCAGTCGGCAGACCTCAGTCCAGACCGCTTCATCAAGCTGATCAACCGCAACCAGCCGGGCACTGCACCGGAACGCACCATGGAAGCGGCTGCGGTCCGTGCCGCAACAGCGATAATACCGCCGCGGTCCGTACGGGTGATACCCCGTGAACCCATAGCCGCACTTCTGGCAGACCAGCAGGCCGCGCAGCAGATACTGGATGCCCGCAAGCCGCTCGCGACTGCGTCTGCGGTTCTCCTCCAACTGCTCGGCGACACTCACAAACAGGTCTTCGTCAATCAGAGCCGGAACCGCAATGCGGATGTGCCGCTCAGGCGGGGCGAGCACTTGCCGCCAAGACCGCCGCGGCAGGCCATCGTGGCCGCGCGGCGGATGAAGTGGCGGCCGCCATGGCACGCTCTGGCGGCGACCATAAAGCGCCTGTCCCGCATAGGCGGGGTTGAGCAGCATGCTATGGATCATCGCCCGGCTCCAGTGGAGCCGCCCAGTCGGACT
>NZ_VOSK01000088.1 GCF_009296175.1 Microvirga tunisiensis | reverse complement strand
TCGGTTGGCCTCCAGCTTATGTTCAGCGACATCACTGTGAGACCTGCTGGCCGGCCATGGCCACCCCACGCAGCGCGGCTCCGCAACCCGGGCCAGCTCCGCCGCGCTGCTTCCCCATGTACTACGGCATGGAGGTCGTTGTCATCCCTGATCGCCGCGCGCCGATCGTCACCCATATGGTGTGGTACAAGATCGGCAGCGCCGATGAGCCGCCGGGCAAGTCCGGCATCGCCCATTTCTTCGAGCATCTGATGTTCAAGGCGACGACCAACCATGCGGCGGGCGCGTTCGACCGTGCCGTCTCCGCCATCGGCGGCTCGAACAACGCTTTCACCTCCTATGACTACACCGCCTTTTACGAGACGGTGGTGCCGCAGGCGCTCGAGCAGATGATGGATTTCGAGGCCGATCGCATGCGCAACCTCATTCTCAACGACGATGTCATCGCCACCGAGCGCGACGTCATCCTTGAGGAACGCCGCTCGCTCATCGACAGCAATCCGCAGGCAGTGCTCGGCGAGGAGGTCGATGCCACGCTCTGGCAGAACCAGCCCTATCGCATTCCGGTGATCGGCTGGATGTAGGAGATGGAGAAGCTGAACCGCGCCGACGCCAAGGCTTTCTACGACAAATATTATACGCCTAATAACGCCGTGCTGGTGGTGGCCGGCGATGTCGAGCCGCAGCTGGTCAAGGCGCTGGCCGAAAAGACCTATGGCAGGATCGCGCGTGGTCCAGACCTGCCGCCGCGCATCCGTCCAGTCGAGCCCGAGCAGAACACCAGACGCTCACCGACGCGCGTGTCAGCGTGCCGAACTTTTCGACGCAATGGGTGGTTCCCTCCTATCACACTGCCAAGCCGGGCGAAGCGGAAGCGCTGGACCTGCTGGCGGAGATCCTCGGCGGCGGCAGCCGCAGCCGGTTGCACCAGCAGCTTGTCGTCAAGCAAGGCATTGCCGCCGAGGCCGGCGCCTTTTTCCAGGGCACCATGCTAGATGCCACCAATTTCACCGTCTATGGCGCGCCGCGCGGCGACGCCAAGCTGGTCGATGTCCAGGCGGCGGTCGAGGTCGAGGTCGCCCGCATCGCCAAGGACGGCGTCACATCAGGCGAGCTGGAAAAGGCCAAGGATCGTTTCGTCCGCTCGATGATCTTCGCCCGCGACAAGCAGCGTTCGATGGCCCACATCTACGGCAAGACACTCGCCACCGGCGGCAGCATCAGGGACGTCGAGGAATGGCCGGACCGCATCCGCAAGGTCACCGCCGATCAGGTTAAGGCCGTTGCCGCCCGCTATCTCGTGTCCGACCATTCGACCACTGGTTATCTCTTGCCCAAGGACAATTGACCCGATGACAAACCAACTCCGCAGCGCCATTGCACAAGCATTGCCCTCTCCCGTTGGAGAAGGGAGGGCCGTGCGCCTCGTCACCTTGCTGGCCGTCCTTTCCCTTGCTATTTTCTTCCTCATCCTGCCGGCGCTCATCGCCCGTGCTGCGGTGAACATCCAGGAGGTGAAATCTGAAAAGGGGATCACCGCCTGGCTGGTGGAGGACCACACGCTGCCGATCGTCACGCTCCACTTTGTCTTCGACGGCGGCACCAGCCAGGACCCGGCCGGTAAAGAGGGGCTTGCCAATTTGATGACCGGCTTGTTCGACGAGGGCGCCGGCGATTACGACAGCGACACCTTTCAGGTGAAGCTTGAGGACGCCGGCGCCGGAATGAGCTTCGACGCGCGGCGCGACGGCATCCATGGCTCGATACGCCTGCTTTCCAAGCGCCAGGACGCCGCTTTCGATCTGGTCGGGCTAGCGGTGAACAGGCCTCGCTTCGACCAGGAGCCGGTCGACCGCATCCGCGCCCAGCTTATCTCCGGCATCATCGCCACCGAGCGCGAACCTCACGCGATAGCCGCGCTTGCATGGCGGCGCAGGATCTACGGCACGCATCCGTTTTCGACGCCGCCCGAGGGCACCAAGGAAAGCCTGGCCCGCATACGCCCGCCGATCTAAGCGCCTTCCACAAGGCCGCTTTCGCCCGCGACGGGCTGCGCGTCGCGGGCGTCGGCGACATAGATGCCAAAGCTCTGAGTGCAAAGCTCGACCAGTTGTTCGGCGATTTGCCTGAGAAGCAGGCGCTCGCCCCGGTCGCCGATGTTAATCCCAAGCTCGGCCAGCAGGTAGAGGTGAACTATAACCTGCCGCAGACGTCGCTGCAGCTGGCCTGGCCTGGCGTCAAGCGCAGCGCGCCGGACTTCTACGCCGCGGTTTTGATGAACCAAATTCTCGGCGGCTCGCCCTTCACGTCGCATCTGTGGGAGGAGGTGCGCGAAAAGCGCGGGCTTGCCTACGGTGTCTCGTCCAGACTGGAAAGCGACCAGCATTCCAACATGCTCGTCGTGAAGACGTCGACGCGCGCCGACAGGGCGGCCGAGACGCTCGACGTGATAAGACAAGTAATCAAGGAGCTGGTGGATACAGGCCCAACAGCGGCCGAGCTCGAAGCGAGCAAGAAGTATCTAAACAGCGCCTTTGCTATCGACCATCTGGGTTCCTCGAGCTCGATTTCAGCGGCGCTTGTCGGGTTGCAGCTCGACAAGCGCGGAATAGACTACATCCAGCGCCGCCCGTCCCTCATCGAGCAGGTGACGCTAGACCAGGTCAGGGCAGCGGCGAAGAAGCTGCTCTCGGCCGAGCCCGCCATTATGGGCGTAGGCCCGCGGCTTGCCGATGTCCCGTGAATGATCTCGCTCTACAAGTCGCTACGGCCAGGCGGGTTCCTCCGAGGCCGCAAAGGCCCGCCAAACGGCTGGAATTGGTCTTCAGCCCAGGATTAGTTTGATCTGCGTACCATTGTACTCACGCCAAAGGCCGAGCCGCTTGATCCGGTATTCTGTCAGTTCGGGGGACGTGCAGAACTTCTAGCTATCTGGCGGACGAGAGGTTCTGGGACACGGCTTCTACGATAGCGGCTTTTGGCAGGAGTGACGCTGAAGCAAGATAGTAAGCATCATGCTCTTCGGTCGCATCGTAGGTTCGGCCGAAGGCCTCGGCCACCTTGCTAATCTTCGGGAGCTTATGGCCCAGCAGGATGTGCCAGTACTCTTCGAGTACGGTGACAGCGTCACGCTCATCGCTGACCATTCGCCCCTAGCACTGCGTCCTCGCGAACCAGTCTGCCTTGCAGCGCGGACGAGACCTTCCTGGTGGTCTCACCCAGAGCGGGTTTCCATGCAGAATGCCTGTCCGCGCGACTGGATGAGCCTGCCAGTTCCCGATGGCCGCACCGTCATCGGTCTGGATGGTGGGTATATCCGGGACCGCAACTATCGAAAGAAGAACTTCGAACTGATCGTCGGCCGCTCCTTACCCGAGGATGCGGGTTACATCGGTTTTGTCCATGGCTACGATCGCAAGCCGCAGCGGCGTATCCTTGACGATCTTAAAAAGGAGGACGTTCAGGCCAATCAGGACATCACCTTCATCACCGACGGAGGAGAAGAGGTCCCCTCGCTTGCCGAGATCGCGCCGGCAAGCGAACATGTCCTCGACTGGTTCCATCACCATGCGCATCACGGTCCTGCGCCAATTCGCCCAAGGTCTCGAAAACCATAATGAGCAGGCGGGGCAGGACATCCATGAAACCCTCCGCAGGATCAAATGGCATCTCTGGCATGGCAATGCGTACCGTGCTCAGGAGGAATCGACAGCCTGCAATTCGATGCGGAAGCGCTCGAAACGGACTACCCGATCATGCGCAAATTCCTCACGGCCATTGGCGAGTTCCGATCCTACATCCTTCCAACAGCGCAAGCCTGATCAACTACGGCGAACGCTACCGGTCCGGTGAGCGGATATCCTCGGCCTTCGTCGAGGCGACCGTCAATGCCGTCATCAGCAAGCGGTTCGCGAAAAGCAGCAGATGCACTGGAGCAGGATCGGTGCGCATCTTCTGCTGCAACCCCGGACGCAGACCCTCGACGGCTCCCTGCGCTCGACTTTCCAGCAATGGTATTCCGGTATGGCGAACGACAATCACGAATCAGACGAAACAGCTCTCGCCGCATAACCGCCCCACAATTCCTCATGCTCCCCGCCCGTCCGCGGGCGTTGCAGCCCAGTTCGATGCCGCGTCTGGTCCACGACGGCCGGATCCAAGTGGAGGTGCTTCCCAGGGCCGCTCCCCGCAAAGTGGTGCCCCGAACCGCCCCCCATCTTCAGGTGTGGAAGCCGGCGAGGGCTCAGGCTGTCTCGATGCCGACAAGCTGCTTGAGAAGCCTGTGAAAGTCGTCGACGAAGGTGAAGATGACGGGAATGGCGACGAGGCTGAGGAGGGTGGAAGTCATCAGGCCACCGATAACGACAATTGCCATCGGTTGACGGAAACTGGAGTTGCCGCCGCTGAGACTGAGCGCTACGGGAAGCATGCCGCATCCCATCGCGATCGTCGTCAGCGAAAGTACGTCCTCGACCATGCCGATCCGCCCCTTCCGGCCCTTGATAGTTACATTTTCGATAGTTACAGACGCAACAACTTGGATCGTCAAGCCTGTCTGCGGGCAGCGATCTGTCGAAACCTGAACGGGAAGTTCACATGCTGGTCAATGACGTCTCCCTGCGCGGGCTGATCCCGGTGGAGCTTGCAAAGGGATTCGGTTTCTTTCAGTCAAAGCCGTCTTCCGCCTTCTCACCGGTGGCGGTTACCCCCGGGGAGCTGGGCGATGCCTGGGACGGAGGCAAGCTGCACCTGCCGCTGGCCGTGGACTTGAACGGCAAGCCCTTCGGCCGCGCCAACGCCGGCATCGACATGACCTTCGATTTTCCTATGCTGATGGCGAACGCGGCGAAAACACGGCCGCTAGCCGAACGGCATAATCATCGGCTCGGGCACGGTATCGAACAAGCCCGGCAATGGGCCGGGCAAACCTGTCTCTGAAGGCGGCGTCGGCTGTTCCTGCATCGCCGAGATCCGCATGATCGAGACTATCGAGCAGGGTGCGGCAAAGACACCTTTCATGCGTTTCGGCGACACGGTCCGCATCGAGATGAGAGACAAGGCCGGCCACTCGATCTTCGGCGCGATTGAGCAGACGGTGACGCAACACAAGAAGGAAGCCTGAGACCCATGGCCAAGCAATTCGCATCTGTCGGCGATATGGCAGAGAAAAAGATCTCCTTCACCGAGATCGGCCGCGACTTGTGGGCCTTCACCGCCGAGGGCGACCCGAACACTGGTGTCATCATCGGCGACGAATCGGTGATGGTGATCGACGCTCAGGCCACGCTCCGACTGGCCGGCAAGGTGATCGAGAAGGTCAGGACCGTCACCGACAAGCCGATCAACTATGTAATGCTGACGCACTATCACGCTGTGCGGGTTCTCGGCGCTTCGGCATATGGCGCGCAGCAGACGATCATGTCGGAGAAGGCGCGCGCCATGGTGGCCGAGCGCGGGCAGGAGGACTGGGACTCCGAGTTCGGCCGGTTTCCGCGCCTCTTCCAGGGCCACGAGTCGATCCCCGGCCTGACCTGGCCGACGCTGACCTTCAACGACCGGTTGACGCTCTATCTCGGCAAGCGGCGGGTGGACCTTGAATTCCTTGGCCGCGCGCATACGGCAGGCGACATCGTCGCCTTCGTGCCCGACGCCAACGTCATGTTCACCGGCGACATCGTCGAGTACCATTCGGCCTGCTATTGCGGCGACGGCCATTTTGCCGACTGGCCGCGCACGCTGGAGGCGATCCGGTCGTTTGACCTCGACGCAATCGCGCCGGGACGCGGCGACGCGCTGGTTGGCGCGGAGAAGGTCAATGCCGCGCTCGACAACACTGCCGATTTCGTCAGCTCCACCTACCGGCCGGTGGCGCGGGTGGCGCAGGGCGGTGGCTCGCTGAAGGAGGCGTGGGACGCGGCGCGCGCGGCGTGCGATCCGAAATTCGCATCCTACGCAATCTACGAACACTGCCTGCCCTTCAACGTCGCCCGCGCCTACGACGAGGCGCTCGGCATCGACATGCCGCGCATCTGGACCGCAGAGCGCGACCGACAGATGTGGGCGGAACTTCAGGGCTAGCAGTCCGGACACGACCCGGCGGGAGGACACATGGCAAAGATCTTCGAGACGCCGCTTTATCCCTACAGGCGCTCCCCTGATCAGGACGCAATCGCGCCAGTGCGCCGTCCGGTTGTTGTGGTAGGCGCCGGGCCGGTCGGTCTGGTCTGCGCCATCGAACTCGCCCGCCAGGACATTCCCGTGGTGGTGCTGGATGAGAATGATAAGGTCAGCTTCGGCTCGCGCGCGATCTGCTTCGCCAAGCGGCCGCTGGAGATCCTGGACCGGCTGGGCTGCGGCGAGCCGATGGTGGAGAAGGGCATCGTCTGGAACGTCGGCAAGGTGTTCTTCGGGAACCGCCGGGCCTACGAGTTCAACCTGCTGCCGGAGGCCGGCCACAGGCGGCCGGCCTTCATCAACCTGCAGCAGTACCATTTCGAAAAATTCCTCGTCGACCGCGTGTGCGAACTGGAGGCGGAAGGCAGGCCGATCGAAATCCGCGGCAACAACAAGGTCACGGCGGTCGAACAGGATCGCGACGGGGTGATGGTCTCCATCGACACGCCGGAAGGCCCTTACCGCCTGCGTGCCGACTGGCTGGTCGCCTGCGACGGCGCCAACTCGCCAATCCGCGCGATGATGGGGCTCGACTTCATCGGCCGCGTGTTCGAGGACAATTTCCTCATTGCCGACGTAGTCATGGACGCCGAGTTTCCGACCGAGCGCTGGTTCTGGTTCGACCCGCCCTTCAACCGCAGCCAATCGGCGTTATTGCATAAGCAGCCCGGCGGCGTCTGGCGCATCGACCTCCAGCTCGGTTGGAACATCGACAAGGAGCGGGAAAAGCAGCCGGAGAACGTCATCCCGCGGCTCAAGGCAATGCTGGGCGAGGACGCCAAATTCACACTCGAATGGGTGTCGATCTACACCTTCCAGTGCCGGCGCATGGAGAGTTTCCGCCACGGCCGGGTGCTGTTCGCGGGCGACTCGGCGCATCAGGTCTCGCCGTTCGGCGCGCGGCGCCAATTCCGGCCTGCAGGATGCCGACAACCTGGTGTGGAAGCTGAAGCTTGTGATGGACGGCAGGGCGCCCGAAAGCCTGCTCGACAGCTACGATACCGAGCGTATCCATGGCGCCGACGAGAACATCCTCAACTCCAGCCGGTCGACTGATTTCATCACGCCGAAGTCGGAGATGAGCCGGATTTTTCGCAATGCCGTGCTCGATCTGTCCGAGCACTTCGCCTTCGCGCGGCCGCTGGTCAATTCCGGGCGCCTGTCGGTGCCGTGCACCTATGACGGCTCGCCGCTCAACGGCCCTGACGCGCAGGGGCTGCCGCCGCGCACCAGGCCCGGCTCGCCGGCCGTCGATGCGCCGATAAAGGGCGGCTGGCTGCTCGACCGGCTGGGCGACCGCTTCCAGCTTCTCACCATTGAAGCCGAGGCGCCCGACCTGATCGAAAGCGGTGTCATTGCGGCCGAGCGGCTGGCCCTGTCGGCTGCGGACGATCCGACCGACGCGCTGCGAGAGCGCTATCTCGGCGATGCGGGTTCGGCGGTCTATCTGTTGCGCCCCGACCAGCACGTCGCCGCGCGCTGGACCGCGTTCGACCGCGCGGGGGTAGAAGCCGCGCTTGCGAAGGCCACGGGACGCTGACGGGAGAAAACCGGCGATGACGACACTCAATACGGCTCCGAACATTCCGCAGCCGGACGATTTCTACGCCGAGCTGCTGGCTCTGCACGACGGGCGAAGCAAGGCCGAAAGTGCCGCCATCAATGCGCGGCTGGTTCTGCTTCTGGCCAATCATATCGGGGACGGCCGGGTGTTGAGTGATGCGCTCAGGGCGGCGGCGGACCCACAGCAATAGGAATGATGACCGATAAGCTTTGGATTTCCCCGCCGTCCCGCCCGTTGCAGCAACCATGGGTTCGAAATTACGGTGGCCGCTGAACTCGAACGCGGCCTAGCATCGTCCACAGGCGCTCGAATTGAACGGCTTCCAACACTCGTCTTTCATGATGATGCGGTTGCGCTTGCTGCGCCTCCCGGGGCAGCGGTTGTGGCTAGCGTGGGTGGGCGCGAGCGTTCAATACCCGCCGGCGGGCGGTTGACGCTGCCCTCCCTTGGCCTGCTACTCTTGCGTGGACGCGTCCGGATAAGGCGGGACCAACCGTTTCCGACCTCGATTGCTATTCGCTCGGTCAAGGTAACCACCAGACCAAATGCTTGCCGCGAGCATGACGTTCTCTTCAGCTAGCGAGAGGATTCGGAGCATGATCGGGGAAACGGAAGCTCGAACGCTGCTTGAATGTTCTCGCTCCCGGCGACCAGTTGCGCCGTCTTCAGTGTGCTGGTGGTGATTGTATCGAAAACTGAACCGTGTGCACCTCGCACCAAGTCATCAACGAGATGAGCGAAAGAAAGTGACAGCCAGAACGGCATGCGCGAAGTCAGCGCATAGCAAGATCTCGCGTCCAAAGATGCAATGCCGCCCTGTCGTTGCACCGCGCGCGACAACGACTGTGGCCAATCGTGGAATCAAGCGGTCGCGCTTTCATTCAATCCACGGTCGGTAATTTGCTTTTCTGACCCAATCAAAAATTTATCTGAGCATTGGCTGACGTCGCCTCGAGGTTGTCATAGACACGAGGCAGATCGGTGCCTGCTGACCTTGGAAGCGGTCGACCGTGCCGACCCGCACCTCGTTCGGAAGTGCGATTCGGAGCGCGTTGTAGGGAGCGACGACGAGGATATCGGCATTCGTGACGATGCGCTCGCGGCCGTCGCGGTCACGGTAGGTCGCGCCCTTGACTTCCGCGATCCGGGCCGCGATCGCCTGGATTTCCTCGGCGCTTACCTGAGAGCGGCCGATATGTGCGACGGCACGCATGCCGGCGCCCACGAGATCGGCACCAGTGCGCGAGACTAACGTCTGACCGCTTGACGCGTCATCACTGCCGAGCCGACCCTCGTAGACGGCCGTGGAGATGAAGCCGCAGACTCGGGGGTGCATGCGCCGACTGACGGGAATGAAGACGCCGCGGTCGGGCGGCACCACGCGGTGCCCATCGATCAAATACTCCAGGCACGAACGCCCACTGTCCCCGGGATGAATACCCTGCAACGGCTGTGGCAGCTGCATGGGATCGCCCACCAGCACAATGTTGCGGGCCGAACGCACCATGGCGAGGATGTTGGCAATTGAGACTTGCCAGCCTCGTCGACGACCAGATAGTCAAATGCCGCTTCGCTGTATCGGGCGAAGTGCCACGCGGTCGCACCGACAACGTGCGCAGAAGCGATCTCGGGCGCGTCGTCATCGCCGTCGTCGGATGCCTTCTGGACGAGGCGGCAGTTCATGCCCTCCGCCCGCGCGCGGTCCGCCACTGCCTCCAGCAAATTGCCGATCGCCTTGTGGCTGTTCGAGGACACGGCGACACGCTTTCCTGCTCGGACCAGGTCCACGATCGACAGCGCACTAACGTACGTCTTGCCGGTACCCGGCGGGCCCTGAATCGCCAGCGTAGAACCAGCCATTGCAGCGATTGCGCGGCTCGTACCGGTGGGCAGGTCGCCGTCGGCTGCAATCACGCCGGCAGGCCGAAGGCCGTCCATGAACCGAGACGGAGAACGGGTGAGCAGGTCTTCGACGGCAGGGAAGCGCCCGCTGTTGGCGATGATTTCCTCGGTCACCGCTGCAATAGCGTCCTTCAGGATGCTGTTGCGGAGAGGCCTCGGCGGAAGGAGATCGAGGCGATCGGGTAGAGGCCCCTTCGCCGTCGAGCGGCGCAGTACCAGAGTGCAAGCATCATGGTCGATCGACCGCAGGTTGGCGTCCTCAGGCATCGCCGCCGGTTTCAAACACGGGCTCTTACCCGCACGCAGCTTCGTTTCCTGTTGCGGGAACCGATAGGTTCGCTCGAAGGACTGCTTCGTAACCTGCACAGGCCCGGCTACCGCCTCCAGGCCATGGATGCATTCGAGGTCGTCGAGCAACTCCTCGCTCTCCTGCGCTAGGCGGTCGAAGATCGCCCAGTAGGCCGGCTTGTCTTCGCGGTTATGAAATTGGCTAAGGTCCAGCAGTAGGTCGGCCACGTGCTCGCCCAGCCGTTGGCGCACCGGCTGCAGCCTAGCGCGCAGGATCGCGATCTCCTCGTCTTCCATGTCAACGTTCGAAAGCGATCCTCCATCGGGCATCTCGCCATGTACGGCCCAGGGCATTCCTGCCGGGCGGACATCCCGCACGAGCCAATCTCGAAGCAGCTGGGTCGAAACGCAATCTGTGCGATTGTATTCGTGAATCTCATCGAGTAGGTGCTGCTCGCCGGTGTGGCGCCACTCCTCGTAGAAGATGACGCTAGCCCCTGCAGTCGCTACGTCGGCCGCGCGTTTCTCCATGTAGAAGGCCTCGAGGTCCTTGATCGAGTAGCCCTTCTCGGATGCAACCACGGCGCCGGAGACAACCTTGTACAGGTCGACGAAGCGCCGCTCGCGTTGTAGCTGGTCCATCGCCGCTTCGCCGGTACGATGCTGGAGGTTAGCCGTCGGAGTGCGGCGATCTCGTAGTTGGCGTAGTGGTATACGTGCGCGTTCGGCTGCCGCCGCATGCGGTCGACCAGGAATGCCAGCAGGTCGGCCACGGAGCGCCCTTCGTCCTCGCGGGTGTGGGCCCAGAAGGCGCGAAACGCCCACTCGCCGTTCTCGCGGTACCAGACGCCGTGAAGGTACTCGAGCCCGCCCGGGAAGTAGGGATCGCCCTCGATGTCATAGAATATATCCCCTTCATCGGGCGCGGGTAGCAGGCCGAATCCTTTTCCTGGTTCGGCATCCCGGAGCTCGAGGGACGGGGGTCCGCCGGCTCGGCGCGCCGACTGCAGGCGAGCCTGGGACACGAGCTTGCGCTGAGTTTCGACCGCCATTTTTGGGACCCGATCGTCGCGGGTCGCCAGCGCCGCCATCGTCGTGATGCCGACCGTTTCGAGCTTCTGACGCTGCGAGCGACTGATTCCGGCTACCAGCGCTAGGCCGTCCTCAGCGTCCCACTGTTCGGCGCAGTGGTTGCTCCAGCGGCACAGGGCGCATGCCGACACCGGTTCAGGCCGGGTCTCGGGACGCTCTATGAGGAACGCCTCCAGCGTCCGCCGGGCGTGGCGCGCGTAGGACGAGACCTCGGAAAGTCGGATGGTAAAGTGGCTGCTGTCGCCCAACTGGAGATGGGCCGCCTCGGGCGCGACGCTCTGCGTCTTGGTGATGAGATCGCTGTACAGGCAGAGCTGCAGGACGTGCTTCGGATCGGGCTTCCGCTTCAGCTTAGTGTCGACAACCTCATACGACCAGGCGCCGAGGGTCGGACGGGCGCTCGACGCGTTCGAGGAAGTCGCTGTAGCCGCCCCATGCGCCATCAAGCAGCGCACCCTGGAAGATGATGTCAGGGCCAGCCTTCATCGCCTCTAGCGTCAGGCGCACCGACTCTTCGAGCGAAATGCGATCTTTCGGGATCTCGATGACGCTGCGGCCGTCCGCCTTCAGTTTCTCCAGGAACGCGAGTTCGTGCTCATCGCCCAGCTTCTGAAGCAGTTCAGCCTCGGCCCCGTCCTCACCGGGCTCAAGGTCGCCGACCTCGATCAGACGTAAGTCCAGAGTCGTCGCATGGCGGCAGCCCTTAAACCGCATCAGGTCCGACGCACTCAGCCGCAACTCGTCCCCAATCAAGCGCATGCGCAATCCCCTTTCCTCCGCTATAGCTGAAAAGGACGACAAAAGCTGTCATGGTGGTTCTATGTCTTTCGCGAAGGCCCAGGAGCTTCTCAAGCTGGCGATGATGGCGACCCGCCGAAGCGGCGTCTCGCTGGAGGAAATCATCGAAGAGTTCGGCTGCGTGCGCCGGTCGGCGCAGCGCATGACGGTCGCACTGAAAGCCGCATTCCCCCAGACACAGTGTGATGACGGTGACGATCGCAAGCGCCGCTGGCGCATCCCGGCACGTGCAATCGTACCGCTGCTGACCCCTTCGGCGGAGGAGCTCGCTGCGCTAACTACGGCGATCAACGAACTCGATACCGCTGGAATGAAGCCTGAGGCAGGTATGGTCCGCCAACTCGAGCGTAAGGTCCGTGCGCTGATCCCACCCGAGGCCGGGACCAGGCTTGCGGTCGACGAAGAGGCACTGCTCGAAGCCTTGGGGCATGCTGCCCGACCGGGACCGCGCCCGGCCGCTAGCGGCGAGGTCGATGCTGCGATATCCGAGGCGCTTAAGGGGCCGTTCCTGCTGCGGATATCCTACCGCAGGCGCAAGCAGGACAGGCCGAGCGAGCGGGTGATCGCGCCGCACGGCCTTCTTCTTGGCGTGCGGCGCTACTTGGTCGCGCGGGATACGGCGAAGAAGGCTGGCGCACCGCTGCAGCATTACCGCGTCGAGGAGATCTACTCGGCCCAGGTACTCGACGAGAGCTTCGATCTCGATCCCGGCTTCAACATCCGCGCGCACGCCGACAAGGGCTTCGGGTCATACGAGAGCGCAGCCGAGCACGGCGACGTGGTATGGCGCTTCTCGCCGGACGCCGCGCCGCACGCGCGTCGGTTTGTATTCCATCCGACACAGACCATTGAAGAGGAGTCGGACGGCTCACTGCTTGTCTGCTTCAAAGCGTCCGGTCACCTCGAGATGTGCTGGCACCTCTACTCTTGGGGCAAGTCGGTGGAGGTGCTCCAGCCCGCGCGGCTGCGCGACATGGTGAGAGGACATCAGCGTAGGTTCGACGCGCTGCCTTGAGAGGATGCCGGCAAATGCTCCCAAGGCGACATCGCGAACCGACAAATCTACCGACGAGTTTCCAAGTGCGCGTGTCCGCTTCTGCCATTTGGCGCTGACAAGCAGAGATTTCGCACACGTCCCATGATCGGATGAAGGCGGACGCCATGCTCAGATCGGGTGCGGCAGAGTCCTTCAGAAAACATTACTTCTGCTCCCCTAGGACCTATTCGACCGCCAACCGCGCCGGTGGGATGATCGGTCGAAGATCTTTCGCCGCTCACACATACGACGCGGACCTGTCGTCACCTATATGCCGGTGAGCATCCTGGCGATCCTCACGGCATATCGATCGGTCATCCCCGACGTGAAGTCGGCAAGGGCGTGTAGCGCTTGCTCGGCATTGACAATGTTCCGCAAGTCCAGATCGAGGGCCCTGACGAGCTGCCGATTATGGTCGGAGAGATTTTCCTGATCCCACCTGGCCTTGGCAAGGTTCTCGAAGAGGGGAAGCACACCTGACATGACATTGCCAATAACGCGCCGACCGGACACCTCTAACTCGGTCTTTCTCCGGGCGGGTGAATACCTGGCCCCGAGAAAGGGTCTTCATTTGAGCGAAGACGGAAACCATGGATCCGGTATCGGCTAGGGAATTAGAGAATGTGCCGGTCATAATGGCGTCGTAGTTAGCCTTGAAGGCTTGGACGCAGCTTTCAACTGCGACATTAATGCTCAATGCCCGCAGCAATGCGATGTGCTCGGCTTGGTTAAGGCCGCTCACGTCGCGGTTTGGGTTGTTGGCAGCCTCGTGTAGCAGGTCCCTGACCGTGTCGAACGGGAGCTCCCCGGTCGTGAAAGCGTCCTCAAGATCGACGATGTTATAGCAGATATCATCTGCAGCTTCGACGATGAAGACCAAGGGATGTCGCCGCCACCAATTCCCGGCTCGGGTCACTTCCTCGGGGAGTCCCAGCGAAACCGCTGCGTCCTTGAACAGCTCGAGTTCGGAACGGAAGATGCCGAACTTCTTGAGACCGACATATGGCGCAACTCCTCTGTCGACGATACCCTCGCGAGCGGCAGAAGTAACCGGGTACTTGGTGAACGCCCCAAGTGTCGCCTTGGATAGTCGCATGCCGCCGTCGTTGCGGTACATCTCGAGCCGGGCAACAATTCGAAATCCTTGTGCATTACCCTCGAACTTCATGAACTCAGAACGGTGCTGCTGCTCGATCTCTGCCATCACCCCTTTGGCATTGTCGAACTTCTCCGCGAACCAGTCGCCCATCGCCGTTTCGCCTGAGTGACCGAAGGGAGGGTTGCCGATGTCGTGGGCGACGCAAGCTGCCTGAACGATGTTCGCCAAGCTGTTCGACTCGCCAATGGCTATCTGATGCGTCTCTTCGAGCCAATTACCGATTCGCATAGCCAACGATCGTCCGACGCTGCTAACTTCGATGGAATGGATCAGACGGTGATGGACGTGATCGTGCTCATAGAGAGGCTGAACTTGGGTCTTGTTGGCCAGCCGCCGAAATGGCGCAGAGAAAACGATGCGGTCATGGTCCTGAACGAAGATCGACCGGTTCGGCTTGGGCTCGTAGTGCTTGTCGCCAAGTCGTTCGCTGCACAGAAGTTTTTCCCATTCCATTCTCTTGCCCCAAAATCCAATACGCTTCGACCTAATCAGTACCTCCTACTGATTGGGTCGCCAAGCAAATGTCATTATTGATCCAACGGTTGGTCGCAGGTCGCCCTACGCCGATCTGAAGTCCACTCTTGATGTAACGGAGTCCAAGTCGACCGTTTGCTCCCGCCCCAACTGCCGAACCTCCGGCTCCATACCAGATGTTGGGTCCAAGCAACGCGCTCAGCTTTCCGAACGAGATCGTTTGCATTCTCGCCAATAGTTCGTGCTGGATCTAGCGGACGTCAGGGCGCTATCTCCCAATTGCATTCGACCGCCGTAGTCGACAAGTACTGGAGGCCTCACCATTGGCGCATAAGGAGGCCGTGTATGTAGCGAAGGCCGATGCGATCGGTCTTCTTCTCGATGATTTGGAGACTAACCCAGATCCGAGGGCGCACACCGTATTAGATCTGGGTAAGTCGCTGCAGGAAGCAGCCGGCGATGCGACCGAGATAACGATCCTCGGCGGATACTATAGTCGAAGCTGGCTCATTGAATTGTTCAAGAGGCTTCCTCGCAGCCGTCGGCGCAATTGTCGGGTTAGGATCGCCGTGGGATCGGACGCGACGATCACCCTGCCTTTAGTTTGGGAGGACATGCGAGCCGTTAGGGCGCATCTTCTCAAGCTTGGATACCCAAACCCGCAGGTATGCGTCGTCGGCCGACGCCCCGTTCATTTTCATACAAAGCTCTTCCGATTTCTTAAAACGACGCAACCTTCCTGGTTTATCGGTTCCGCAAACCCGGGCAGCGACCGACACGAACTGATGATGAGGCTCGTCGGACGCCACAAAGGATTGTCCCAATATGTCGAGGCGGTGTTCGACGGGGCACTGTCGGTCACCGAAAGACAGCCTCAGCGGGAGCCCCCCAGGACGCTCAGGGATTTCTTTCTCGACGGCGTGCTCTGTCACAAGCCGCCCGCACAGCGGCTTTTCGTATTCGACGCCTATAGGCTATCTCCCGAGGATCGTAGCAAGATCAACGCGCGAATCGGAGAGGGCAGTGGCGTCGACCACGCGAAACCCTCAACGAGCGGGTTCGGGTTCGGACTTCTAAGCGCAATTGGCATGGAGGCTGGCAGTTTTCTCGATGAGGATGAGACGGCCATCCGTACACGGGTGCGCGACTACGGCTTAGATACTGTGTTCGGCCTCTGGTTGCCGCGTACCTACGCCGCTAAGGTGGAAACGTCGATCCGGGATCAACGGAGAAGTTTAGGAAACCAACTTTCGGTTATCGGTGCGAAACTGTCCGACCCTGAGGTAAAACAAAACGCGATGGAGGGATTCCAAGACTACGTTAGTTCCATGGACCGCTACCTCGCGGAACTCGACATTAAGCCGAAACCCATCAAGGACCGAGATGGATCATTCGCTCGCCTCCTTGCTGTGCGAACACGCAACCTCTCGAACGCCGGATATGTGGAGCGCCACTCGCGACTTGTGACCTTCGCGCCAATGTTCGACGCTTGGCTGGAGCCTCGAGTAGCCACTGAATTCGAAAGGTCCTTCTTCGAAGAACTCGCTTGGAGAGCTCAGGCTCTTCGCCGCGCGAAAATCGTAAGGGCGCTTCTCGATGGCATCGACGTGGATGACGGATGGACGGAGGATGGAGATTTGCCCCAAGCCCTCTCAGCCAAGCTGAAAAGGTCGGGTTGGGAGGACGAGGAATGGGAGGCATGATTGCCCTTCGGACTACCAATCAGTTGCGCAGATCGGCCTGGTCTCTCGTCACATCCCACGCTGGGTTGGCCGGCCGCTTTCCTGCATTTTCCAGGTAAAGCGGACAGTCCCCTTCCGGCCAGTTGTGGTCGTTCGAGAACACATGCCTGGCTGGCCCGCTCCTGGCGCCCAGCGACCTTCACCAACGAGGCGTACGAGCTGCTTCTTTACACCAATCCCACCCGGAAATCATCGAGAGCCTGGCCCAATCCCGGCGCGCCGAGGAGCGTCACAACGCGCTTCGCCTGTAGCTTTCCCATCGAACGATCGTAGATGGCGAGATTGGTCGCGCCATTGAGGCGCGAGGGGTAAATGATCCCGTCAGGCTTAGACGGGTGCTCGTGAAACGCCAGCGACCACCAGCGCGCCAAGTTCTGGCGCTGTGCCCGAACGACGTCGGTGGGTACACCCATTCTGACGGCATTGTCATCTCTGAGGTCGACGAGGTGAAGCTCCGCAGTTGTCGCGATCTCTGCATAACGCCGTTGTGTCAGTTCCACCTCATCGATCGGGAGGTCGTCGAATAGTCCTTCGCGCCGATCTCTGAGCACGGTCTCGAGGAAGCAAACCTTCAGAGAGTCGCCGAGGTAGAGAACGCCAAAACGGTTGGCAGCAACACGACGCCGCGGATCGCTGAAACGGCTCGCCGACTTCCCGTATCCGAGGGGATCAGGATAGGTGCTCCAGTAGATCCGACCGAATGTCCGCCCCGGCGGGATGGTCTCGATCTCGAGCTTTGCGCGCCCGAAATCGGGTGGAGGTGGAACGCCGGGCATTCAGTCGAAATCGCCCCTGGCCATACCTTCCGCCACTGCCAACACCGAGGTATCATCACCTTGCTGAAGGGCCCGAAGACCCGTCCGCCCATCGAGCGCACCATGGGGTGACACCAAAAACCGGTAGACCGCCCAGGCATTGTTGCCCAAGGTCGCGTGGAGCGCCGGCAATGCCCCGAACGGCCGGCCATGCTTGTCGAGCTGCCATACGGGAAAGCGGAAGCCGCGCTTGGCACCATCGATCCCGAGCACCTGCCCGTTCTGCCGCTTGGCGTTGACCGTCACCCGCGACGTGCCGATCAGCTTGGAAAAGGCATCCGCGCTCAGCATGTCGTCGCCGGCGACAATTTCGGCGACACGCTTGCGACCGCGTTCGCGCGCCTTGGCGAGCGCCGCTTCAAGCTCAGCATCAGGCTTGCCCGTATCCTCAACGGGAAATATGTCATCTGAAGCGCTCGGCTGTTCCTCGACCGGCGTGATCGTCTGCGCGCCGGCGGCCGGATCGACCTCTACCCGGAACGATACGCGATGGCCGATCTTGCGGCTGCGTGCGATCGCCTCCTGATAGCGTTCGAGCAACACCTTTTTGAAATCGGCCTGTGCCGGCAACTTCGTGGTAAAACTCAGGGCGGCGACTCCCGCATGGGATGCGGTCCCGCTATGGTTGCTGCGTTTTGGAGCGGCCATGATGACAACCTCCTGCTGTCACCAATATGGTTACAGATCGCAAGTTCGTCAAGTTCGATAATTTCGTAAAGATGATGTTATCGTGACCGACTGAGGCTCACATAATCCCCCACGCCCGAAACCTTCCCCTGCCCGTCATCTCGCGCAGCCCAAGCTCACCGACCAGATTCAGCGCCCCCTGTTTTGTCACGTTTAGCCCCTTCTGAACCATGCCAGTCGAGACAAGTGGCCGCGTCAGCACCAGCTCGATCAGGTCGGAAAGTTTTGAACTGACGCGCCGCTCCCGCAGCCGCCGTTCCATCTGGCTTTTCGCCATCACCAGCCGGTCATGCTCTTTCAACCCGGCGAGCGCTGCCTCGTGGATGGCATCGACAAAAGCCAACAACCGATCCGAGCGATTGCGCGCCCGCCGCCGCTCCCGCGGAATGCCTTTCGCCCCGATATGAAGGCTGACGAGATGGTTGGCGGCAAGACCCTCCTGCCGCAGCAGCGCGGCGACGAACAGCGGCCCGAGCCATGTGGCATGCTGCAGCACCTCGGTGTCCGACCAGGCTTCGAGTAGGACCGCGGCGCGCAGGATGACCGGCAGATCGCGGGTCCTGACCATCACATCCCGCCATTCGGCCAGCCGTTCTTCTTCATTCCAGTCGAGATCGTAGATCAGGCCGTTTTGGGCACGTCGTGACGTTTCATCCTTTCGACCAGGCACGTTGGCGCCGCTGAGAATCTTTGACGAGCGTGCCAGGACAGCATCGATCTCGGCAAATTCTTCGGCCAGAAGATCGTCGTCAGCGTCACCCCGACTCACAGCCTCAATGGGGCTTGCCCCCTCCCCTTCCCGGCTTTTTTGTCCCGCCGCAGCCGGAGCGCCGTCCCGACCGGTCAGGGCCAAAAAACCGTCGCGGCTGAGCGCCCAGTCCGGCTTCTGCACAAAAATGCGCCGACGGGTACGCAGCACCGCGTGCGCGCGGGTGAGTTCATGGGTTGGGGTGCGGATGTCCATGTGGGCGTCATGTAGCACGAGATCTTCGAGGTGGACGAGCTCGCCCTCGAGCCAGAGCGCGGCGGCAGCGTCGGCGAAGTGCTGGCGCTCGACAAAGCCGTCGCGGACGGGGGAACGAGCCAGCCGCTCGTCAAGGCGGGCCAAAACCTCGGTGGCGCGGGCAACCGGTCCGATTAGGGTTTCCAGGTAACCGGGGCAGATTACTTTCAATTACCCACATCTCCGGAGTGAGAGCTGCTTTCGCTTGCGCGGCACGGCTCGGGCGTGATTCCTTGTCGGGCACCCGCTTGGATGGAGGGTGTCATGGATCCGATGGTTGAGGGCGCCTCGTGGCTCGACGAGGAATTGGCCGGTTCGACCTTTGCCGACGCACGGCTGGGCCAGCGGCTGCGGCGGCTCCTGGAGCAGCTCGGCGGGGCAATGGGAGCGAGCCTGCCACTGGCCTGCCAGGACTGGGCCGCCACCAAAGCCGCTTACCGCTTCTTCGACAATGAGCGCGTCAGCGAGGCTCAGATCCTGGCCGGCCACTTCGCGGCCACCGCCAGCCGCGTCGCCGCGATCGAGGGGCCGATCCTCATTCTCCACGACACCACCGAGTTCGTCTATCACCGGGTCCGGCCCGAGCCCGTCGGCGTGATCGGGCAATATCCCTGCCGCAACACCAGTTATGATCGACGCCAGCTCTATACCGTTTGCGGCCTGCTGATGCACTCAAGCCTTGGCGTCACACCGGACGGGCTGCCGCTGGGACTGTGCGCGATCAAGTTCTGGACCCGCGCCAACCTCAAGGGCTCAAGCACTCTCAAACGGCACATCAACCCAACGCGCGTGCCGATTGAGCAAAAGGAGAGCCTGCGCTGGCTCGATAACATGCGCCAGGCATCGGCGCTTGTCGCCGATCCGGCCCGATGCATCCATGTCGGTGATCGCGAGGGCGACATCTATGAACTGTTCGTTGCCGCGCACGAACTCGGCACGCACTTTCTCGTGCGCAGCTGTGTTGACCGGCTGACGGACGACGGCGCCCGGACGCTCATGGCCGCGATGGAGACGGTGCAGGGCCAGGGCGAACACCGGATCGATGTGCGCGACGACAAAGGCAGGAGCAGTCAGGCGCGGCTTACCATCAAGTATCATCGCCTGACAGTGCGGCCGCCTCTTGCCAAGCAGAGGCGCTATCCCGCGCTCGCGCTCACCGTGATCTGCGCCGATGAACAAGGCGCTCCTGAGAACCGTCAGCCGATCCATTGGCGCCTTATCACCGATCTGCCCGTCACCTGCGTCGACGAGGCGATCGCGAAGATCGGCTGGTACGCCCTGCGCTGGAAGATCGAGTTGTTCCACAAAATCCTGAAATCGGGCTGCCGGGCCGAGGAGGCGAAACTCCGGTCGGCCGAGCGGCTGGTCAATCTGCTGGCGCTGTTCTGCATCCTGGCCTGGCGGGTGTTCTGGCTGACGATGCTCAACCGGACGGTACCACAAGCCTCGCCGCGCCTGGTCTTCACCCCGCCCGAGATCCGCCTGCTCGATCGCCTGATCAAGAATAAGACAGTCTCACCGGCCCCAACCTTGGCGCACTATCTGACCAAGATCGCCCGTCTCGGCGGCTATCTTGCCCGCGCCAAGGATCCGCCGCCCGGCAACATGGTCCTGTGGCGCGGCCTCTCGCGCCTCACCGATATCGAACTCGGCGCAACCCTCGGAACCGGACTTATGGGTAATTGAAAGGGCAGATTAGGGGGCAACGATTCCCTCAGAAGAGCATCCGTGATTCAATCCGGGGATGTCCGCGCCCGGTGATTCTGCCAAGCCCCTGTCCTCGACGGCCCTGCGCCAGCTGGTCTCGGATCTGGCCGGCAAGATTGATCGACTGGAGCACGAGGTCGAGCAACTCCGCCTCGACAACAGCAACCTGCGCCTCAATAACCAAGCCCTGAAGGATGAGATCGCAAGGCTCAAGAACCTGCCGCCGCGCCCACCCTTCAAACCCTCCGGCATGGATAAGGCCACCCAGCCGCGACCTGCCGCTCCGGGCCGCCGTCTCGGGCGTGGGGTCAAACGGGATCAGGTGACGCGCGAGGTCACGCTCCGGGCAGAAGTGCCGCCCGGCTCGCGCTTCAAAGGCTACAAGACGGTGGTGCACCGGGATCTCGTGGTGGCCGCCGAGGTGGTGCGCTACAAGCGGGAACGCTGGGTGACGCCCGGCGGCCAGACCCTCATCGCGCCGCTGCCGCTCGGCGTCACCGGCGGGTTCGGGCCCGGCGTGCGGCGGTTCTGCCTGGCGCTGCACACGCAAGGCCAGGTGACCACCGAGCGCCTCACCGATCTGCTGAACGGCATTGGCCTGTCGATCTCCAAGCGAGAGGTGGTGCGTCTGCTCACCACGGACCTGGAGGCATTCGCGCAGGAAGACCGCGCGATCCTGAAAGCAGGCCTCGTCTCGTCGCCTTACATCACCGTCGATGATACTGGTGCGCGCCATGCCCGCCGTCCCGCGGTGACCACGCAGATTGGCGGCGAGCGCTTTTGCGTCTTCCGCACCAGCCGGTCGAAATCGCGCCTGAACTTCCTGTCGCTGCTGCGGGGTGGTTGCGAGGACTATGTCGTCAACGAAGCCACACTGGACTATCTGCGCCGGCAGCCTGTCGAGGCTGCCGTGATCGCCCGGTTGAGCCAGCTCCAGGGGCAGGTGTTCCGCTCGCAGATGGAGTGGTGGCAGCATCTGTTGCAGTGTTCGATCAACATCTTCGACCGGCCCCTACTGCAGACGCTCAACGAAGCGGCCACCTGGGGTGCGCTCCGGCATCACGGGCTGATGGACAACACCGTCGTGGTCTCCGACGATGCCGGGCAGTTCCGGGTTGCCACACACGCTCTGTGCTGGATCCATGCCGAGCGCCACCTCGAGAAGCT
Organism: Microvirga tunisiensis; assembly: GCF_009296175.1. Taxonomy (GTDB): domain Bacteria; phylum Pseudomonadota; class Alphaproteobacteria; order Rhizobiales; family Beijerinckiaceae; genus Microvirga; species Microvirga tunisiensis. The sequence goes on along the minus strand of NZ_VOSK01000088.1, from coordinate 989 downwards.
GATGCCCGCCTCGCCCAAGCAGGCCAAGGCTGTGGAACTGGTCCGCGCGACGATCTGGTGCTTTTACCGCGGCCTGAAGCTGTGGAAGCAGAGCCCCACAGCGGGCGCTGAGGCTTCCTTCCAGCGATAGTTCGACCGGATCTTTGGCCAGCGCACGGGCTACAAGGAGCTCGACGAACTGCTGGCCCGGCTGGCGCGGCGCAAGGCCGAACTGCTGCGGGTGCTCGAGCGGCCGGAGATTCCGCTTCATACCAATGCGTCCGAGAACGACCTGCGCGCCTGGGTGATCAAGCGCAAGATCTCCGGCGGCACCATGAGTGTGGATGGCCGAATGGCTCGCGACGTAATGCTGGGACTGCTTAAGACCTGCCGTAAGCTCGGGCTGTCGTTCTTCACCTATCTCGGGGACCGGCTCGAACTGGACACGGGTCAGCCGAAGATCCCGCCGCTGGCCACCCTCGTCATCCGGTCAGCCTGAGGCTAGGCCCCCCAAAGTGCCCCGATTACGTTTCCAGGGGCAGTTTGTCGAGCGTGTAAGCCATTGTTTTCATGATGGCTGATTCGCGTTAGTCAAGCTATCCGGCACTTAAGTTGACTTGCAGGGGATTTTCTCTGGCGTCTTACTCACTATCGATAATCCCCGCTTATCAGCATCTTGATCAAAAAGGCCAACGAAAGCCTCACATTCCTTGAGCGAACTGCCAATACGTTAATTTTCAAGGCATTTTCGCCCGCTTCGGTAAGCCCCCTCCCCTCCTCGTCGTACTACCAAAGTGGCCTCAGCAACGATCCCAAACGATTGATTAATGGCAACTCCAGTCTTTGTACAGCCGTCGATACAAATGGGCCTCACTGTGCTAGTTGTTTGGTGGCGGAACGTTGTTGGGATCGGGTGCGTTACGCCATTGAGGAGTACACTTGGCGCTTTGACGGCCTGCGACGCCGAGCTTCTCACCGCAGGAGGACGTGATGCACTCCCTTCATCCGCA
>NZ_VOSK01000888.1 GCF_009296175.1 Microvirga tunisiensis | reverse complement strand
TTTGGAATCTTGTGGCGGCGCTCTTCATTAACCTTGTAGGGCATGCGGCTCTCGGTTTCAGAAGACCGCCTCTATACCTTACCCCTGACTTGGCACGACACCCCGGTCCGATTTACGCACCAACGTCGCACGCTACTACTTCAATCTCACCAATGGCGAGACCATGATCCGAGACGAAGAGGGCATTGTGGCATCCAGCATCCGGGCAGCGGTGGTCTCCGCCATGGAAGCCGTCGAGGAGCTTCGCGCCCATGATCCATCCAACTCGGATGAATGGCAGGGATGGCGGCTGGAGATTGTCGATGCCTCAGGTCAGGCAATCCAGGCGATCCCGCTTGATGCTCTCTCGGCTCATTAGCCCAGTGTCGGAAGTCAGTCGGTCACATTGGTGTGGGTAGGACAGCAGGCTGTTTACTCTCTGCCTCTACACACAAGCCACCCCGCGACCCCATCGCGGTTTGCCCCGCATGAAACCCCGCTCGGCTCTACCGCGAGCGGAATTTTTGCATTGCTACTCCAATTTGTCCCTTGGAGAGCGGAGCATAAGAAATACCATCCACCTCCGTTTCCCGAACCAGAAGAAAGGTTCACGAATGACGGACGATCCAGGCAATCGGCTCCTGGCCACCCTGGACTCAGAGGATTTCATGTGGCTGGAGAGCCAGCTTGAGCGCGTGGATCTGCCAAAAGGCAAAGTTCTCGTTGAAGAGGGTGAGGTCCTTCGGGATACCTACTTGTTTGGTGGCGGAACGTTGTTGGGATCGGGTGCGTTACGCCATTGAGGAGTACACTTGGCGCTTTGACGGCCTGCGACGCCGAGCTTCTCACCGCAGGAGGACGTGATGCACTCCCTTCATCCGCA
>NZ_VOSK01000887.1 GCF_009296175.1 Microvirga tunisiensis | reverse complement strand
GGCTTACAACCGGGGCGTTTCATGCTTGCAATGCCTATCCAAGCTCACGACCCCAACATCTGCGTCGGCACGGAACTGGGCCGGTGCCTCGAGCACCTAGCCTGCCTCATCATCACGAGGGATCTGGGTTACCTCCAACTAATCGGGGCCGATCGAGAACGGCTTCATTGCGCTGATCCAGGCGGGCCAACTCTAGCATGGCCCAGCGTCTAGCCCGTCGTGCTGAGGATCGTTTCATCACCACCTCCCAGCGACATGGAGTTCTCAACGGCGAGGTCTGCCCGCGGGGTCGATCGTGACGAGGGTTTCAATGACTGGATCAAAAATGGTCATGCGGCAGCCCTCTCCCGTTCCGGCAAAGAAGGAACGTGCTATGCCTGGATTGGATCAGGTTCACTTGAGGATATGGTTACGCGACGGTTAACGCGCTCAGGCACGGGCATCCTCAAAGCAGAACGGAGCTTTGAATCCGCCGTCGGCTTTGGAGGAGAGTGCTGATCTCTGACCCTGCATCAGATCAGCAAGGGCATGGTCGCCGCGGTATGGTTAATGGATCCCTAACAAACCCCTGCCCGGCTGAGCATCGAGCGGGGGGTTGTCAGGAGCACGATACAGAATGAACTGATCCTTGCCGAACTTCAGACGCCTTATCCGTCCCGTCAGATTGGATCGAAGGAGAGACCATGGACTTCACGGAAGAGACGACGAAAGCCGCGAACATCCTGATGTCAGAGGCTACGTTGGACGAACTGCGAGAACTGGCGCAAGACCTGCGCGCTCTGGCACCCGACAGCGCCCTCGCTGACCTTGTCGAAGTCAAGATAGAGCAGATCTCGGCCGAGGGAGGCCAGGATTAGCGCCCCC
>NZ_VOSK01000886.1 GCF_009296175.1 Microvirga tunisiensis | reverse complement strand
CTTCTCCGGCGCCTTCCGGCTCCTGCTGGGTTGTGAAGTCCTATCCTTCTGTTTCTTCGCCATAGTCATTCCTTCGTCTGCTGGGGCCGGAAGCCGGCCGTGCCGAGGAACAGTGGTCCTCAAACATGACAATGACAGCGTGGCCGTTCGGTTCACATGCACCTGGAAGCAAAGACTGAGAACCTTGCCGTAAAAGCGTTGGAGCAAGTTTGTGGCCGGCAGTGGAAGGCTCGCGCCGGGGTAGGCTCTGAAGCTCCTCACTCCATCTGAAGGCCTCTGTGGATGGCTCTCACATTGCAAGAGCTGATTTGATGTTCTGACGTGTTGGTCGGGTGCAGTCTCCTGCCCGGCCTGTTGATGCAGCCGGATTGTGAATCGACACCGAAGCTTTGACCCTTCCCAACGGAAGCACAATGCCTGGAATTTAGCGCCACAAAATGAGAATCTGGCGGGGTCACGATCGGCGCCGATGATGACCCCGCTGATGCTACGAATTCGCTAGCAACGTCATGTGCGTAACCGTAGCCGGCGCAAGGGTCCGTGTTCGATACTGATTTACAGTCCGCTACTTCGCGTCTATGTCAAAGGGCAGGCATCTCGGTCGGGAGCGTGGTCCTTGGTGTGAGATCTGATCAGGAGACCGCAATGCCCGTCGTCCAGCATGTCTATTGCAGCGCCATCATCAGCAAGAAGATGTGTGATGCCTTGACGAGCTATGTCTTCTCGATCAGTGCCGCCAAAGGTGGCATCGACGAATTCGTGGTCTACCTCGTGACGGGTGGCGGAAATCCGGGTTCTGGAATGGAGCTCTACAACTTCTTCAAGGCCAGGCCGGAGCGAACCACCATCTACAACATGTCGAGC
>NZ_VOSK01000885.1 GCF_009296175.1 Microvirga tunisiensis | reverse complement strand
GGGCGGCCGCGCTGGCGGGCTGGGGCGGAACTGCCACCGGTCGGCGAACGGCTGCAGTCGCCCTATGATCCCGAGATGCATTACAGCACAAAGCGTCAGATGGAGTGGTCCGGCTACAAGGTCCATGTCACCGAGACCTGCGATGACGATGCAGCCCACCTGATCACGCACGTCAAGACCTGCCCGGCGATGGAGCAGGACATGACGAGCACGGCCGAGATCCATGCGTGCCTGGCCGCCAAAGGCCTCCTCCCTTCTGAGCATTACGTGGACTCGGCCTACATTGATGCGGCCCTGTTGGTCAGCAGCCGGCAAGACCACGGGATCTCGCTCGAGGGGCCGGTGCGGGGCGTATCGTCCTGGCAGGCCCGCACGGGACAGGGATATGATCTGCCCAACTTCGTGATCGACTGGGAGCGCGAACAAGTGACGTGCCCACAGGGTAAGGTCTCCGCGACTTGGCGCGTCGCGCGCAGAGAGGATGGAAGCCCGCGTATCAATGCCGTGTTCAGCCGCACTGATTGTGGAGCCTGCGCCGTCAGAGAGCTGTGCACGCCCGCGAAGGAAGCCCGCCGCGCCGTCTACTTCCATACGCGCCAAGAGTACGAGGCATTGAATGCAGCCCGATCCCGGATGCACGATCCGACATGGAAGGAGCGGTATCATACCCGGGCTGGCGTCGAGGGCACTCTCTCACAGGGTGTGCGGGTCTTCGGAATGCGCCGGAGCCGGTATATCGGGCTCCTGAAGACCGGCCTCCAGGAGGTGTGTTCGGCGGCTGCGATGAACGTCTTGCGGGTCGTACACTGGTTGGACGGATGGCCGCGCACCAAGACGCGCGTGACCCGCTTTGCTGCGTTGGCGCCA
>NZ_VOSK01000884.1 GCF_009296175.1 Microvirga tunisiensis | reverse complement strand
CCTCGACGAGTTCGTCGCGCCAGATGATGATGGCCTGGAAGGTCAGCGGGCTTTCGCAGAGCCCGGCGATCATGGCCTCGCGGCCGGCCTCGATGCGCTTGGCGATCGCGATTTCGCCCTCGCGGGACAGAAGCTGGACCGATCCCATCTCGCGCAGATACATGCGCACCGGGTCGTCTGTCCGGTCCGCCGGCTCCTTGGTCGTGGTCTCAAATACCGCGACGGCGCGGGTCTCAGATGCCTCTACGAGGTCGCCGCCATCAGCCGCTTCCTCCTCTGTCTCTTCCGATTCAACAACGTTGATCCCTTGCTGAGACAATTGGCTAAGAACGTCCTCGATCTGCTCCGAAGAAAAGTCTTCAGATGGAAGAACGTTACTTAATTCCGCATGGGTGACATAGCCCCGCTGCTTGGCAAGCTTAAGCATCTGCCGCAACGCCGCCCCAGCCAGATCTGCTAGCGGCTTATCTGCATGGTCGGAATGGGAAATATTTTCGTGATCATCCATGGAGCGAATTAGCTAAGAGAATTCCGGAAATGGGGAGGTGACGTTTATGGAGCAGCAACTCAAGATCTAAATGCAATACACCCAAATTATTACGATGACTTTGATGTCTACCTATGGCTGAAGCTTGACATATGAACAACCGACTTCCGTTCCCTTTTGAACGGCAAAGTCGCTTCGGGTCTAGAACGATCACCAACCTCTCATGCCCCGTTGTAATGTTCACATCAGGGATGGCAGACTAGATCCTCGACACAGTGATTTTGACCGGTTGGCCTGCCGTCTCTTGTGACGGCACTTCGAAGCGGTGCGGGATCTGCAAGTGGATTGATCCCCATTGGACGGGGCCTCGGTACCAGATGCGA
>NZ_VOSK01000883.1 GCF_009296175.1 Microvirga tunisiensis | reverse complement strand
GTTGTGCTCAGACATTTTTTATGTCATGTGGATTGTTTAACCTGTCGATACTGCTCCATTGGCATCAATGATATTGAAATTTCGGGGATGTGGCAGACGAGAACTTTCTCTCTGACAAATGATCACTTGGAGGGCAGCTATTCGCAACGTTCAGCGCAAGTCACCCATACCCACCGCAGCCGCCTCCAGAACTCTCCTACTGTCCAGTTGTCTCGGCCTGAGCCTTCTTCAGGTACTCCAATGCCGACTTCAGGGCTCCACGGTGGCCGCTGGTCTGGATAAGCACGGTCATGAACATTGGCTTGGGAAGATCAGGGTGACGAAAGCCGTTGAGCAGACTCTCATCCTTGGTGAACCCATTTCGCGCCATGGCGGCCACAAATTGCTTTTCGGTTAAATCACGCATTCTACAATTCAGTTTTTGAGGGCGGTCGGTGAGGTGACCCGGCAGAGAAGGTCGGAATTATCAAGGTAAGGATATGCGAGAAAGGCTAAAAGGAGACAAGGCCCTGCTTGATGCACGGGATGACGCCAGGGAAGCCAGTTAGCCGTTCCTATTCACCAGAGTTTGTTTCGGGGCCTATTTGGTAGCGCGGGCGTGCCGATCCGCTGCGTTTCTTTCACCGCGGCAAGGTCTGGAACGTGGGGAACGCGTTGGCAGGGACGGGATGGGATGACCGGGGCGATGGCAGCCCCGGCGCTCAGGGCGAGGCCGCCCGGGGCTGGGGTGCCAGAGCGCTCGCAAGACGCCGGACGAGATCCGCTTCCGGACAGCACGAGGCAAAGGCCAGTCGGATGCGGCTGGTGGTTTCCTGCACCCGCACGGCGATCTTGAGCAGGCGCAACCGCAGCGTTGCGAACTCCGCCCGGGCGAGAT
>NZ_VOSK01000882.1 GCF_009296175.1 Microvirga tunisiensis | reverse complement strand
AGCTCCTCGACAAAGACGTCGATCACCCGCACTGGATTCTCGTCACTGACGTACTCGTCGAGGCAGGTGGGGAACAAGGTGCCCTGGCTGCGCTCCTGGCCTTGGACAAACCGCTTCATCGCGATCCCTCCAGTCCGTGCTAACCCAACCAGATTACCAAATCCTGCGTTTTGACACAGCCCTCACATGAGGGTGGGGTGGTCAAGCGGTTTGATCAGGGCATCATCATAGGATCTCCCGTTGTAGAGCGGACGCGCGGGTCTGAGCCTCATCCACGACGCGGCCCGAGTGCGGGCACGGTCCACCTCACATGCGGTCGCCGTTCAGAACGGCTGCACCATCATCCCGCTTGCGGCGGGCCAGGCTCAGGACGGCGGGACCCTTCTCGAACAGCGGCAGGCAAGGCCATGGCTGTGTTCGGTTCGCCGACCCGCATCCGCCAGGACTGATCAGATCCTGGAAGATGACTCGATGAGGCAAAGTTCAGGTGTCATGCGGCCTTCATCTTCGCTCCTTCGATCACTACGCCGGTGGTGACGTACTTCCACAGGGCCACCAGAAGCTTGCGCGCCAGCGCGACAATAGTTGTCTTGCGCTGGCGGCTGCCGCTGGCTCTGACCCGGTCCTTGAACCATTGGCTGAGGGCTGAATGCGGCTGGTGACGCAACCAGAGCCACGCGAGTTGGATCATGATCGTGCGCAGCCGTGGATTGCCGGCCTTGGACACCCCTTGCTCGCGATCAATCGATCCACTCTTCCAGGGTGTCGGCGCCAAGCCCGCATAGGCTGCCACCTGCCGCCGGTTGTCAAAGTGCCGAAACAGGCCTTCCGACCACAGCGCACCCGCAAACCCTGATCCAATCCCCTTGAGGCCGAGCA
>NZ_VOSK01000881.1 GCF_009296175.1 Microvirga tunisiensis | reverse complement strand
GCCGGGGCCGACCACCAGGAGGCAAAGCAAATGATCATCCGACCGGCTGATCACCGGACCCATTCTCGTCCGTCAGGTAGGGAAAATTGAAGGCCCATAATTACGGGAGATTCAACGCCCATTGACAACAATCTCTTCCGTGATGCGGACCTCCTTGGAGACCACCGCCTCCTCGCCTCGTTCTTCGGCCTCGATGGTCCGCTCCTGGAACGCCTGATCAGCATCACTCAGGGCGCGGTCGGCCGGGCGGCGCTCAATGGCAACCCGCTCCTCACGAAGTGTCACCTGCTCGTCGACCGGGGTTTCCACCACATAGGAGCGAATGCGAATCCGCCCGTGACTGACATCACGCATGCCGATCCGCAGCCTCTCTTCCACGACTGGAAGGACTTGCTCGCCGTGATCCGACAGACCGGTTTCGGCACCGGCCAAGCCCGTTTTACGGGGGCTGGCGACCGCCTCGACATCGAGGTCTTCCGCGCGGACGCTGGCGACAACCGATGAGACGGAGGTGGCGGAACCCACCTCCGTTGACGTGCCAGCCGCCGTGCCGGACCAGCCTGCCCAACCCTCCGCGCGCCAGCTCTCAGCCCGCTCGTCAATGTCGATGGCGTATCACAAACCCTTTAGCAGCTTGCGGAAGAAGCGCTTGGCGGCCATCTTGTTGCGGCGACTCTGCACCAGCACATCGAGCACGTTGCCGTGCTGAGCACCGGTCCGCCAGAGATAGTGCAGTTTGCCTCGGATGCGCACGAACACCTGGCGAGTCGCGCGGGGGGATCTCACCCCCGCGCGCTCCCAGAACCGTACGTGACACTCTCGCGTCATACGGCTCCCGATGTTCGGCCATTTCCATGCAGAAAGCGCCAATGCGCAAACAGGTG
>NZ_VOSK01000880.1 GCF_009296175.1 Microvirga tunisiensis | reverse complement strand
TGATGGGCGAAAACCAGTTGCCGAAAGTAATCGCGGGTGTCAGATTCCAGGACGGCACCGAGATCGCAACGACGCCAACACACAACGTCGCCTGATCGGCCCCATCACCCAAAATCCAGCATAGGTCTTCGCGTTGCGTTGATTGTCGAGGCCGATGAGGAGCTTCGGGCTCTGGCGGTCGCGCTGCTGGAGGAGACAGACCTCCGGGTAGTGGAGGCGGCCAGCGCCGAGCAGGCGTTGCAGTATCTCCGGTTCAATGCAGGCGATGTCGCCTTCCTTTTCTCTGACGTGAAGCTGCCCTGTGTCATGGACGGCGTGGACCTCGCACGGACGGTTCGGTTGAAGTGGCCGTGGATCAGAACCCTCCTGACCTCGGGCGCACCCCTTGAGGAGGACCTCGATAAGGTTCTCAGGCAGGTGCGCTTCATGCCGAAGCCATGGCGACCTTTAGAAGTGTTGATCGAGGCCGAAAAGGCGGCTGCATCAAGCCGGTATAAGACGATTGTGACTCACCCAGACACTGAGGTGGTGAGGGCGCTACGGGCGTAATCTCACTAACCGTTCCTATTCACCAGAGTTTGTTTCGGGGCCTATTTGGTAGCGCGGGCGTGCCGATCCGCTGCGTTTCTTTCACCGCGGCAAGGTCTGGAACGTGGGGAACGCGTTGGCCGGGACGGGATGGGATGACCGGGGCGATGGCAGCCCCGGCGCTCAGGGCGAGGCCGCCCGGGGCTGGGGTGCCAGAGCGCTCGCAAGACGCCGGACGAGATCCGCTTCCGGACAGCACGAGGCAAAGGCCAGTCGGATGCGGCTGGTGGTTTCCTGCACCCGCACGGCGATCTTGAGCAGGCGCAACCGCAGCGTTGCGAACTCCGCCCGGGCGAGAT
>NZ_VOSK01000879.1 GCF_009296175.1 Microvirga tunisiensis | reverse complement strand
GCGTTGGCGATGTCGTGCATCTGATTGCTTACCCCTCTCATCGGATGACCGTTGTTGAGGTCGATGGTCGCGAGATAACCTGCAGATGGTTCGAAGGAGCTGCGGTCAAAGAAGGCATCTTTCCCTCACATATCATTGCAAAGGAAGCCCAACCGGAGGCAGCTGAGGCGATAGCTTAGCGCCAGTCCTTTGGCCGAGGAGGGCCAGGCACGGATGCGCCCAGCCCGAGTATGCTTATTCACTTGCCGACTTCTTGGAAGGCCTGCCGCGTTTTGGCATGGAGGATTCAGCGCGTGCCGTGACCGTCTCCTCCGGCGCTGCAACTGCTTTCGCGGTAGTCTTCCTTCGCTGCTGACCGAGGCCGCTGCTTTTGGCGAGCTCAGACCGCTTCGCAGCATAGTTGGGCGCAACCATGGGGTAATCGGCAGGGAGCCCCCACTTTGCACGATACTTCTCAGCCGTCAGTCCCAGCTTCCCGAGATGACGCTTGAACGTCTTATACTTCTTGCCGTCTTCGAGGCTAATCAGGAAGTCAGGTGTGATGGACCTGCGGATCGAAACAGCCGGCTCTGGCTTTTCGGGCTCCGTTTGCTTCGGAGCAGTTAATCCTTGGAGCGCAGCATGGACGGATGCAATCACGTTCGGCAGATCAGTCCGATGGACCGCGTTGTTGGCGACATAGGACGAAACGATGTCTGCGGTAATGCTGGCGAAGTCTAGCTGTTGTTCAGGCTGATCCATAACTCAGCGCTGGCTCTATCAGGATCTAGCCGTTCTTATGCATGGGAAGGTTGATGAAGGCTGGCGAGTGTAGCTTAAGCACTTGAAGCAGCGTAGGATTTGGTTGTTGAGACTAATCCCTGCCACCAATTGCCCTGTGCCACACTC
>NZ_VOSK01000087.1 GCF_009296175.1 Microvirga tunisiensis | reverse complement strand
ACGGTCGAGGCCGGCTTCATGACCAAGGACCTGGCACTCCTGGTCGGCGCCGAGCAGAAGTGGCTCTCCACCACCGGATTCCTCGACAAAATCGACGAAAACCTCAAAAAAGAAATGGCGGCGTAAACGGCCTCATCATCGCACGAAGGAAAGAACAGAGCCCGGCCCCGCGCCGGGCTTTTGCTATTCAGGCGCACTCATCGAAGCTTGACAATGTTCATATTTTGTTCTAACGATACATCCATGAATGATGTAGGAGAAGTAAATTAGGATGCTTCGATCCGCTGGTTCACTGAGTGACTTGCTGACGGCCCGTCATGCGTTTGCGGTTGCCCAGTTGGAGCCGCGGCGGCTTCTCATCGCAAGGGCGCGCAAGCAGTACAACCCGAACCAGCCCAGGGTCCCTGCCGGCGATCCCGAGGGCAGACGATGGACGGGCGGAGGTAGCAGCGGGGTTGGGCCACGGTCGGAATACGCGCAGCTCAGACCGCGCCGACTTCCGGGCGGCTACCGCATCATTGCTGACCGAGCATATGAGGCTACGCCTGCTCAAGAAGAACGCTTGGATATCACGGCTGCTCAGGCCCGTGCGCTGGTTCGCGAGGTGCAGCGGCAGGATCCGACCTGGAAGCCTAGGCCCAGCCTCTATGAGAGTATTGAGGGACAGATCCTAGCCAACCAGTCGGAAGCGCAGCAAGCGACTGCGCGTTTGCGAGAGCTTGGTGTCGGAGAAGTCAGGGCGCAATCTCTCAATGAAGTGCTTCTGCCTAGAGGATCGCTTATCGGAACTCGTGACGGAAGGGCTTCAATTGGCACTCGTACAGTTAGCCAGTCAGAATTCAGAGACTTACTCGATGTTCTAAGCTTAGGAGCGCAGCCAATTCCCGTACCGCCAGGTTATCGCAGGTTATGGTACCAAAGACCGGACGGTTCCGTATTCCGTCTTCGAAGAAGCGAGCGGAACGGAATGACTATTGATATCATTCAGACGAGCCACGCTACAATTAACAATGGCGACAAGGTTCATAAGAAATGAATGACGAGCCACGCGAAAAGAGGTCTGGGGAGACGATGAGCGACTACATCGTGCAGGTGGCTAATGAGCTGCCGATTGATGCCGTGGGTATGTAGCAGATCGTGCCGGGAGGACGCAATGGTTTCGATCTCGAAGGGGATGCGTTGACTGATTATGTCCGCCGCTGCGTTGTTGAACTTCTATCGCGTGGCGCAGTGCCGGTTTTTGGCGGCGGTCCTGACGGACCGCACGATTGGATCGTGCAGCGGCAGTATGGCTCGCGGCCCGAAGAGATCGTTGAGAACGTAATCCGCGAATGGCTGGCGAACAGCGCGCAGGACGAGGATCCAGGGGGACTATGGTTTGCCTTGGCTGAGGATGCTTGGGCACCGCCGACCTAATCCTTCCTTGCGAAATCACCCTTTCTCAAGGTGCGATGACCGGCAGCGGACGCTCGCCCACACCGATGTCGAGAGGCAGGCAGCCTTGGCAATCTCCATCCAACTGGAAGGGTTCACCGTCATGGCCAACGATGCTGACCTTTCGGGCCGCCGCCGTCCGATAGCCCGGCATGCGGTCGAGATGTCCTGTCCCCATGCCGATGATGTAGATGAGCGTGCTCAACCGCCCGCCGCGCAGGAAGAGACAGACCTGGAGTTCGGGCGTGCCGATGGCGGCTTGCGGAGCAAGCTGAAACTCGCCGCCGTAGAACCGGCTCTTCGCCACGATGACGGAGCTTGCTTCCACGACCTCCGATCCATCGATCTCGACCCGGTAGCGACGCGGCACCCCGGCCACGAGCTCGCGCAGACCCTGTACGACGTACGCCAGCTTGCCGATCTTTTTCTTCAATCGAAGACTGGTGCGATTGACGATATGCGCATCCATCCCGACACCGCACATGAGCGAGAAGTATCGCCCGTTCGCGCAGCCGACATGAATATCCCGAGTTTGCCCATGGGCCAGGAGGCGCGCCAGGACATCGGCTTGTCTTGGAATTCGCAGGTCCCGCGACAGCACGTTGGTGGTGCCGATGGGGATGATTCCCAACGCCGGCAGCGGTAACTGCTCCCGCGCCATCAATCCGTTGATCGCCTCGTTGATCGTCCCGTCGCCGCCTGCCACCACCGCCACGTCGATATCGGGGCCGCAATCCCGTGCCACGTGCTCGGCATCGCCAGCGCTTGCCGTTTCCCGCAGCCTGAACTGAGCCCCTTGCTTCTCGATTTCGCTCAAAACGGCCGCGAGATGCCGACGCTCTGTCCGTCCAGCCGTCGGGTTATGGATCACGAGCAGCCGGCGCGCCGGTGAAAGGTGGTTTTCGGAAGCTGCAGCAGAACCATCCGCCCGGGTCACTTTGGCGGTTCCGAAGGTGTTGATGAACCGTCGAAATACTGCATCATTTCCATAAACTGCCAGTTCCAGCCCAGCCGATTCGGCGGATCACGTTGATACCGGAGTCATTGGATCCAGCTGATCGATCAAGTCAGAGGACATACCATGACCAACGCCAGGAAGTCAGTCATGACCGGTGGCTGCCAGTGCGGCACGGTCCGCTACGCGCTGATGTCCGAGCCGACCCATGCCAGCATCTGCCATTGCCGCATGTGCCAGAAGGCCTTCGGCAATTACTTCGCGCCGCTCACGGGCGTGCCGCGAAAGGATCTGGTCTGGACGACGGGGAAGCCGGGCATCTTCAAGAGTTCGGAGGCTGTGGAGCGTGGTTTCTGCCGGGATTGCGGTACGCCTTTGACCTTTGGTTACGTCGATCGGGATCGCATCACCGTCTCGATCGGCAGCCTCGACGATCCGGGCCGGATCACGCCCGAGATCCAGTATGGGATCGAGAGCAAGATCCCGGTGTTCGAAATGCTGCATACCCTGCCCGGCGAACGGACGGAGGATGGCGCCTCTCCGGATGAGATGAAGCGCATGACCTCGCGCCAGCATCCGGATCACGATTGAGGCGTGAGTCTCCCGCTGTCATCCCGCGGCCGCGAAAGCGGGGCCCGGGAACCATTGACGCCGACAGGGCAGGACGACGCGCGACGCCGCTCGCCAATCCTTGAAACGGTATGGTCAGGGATCCCCGCCTGCGCGGGGATGACAGTGTCGCGTTTCAAGCGCCGGGTCCTGAGCGAGATCCCGGGTCGGCTTTCGCCCCCGGGATCGTTTTCAGTTCACCGATCAGGCTGCCGCCAGAGCCGCTTCGATGGCGGCGAGCGCGGCTTCCGCCTGCCCCCCATCGGGGCCGCCGGCCTGGGCCATGTCGCGGCGTCCGCCGCCGCCCTTGCCGCCGAGCTTTTCCGAGCCGACGCGCACGAGGGCGACCGCATCGACTTTCGCCGTCAGGTCCTCGGTGACGCCGACGACGATCCCCGCCTTGCCGTCCTCGGCGACGCCGACAATGGCGACGACGCCGGAGCCGAGGCGCTTCTTGCCCTCGTCGGCGAGGCTCTTGAGATCCTTCATCTCGACGCCGGTGACCGCGCGGGCCATGAGCTTGATACCGGCGACGTCCTTGACCGGATCGCCCTCGCCTCCACCGCCGCCCATGGCAAGCTTGCGGCGCGCTTCGGCCAGATCGCGCTCCAGCTTGCGGCGCTCTTCCAAAAGGGCCGTGAGGCGTGAGGAGACCTCATCCACCGGAGTCTTGAGAATGTTCGCGACCTCGCGCAGTTTGCGGCTCTCCTCGGCGAGGTAGCGGCGCGCGGCATCGCCCGTCATGGCCTCGACGCGGCGGACGCCTGCCGCAACCGCGTTCTCGCCCACGATGGTGATGACGCCGATATCGCCTGTACGGTTCACATGCGTGCCGCCGCAGAGCTCCACCGAGAACGTCTTGTTGGTCTCGCCCTTGCCCATGGAAACGACGCGAACCTCGTCGCCGTACTTCTCCCCGAACAGCGCGCGGGCGCCGGATTCGATGGCCTCGTCCACCGCCATGAGCTTGGTGATGACCGGCTCGTTCTGGAGCAGCACCTTGTTGGCGATCTCCTCGACTTGGTTGAGTTCCGCATCCTCGATGGGCTTCGGATGGCTGAAGTCGAAGCGCAGGCGGTCGGGTGCCACCAGCGAGCCCTTCTGGGCCACGTGATCGCCGAGCACCTGGCGCAGGGCCTCGTGCAGAAGATGGGTCGCCGAATGGTTGGAGCGCACCGCGAAGCGGCGCTCGTGATCGACGATCAGCTCCAGCGACTGATTGAGCTTCAGGGAGCCGTGCTCCACAGTGACATGGTGCACGAACAGGTCGCCCAGCTTCTTCTCGGTGCCGGTCACGAACACGCGGGCGCCCTCGCCCTGCATCACGCCGGTATCGCCGACCTGACCGCCGGATTCGCCATAGAACGGAGTCTGGTTGAGGACCGCGAGGCCGGTCTCACCGGCCTTGAGCTCCGTCACCTCCTGGCCGTCCTTGAGGAGAGCCAGCACGATGCCTTCGGCGGTTTCGGTGTCGTACCCCAGAAACTCGGTCGCGCCTGCACGTTCCTTGACGGAAAACCACACGGTCTCCGTCGCCGCCTCGCCCGAACCGGACCAGGCCGCGCGCGCCTTCTCGCGCTGGCGCCCCATGGCGGCGTTGAAGGCGTCCGTATCGACGCCGATGCCGCGGGGCTTCAACGCGTCCTGCGTGAGATCGAGCGGGAAGCCATAAGTATCGTAGAGGGTGAAGGCCGTATCGCCGGAGAGGTTCTGTCCCTTCGTCAGCGCTCGGGTCTCCTCGTCGAGGATCGAGAGGCCGCGCTCCAGGGTCTTGCGGAAGCGGGTCTCCTCCAGCTTCAGCGTCTCGGTGATCAGCGCCTCGGCGCGGATCAGCTCCGGATAGGCCTGCCCCATCTCACGCACGAGGGCTGGCACGAGGCGGTACATCAGCGGGTCCTTGGCGCCGAGGAGCTGCGCATGGCGCATGGCGCGGCGCATGATGCGGCGGAGCACGTAGCCGCGGCCCTCGTTTGAGGGCAGCACCCCATCGGCCACGAGGAAGCAGGAGGTCCGCAGGTGATCGGCGATCACCCGGTGCGAGGCCTTGCGGTCGCCCTCGGGCGCCACGCCGGTGGCATGCGCTACGGCCTCGATGAGCGTGCGGAAGAGATCCGTGTCGTAGTTCGAGTGCACGCCCTGCATGATCGCGGCGATGCGCTCCAGGCCCATGCCGGTGTCGATAGAGGGCCTGGGCAGGCCGATGCGGTTGCCGGGCTCGATCTGCTCGTATTGCATGAACACGAGGTTCCAGAACTCGAGAAACCGGTCGCCGTCCTCCTCCGGGCTGCCGGGAGGGCCGCCCCAGAGGCTCTCGCCCTGGTCGATGAAGATCTCCGAGCACGGGCCGCAGGGGCCGGTATCGCCCATCTGCCAGAAGTTGTCCGAGGTCGGGATGCGGATGATCTTGGAATCCGAGAAGCCGGCGATCTTCTTCCACAGGTTCGCGGCCTCGTCGTCGTCGTGATAGACGGTGACGAGGAGCTTGTCCTTCGGAAGGTCGAATTCCTTGGTGATCAGACCCCAGGCAAGCTCGATGGCGCGCTCCTTGAAGTAATCGCCGAACGAGAAGTTGCCGAGCATCTCGAAGAAGGTGTGGTGGCGCGCGGTGTAGCCCACATTGTCGAGATCGTTGTGCTTGCCGCCGGCGCGCACGCATTTCTGCGACGTCGTGGCCGTGCTGTAGGGCCGCTTCTCGACGCCCGTGAAGACGTTCTTGAACTGCACCATGCCGGCATTCGTGAACATCAAGGTCGGGTCGTTGCGCGGCACGAGGGGGCTCGAGGCCACGACCGCATGGCCGTTCTTGGCAAAGTAATCGAGGAAGGCCGACCGGATTTCGTTGACGCCGCTCATGGGTTCTCAAACTTCGGGTAAGGGGCCTAAAGGCCCGTCAAGGTCTTGGTGGTGGCCGGTTTTAGCCGCCCGCGCCCGCGCTGTCGAGGCGGCGTGTCGTCTAATACCTCTCGTCCTCCTGGACCCGGACAGGCGATCCGGGGTTCTGCCGCGCCGCCGGGAGGACAGCGTCCCGGTGAGGAGAACAATGAAAAGACCGCCGCAATCTCTCGCGACGGCCTCTCTTTGCCCTTGAAGGAGAGCAAACCTCTTTCGTGCATGGCCTTATCGAATGACCGGATTCCAATTATCCGGACCATGCATTATTCGGCGGAGCCTTCGTCCAGATCGTCGGCGGTCGGGGTTGCCTGCTCCAAGATACGGTCGGCCAGGAGGCCTGCATTCTGGCGGATGAGACCTTCGATCTTGTCCGCAACCTCGGGGTTGTCGCGTAGGAACTGCTTCGAGTTCTCGCGGCCCTGACCGAGGCGCTGGCTGTCGTAGGAGAACCAGGCGCCGGACTTCTCGACGATGCCGGCCTTGACGCCGAGATCGATGAGTTCGCCCACCTTGGAGACGCCCTCGCCGAACATGATGTCGAATTCGACCTGCTTGAAGGGCGGAGCAACCTTGTTCTTGACGACCTTGACGCGGACCGAGTTTCCGATCGGATCGTCACGATCCTTCAGGGTCGAGACACGGCGAATGTCGAGACGGACGGACGCATAGAACTTCAGAGCGTTGCCGCCCGTGGTGGTCTCCGGCGAGCCATACATGACGCCGATCTTCATGCGGATCTGGTTGATGAAGACCACCATGGTCTTCGATCGGGAGATCGAGCCGGTGAGCTTGCGCAGGGCCTGGCTCATGAGGCGGGCCTGGAGACCCGGCTGCACGTCGCCCATCTCGCCGTCGAGTTCGGCCTTAGGGGTCAGCGCCGCCACCGAGTCGATGACGAGCACGTCGATGGCGCCGGAGCGCACCAGGGTGTCGCAGATCTCGAGTGCCTGCTCGCCCGTGTCGGGCTGAGAGATCAGAAGATCGTCCAGGTTCACACCGAGCTTGCGGGCATAGACCGGATCGAGCGCATGCTCCGCGTCGACGAAGGCGCAGACGCCGCCCTTCTTCTGGGCCTCGGCGATGGTGTGCAGGGCCAGCGTCGTCTTACCCGAGGATTCCGGCCCGTAGATCTCGACGATGCGGCCGCGCGGCAGGCCGCCGACGCCAAGCGCGATATCGAGCCCGAGGGAACCCGTCGAGATGGTTTCGATCTCCACGGGCTGCTGGCCTTTGCCGAGCCGCATGATCGAACCCTTGCCGAAGGCGCGCTCGATCTGGGAGAGCGCCGCGTCGAGAGCTTTCGTTTTTTCTTTATCCATTGATGAGCTTTCCACCAGTCTCAATGAGGACTGTGACATGACTTAACATCCTTATGGCATGGAGGAGGAGTGAATCTCAACGCGGTGTTGAGAGAATATATGTACTCACTTTGTTCCCCCTTACAAGTTCTTTTTTCGTTCTCGTTCGGGAATTCACAGATCTCGTGCAGGTCACGATGCCGCAGGATTAAAATATAGTTAATTCAGAGACTTACTGCCCGATCACCTGCTTCACGGTCTCGACCAGCTGGCGCAGACTGAAGGGCTTGGGCAGGAAGTTGAAATCCTCCCCTTCCGGCAGGTTCTTGCGGAAGGCTTCTTCCGCGTAACCGGAGACGAAGATCACCTTGAGGTCCGGATAGAGCTTGCGCAGTTCGCCGAGCAGGGTCGGGCCATCCATCTCCGGCATGACCACGTCGGAGACCACGAGATCGACGGGAGCACCCCGTTCCTGGATGATCTCCAGCGCCGCAATGCCGGATTCGGCCTCCAGCACCGTATAGCCACGGGCGGAAAGCGCCCGGGCATTGACGGCGCGGACCGGATCCTCGTCCTCCACGAGGAGAATGGTGCCCTGGCCGGTCATGTCGGCCGCGGGCTTCTTGGGCACATCCGCCTTCGTTTCCTCGGGGACCTCC
This sequence comes from Microvirga tunisiensis, assembly GCF_009296175.1. Lineage (GTDB taxonomy): Bacteria > Pseudomonadota > Alphaproteobacteria > Rhizobiales > Beijerinckiaceae > Microvirga > Microvirga tunisiensis. The sequence goes on along the minus strand of NZ_VOSK01000087.1, from coordinate 14,976 downwards.
TGAACGTCCGGGATATGGCGCGGCAGGTAGATGCTGAAGGTCGTGCCCTCGCCGGGCTTCGAATTCACGTCGATATAGCCGCCCGATTGCTTGACGATGCCGAAGACGGTGGAAAGGCCCAAGCCCGTGCCCTTGCCCACTTCCTTGGTGGTGAAGAACGGCTCGAAGATCTTTTCCAGAACCTCCGCCGTCATGCCCGAGCCCGTATCGGACACCTCGACCACCACGTAATCGGCCGGCGGCATCGCGCTCACGTTGAGGCGAGCAGCCTCCGTTGCCGAAACATTCGCGGTGCGGATCGCGAGCTTGCCGCCGTTGGGCATGGCATCGCGCGCGTTGACGGCGAGGTTCACCACCACCTGCTCGAACTGGTTCACGTCCGCCTTCACGAACCAGAGGTCGCGGCCATGGCTCAGATCCAGTTCCACGCGCTCGCCGAGCAGGCGCTTCAGAAGCATGGAGAGATCGTAGAGCCGGTCGTTGAGGTTCAGAACCTCCGGCCGCAAAGTCTGACGGCGGGAGAACGCGAGCAGCTGGCGCACCAGGCTCGCAGCCCGGTTCGCGTTCTGCTTGATCTGCATGATGTCCTGAAAGGACGGATCGGTCGGCCGGTGGTTGGCAAGAAGCAGATCGCTGTAGCCGATGATCGCCTGCAGCACGTTGTTGAAGTCGTGCGCGACGCCGCCCGCGAGCTGCCCCACCGCATTCATCTTCTGCGATTGGGCGAGCTGCTCTTCCACCTTACGGAAATCGGTGGTGTCGAGAGCGTAAAGAATCGCCGTCTCGCCTTCCGCTCCCGTGTCCCCGACCGGCGTCACCCAGACGCGGACGGAGCCGCCGTTTTCTCCCGCAGTCTGAAGCTCCAGGGGCGAAATGTCCCCCTTGTTCTCCGCCGCCGCCTTGAGGGCGGCCTCGATGGGCCCGCGCTCGCGGAACGTGTCGAGGATGGATGCCCCGTTGGCACCGCCCTCACCCGTGCGCGCAAGCGTGCCGAACAGCTTGGAGAAGGGTGCATTGGCATGGACGATCCGACCGGCCTGATTGACCGTCGCGATGGCAATGGGAGTGTTGTTGAAGAACCGGGCAAAGCGCACTTCGGCGGCACGCTGTCCCTCGTCGACCTCTCCTCCCGCAGAGCGGTTGAGAACGAGCGTCCGGGAAGCGCCCATCCGGCCGTCCTGCCCGAAAGCGATGCGGTGATAGAGGCGCACCGGGAGGAACTGGCCGTTGCGGCGACGCAGGTCGAGATCGAACGTCTCCGTGCGCACGCTGCCCGGCTCGCCGGAGAACGACACCATCAATGACACCACATCGCGAGGCACGATGTCGGTGAGGCTCAATCCTCCCGAGCCGACCTGGGCGAGATCGTAATCGAGCCACGAGGCGAGGGTCGCATTCAGGTAGATGATCGAGCCCTCGGGATCGACCGACAGGAATCCCGCCGGGGCGTGATCGAGATAGTCTATGGCGTGCTGGAGTTCCTGGAAGACGTTTTCCTGGCGCTCGCGCTCGTGCGTGACCTCACAGATGGTCCAGAGCGCCGCCTGCCGTCCGTTAGGGCGCGGTACCGGGCGCACGCGCACGCGATACCAGCCGAATTCCTGAGCGCCGTTCAACGAGGGCGAAAGGCGGATTTCCTCGGAGCCCGTGCGATGCTCGCGCGTGGCCTGAGCCAAGCGATAGATCGCCTCCGAAACCTCGGGCGCGCCCATGAACAGGCGCTCCACGGGACGCACCTCCCCGCCCTGCAATCCTGCGAAGGAAAGATAGGACTCGTTGGCATAGGTGATGCGCCCGTCATCCTCGATCACCACGAGACCGTCGCCCGATGTATCGGCCATGAGCTTGGTGATATCGTTGCGCGTCGTCTGCCCTGAAAATTGAACGACGCCGATCGCCATGGCGAAAAGGAAGAAGACGCCAGCCATGGCGAAGAAGGCAAGAAGTCCGAGGATCAGAGGCTGAGTCTGCTCCATGCCGAGGAAACGCAGGCTCAAGGTCGCGCCGACCAGGACGCCGGCCAGAAGCAGGACCCATCCGATATGGCCGTGGCGGTCAGAACGGTCGATGGCCGAGCCCTTTGGCGTGTCGCCCTCGTAAGCCATGGAATGTCAACATCCTCAACGGAGGCGGATGTGCCTTACGGCACCGACTGCAACGTTGCAGCCAGCCGCTTGATCTTTGTCGCTCATCTTACATGCTAATTATTGATCGACCTCTAAGGCGGAGCCATGAGCGGATGCAAGGGCTCAACTGGTCAAGTGAAGCCGTTGCAGGACGATTTCGCCATAGGAAATCCCTATTTTCCTTGATGAAGTCGCGAACAGACCCATTTTGGTGCCATCGTTGAGGACCGTTCCTCATCCACATGCCCGTTCGCTGAAGCCAGCATGCGTTAACCATCTGTTAACCTTGCCGCTGGCTTTGACGGCCAATGTGGTACAACCACCACAGAACTGGCCTGTATAGGCCTGCAAACACTTGAGAGTACATCGTGTCATCTCTTTTCGGTATCGAAGCGTCACGAGCAGTCCAATTCGCGATTGCATTCGCGATCATTCTGATCCTGCTCGTGCTCTTCGGTGTAGTCTTCCGCAAGCTGACAGGCGCCCGCCTGATGATGCCGGGCAGCGATCGCGGCCGCGGCAGCCGTCAGCCGCGGCTCGGCATCGTCGACGTCTACGCTCTCGACCGGCAGAGGCAGCTTCTTCTTCTGCGTCGCGACAACGTCGAGCACCTTCTTCTCATCGGTGGCCCCAATGATGTGGTGATCGAGACCAACATCATTCGCGTCGCCGGCGCCCGCATTCCCGCTCCGTCCAACGACACGGGTGTGGAACGCTTCGAGCCGACATTGGATCAGGCTCCCCGTCCCCCGCAGGTCGAGCCCAACGGCCGCCCCTCCATCGAGAGCCAGCTCGCGGCCCAGCTCGGCGCCTTCGTGCGGCGTCCCTCGGACGAGTCCGACATCGATCAGGAACTCGCACCTGTCGCCACGGTGAGCGCCCCAATTCCGGCCTATCCGGAGCCCGTGCTGAAGCCCGACGCCGTTGCCGTCTCGGCCGCCCCCGCCATCCAGGGCCTGCGCGCCGAGGCGAGGACACCCTCCTTCCAGGATACCTCCCGCCAGGATACCTCCCAGAACACTCCACCCGCTCCCGCGCCCGTGGTGGAGCGTCCTGAGCCACGCCCGGCCTTCACGCCTCCGCCGTTCCAGTCCCGGCCGACTCCCGGTCCCCCCGCCCCTCCGGTGCCGCCGGAACCGGTCCGGGCGCCCGAGCCGGCACCGGTGGACAGACCGGTCCCCTCTGAGCGGCCGGCACCCGATGCGGGTCTCCTGTCGGATATGGCAAAGCAGCTCGAAGAGGCACTGAAGCGCCCGGCGATCCCTGTTCCCCCTCCCCCGGTTTCCCCGATGTCTCCGGCACCTGTCGCAGCCCCGGCGGAACCTGAGGATGTCAGGGACGAGGAGGAGATTCTCGGGCTGATTCCGGCCGATGCGGACCATGTCGCCGTTTTTGACAAAGGGCGGGACGAAGAGGATCTCGCAGAGGTACCGGACGCCGCCCCGCCGGCCAAGCCCGCTCCAGCTCCGGAGCCCGTCCGCCCTGTTCCGCCTTCCCCGCCCGTGACGGCCCCGTTGCCGCCTCAGGCCAAGGAAGCGCCTGCGGCAGATCAGAAGCCGACCGACCCGTTCTCGGTCGAGGATATCGAGGCGGAGTTCGCCCGGCTTCTCGGACGTCCGCTCGATCCGAGCAAGAAGGGCTGAGGCGCCTCGGCCATCCTGAGGCGAAAAGAAAAAGGGCTCCGCTTGCGGAGCCCTTTCGATTTGATGGCGGTGAGAGCTTCAGTCGTCCCGGTAGACCCGCTCGTTTCGCTCGTGGCGCTCCTGCGCCTCCAACGAAAGCGTTGCGATGGGACGGGCCTCCAGGCGCTTGAGAGAGATCGGGTCCCCCGTCTCCTCGCAATAGCCGTAGCTGCCGTCCTCGATCCGCGAGAGGGCGGCATCGATCTTGGCAATGAGCTTGCGCTGGCGATCCCTGGCGCGAAGTTCGATGGCGCGATCCGTTTCCGAGGAGGCGCGATCCGCGAGGTCAGGATGATTCTCGTTCTCGCTCTGCAAGGTGGCGAGGGTTTCCTGAGCCTCTTTGAGGATGTCGTGCTTCCAACGGATCAGCTTGCGCCTGAAATACTCCCTCTGCCGTTCATTCATGAAGGGCTCGTCTTCTGTCGGACGATAGCCCTCATCAATCACGATATCTGTCATGTTCAGCCGTTCTTCCCCGATGAACCGTGGCGCCCCTATATAGGCAAGCAGGGTCCGCGACAACGAGATTAAGTGTCATCGATTTGTCTAAGAGACCAAGGTCCCTCTTTTGCACCTTGGAAAGGTTGGGTCAGAACGATTTGCCGCACCTTTACGAGGCGGCCGCCTCGGCCCGGCTGATCAGCTCTCCGGCCACGTCGCCGATCTTGGGCGTCTCCTCGCGGATGAAGGGAAGCGGACGGCAGACGGAGAGCGCCGCGAGGCCGAACCGGGCGGTCATCAGGCCGTTAAGGACCCCCTCCCCGAGCTTGGCCGAGATCCGGGCAGCCAGACCCAAGCCCAGGACCTGCTGCATGAGGCTGTCGCCCACGGCCATCCCTCCCGTCACCGCGAGGTGGTTGAAGGCGGCCTTGGCCAGCCGCAGGAATCCGAACAGGCCCGGCCGGCCGCCATAGATCCGGGCGAGCGTCCGCAGGAGCCTGACCGCCACGAAGATCACGAAGGCCACGTCGACGATGGCCCGGGGGCTCACGGCCGTCACGAGGGAGACCTGCTTCGCCGCACCGGCGATCGCCCGCTTGGCCTGGAGATCGAGGGGCGCCAGCAACTCGCGCTCGGCAATGGCAAGACGGTCGTCCGCATCGATGATCTCCTCGGTCAGGCCGCGCAGGCGAGCGCTGCCCTGGGCCGCCGAGGCCCGGCCGCCGTAAAGGCTCAGGAGATCGGAGACGATGCCCTTAGCGGCCCTGTGGTCCTTGACCGCGAGGGCGTCGATGGCGGCCTCGCGCAGACTTTCGATCTTCTGCTCGCGCCAGATCCCCGCCACCTCGCGACCGATGATGGCGAGAAAAGCCAGCGCGGCCAGGACAGCGAGCCCCAGCGCCACCCAGCCGAGCCAGGGCGCGATGGCATAGAGATCGATGATCAGGTTCTCGACCGCGAGCCCGAGCCCCAGCAGAAGGAGGCCGGACAGGGCGGAGAGCAGGATGCCGAGCCAGGGCGCGCGGCGTTTCTCGCCCATGGGCACCACGATGCCGTCGGCGGCCTCGATGGCGTCGAAGGGCTCATCCGTCACCTGCACGGCGCCGGCCGTGACGTTCGGGTCGTCGAGACGATAGGCGCGAGGTTGGCGGCTCATGCGAAGCGATCCCCCAGCAGGAATTCAAGGGCGCGGTCGAGGCGGATATGGGGCATCTTGGCCGTGCGGCCTGCCGCATCGACCGGCAGTTTCGGCGGGCGGAAGCGCGGGAACCGGAAGGAGCCCGGCGGAATGGCTCCCTGGAACACGCCTTCCGGCGTCTCCGGCAACTCGCCCGGAAAGATCGCCGCCTCCGTCTCGCCGTCGAAGATGTCGTCCCCGACCCGCTCTCCAGCCTCGGGAATGCCTGCCACGGCGCGCAAGGTCTCGCGGCCCTCGCGGATGCTCGTCTCCCGCGTGGCGCGCACGGAGGCGAGCGCCACTGTCCCGACCCTGGCGCCGGCAGCCTCGGTCCGGCGCGAGGCGCGGTTCACGAGAAGGCGCAGGATCGCATCCAGCCGGTCGTGATCCGTATGGTGGATGTGATCGGCCTTGGTGGCCGCGAACAGGACCCGGTCGGCCCGCGGCGAGAACAGGCGGGACAGGAGCGTGTTGCGCCCGATCCGGAAAGCCATGAGCACCTGGTCGAGAGCGTCCTCCAGTTCGGCGAGGGCCACCGGCCCGGCATCGATGGCGGCCAGCACGTCGACGAGCACGATCTGGCGGTCGATGCGCTGGAAATGGTCGCGGAAGAATGGCCGGACCACGTGGGTCTTGTAGGCCTCGAAGCGCCTCTCCATGAGAGCCGCGAAACTGCCCGGAGCAATCGGCCGGCCTTGGGGCAAATCGAGCGGCGTGAAGGTGAGCGCGGGCGAGCCCGCGAGATCGCCCGGCATGAGAAAGCGGCCCGGGGGCGTGGTCGCAACGGCTTCGGAGCCTGCGCGCAGGGCGGTGAGATAATCCTTGAAGGCTTCGCTCGCTTTCGATGCGAGCATCTCGTCGGAAGACCCTGCGGGATCAAGGGATTTCAGAGTCTCGTGCCAGGGTCCTGCCGTGGCCGCCCGGTCGCGCTTGCGGCTCGCCTCGATGGTCTGGCGGGACCATTCCGCGTAACCGGCATCGAGCAGCGCGAGGTCGAGCAGCCATTCGCCGGGATAATCCACGATATCGAGGGCCAGCGAGGCCGGCCCCGTGCGCCAGCCGGATTTGCGCTCGTATTCAACATCCACCCGCAACTCGCTGATCCGGTTGGTGGATTGCGGCCAGCGGCGGCTCTCGGTGAGCGCCGCCATGTGCTCCTCGTACGGGAAGCGCGGCACCGCGTCGTCCGGCTGGTGCGCCAGATGCGCCCGCCGGATCCGGCCCTCGGCAGAGGCCCGGAACGCCGGCAGGTTCGTGCCGCGTGTGAGATGATGCACGAGGGCAGTGGTGAACACGGTTTTGCCGGAGCGCGCGAGACCTGTGACGCCAAGGCGGAGGGAGGGCTGGATCAGCTGGCCGGAGGCCTCCCAGAGCGATTGCGCGGCAGAACCCGCGCGGGAGGCGAGATCGGTGATAACGGACACGAAGATGAACCTAATGCTCTCAAGCCAAGCTTGAAGGTGGGGCTTGAAGTCCTAACGTGCAAGTCGGCTTCAACGCTCCACGCGCGGTGGCGACACCTGCGAGAGGTCCGCTTTCCTCTCCTCGTCCTTCACACCTTCCTTCAATCTGGCGGCGGCCCGCTCGATGGCATCCTCCACCAGATCGGGGCTCGCGCGCAGAGCTCCGAGCTCGAAGGACGACATCGCCAGCATCACATGGGTCAGGTTCGGCTGTGGCGTTCCGTCCTCGGCGAACAGCTTGAGGTCGTCGTTCGGGCTTAGGCCGAGGCCCTCGACCATCCGGCTCGCATAATTGCGGTGGCGCTGCAGTTCTGACGGACAGGCGGAGGCCACCTGAACCTTCGCGGCGGGCTTGGAGGGCGCCGAAGCGGTCACGATCGGTTCCTTCATGGGTTTGCGACGGGCCACGGCCTGCGGCTGGGATGGCTTCGGTTTCTCGCCCATGCCCTCGGCGATGCTCGGCACCCGGAATTGCGGCGTCCTCGGTGTCATCGGGATCACGATGGAGACCCGCCCCGGCTTACCGCCAGGACCGGCCTTCGCCGTATACCGCACCGCCCCGCCCTTCTTCCTGCGGGAGGCGAGATACTGCGCCCGGACGGTGCCGCCGATGCCTCTCACCGCCAGCATCGCCATGCCGCCGATCCCCGTCGCGACATTGCATTCGGCCGGCGCCCAGCGGCGGACGATATCCAGGGCGGACTTGCGGTTGAACTCGAGATAATACCGCCGCAGCAGGGTGGCGGCCGCATCGGCCCCGTGCTCGGCGGAAGCGAAGCCCACATGGCCCTCGCCGTCGGTCGCGAGTTCGCCGTTCCAGCGAGCGCTCTTGATGCACCAGTAATTGTTGAGCTTCACGCAGCGGGTCACGAACGGGCGCTCGGCCTTGAACAGAGCTGCCATCGCGACGACTGGCTTCGGCTCCAGGGCATCCATGGCCTCCCGGCGCCAGTTGCTGACCTCGCGGCTTTCCGGCTCGTAACGGGCCTGCAGGGCCTTGGCTTCCTGAGCGGGCTGCGGTGGAGCTTCACCGGCCTCGTGAGCATCGCCCGGCAGGAGCGCGCGCACCGCGAGGGCGACCATCAAAATCGTCTGAGGCATCATGTTGGAGATCAGCCCCCGCTTCGGCCGACAACAATGGAAAAGCTTTCAGGCAGAACGATGGTAGGGCCGATAGGTTCAGTCTCAATGCCGGATACGCCGGCGCTCTTTCACGATTCGAAGTCTTTTGCTTTGATCGCTCGCACGCACCCGACCCGCAGGAACTCATGTCCGCCACCATACAGATCCGACCTCTGCAGCCGTCGGACGCGCAGGCCTATCAGGCCCTGAGGCTGGAGGCGCTGAGAACCAGCCCGGAAGCCTTCGGTTCCAGCTACGAGGAAGAGGCGCCGCTTGCGCTCGAGACGATCAGGGCCCGCATGCCCTCAACCGACCCGAATGCGATCTTCGGCGCCTTCGCAGGCAAGGATCTCGTCGGCGTGGCGGGCTTCGCCGTCTATGAGCGGTTGAAGGCTCGCCACAAGGGTGTGATGTGGGGCGTCTTCGTGAAGCCGGAATGGCGGAAGCAGCGCGTCGGGAAAGCTCTGGTCCAGCATGTGATCGACCATGCCTCCCGGCATGTGATCATGCTCGAGGCGGCCGTGGGCCTCGCGAACGCGAGCGCGCGGCGCACCTATCACGGTCTCGGCTTCAAGCCTTACGGCATCGAGCGCAAGGCGATCAGGGTCGGCGACATCTTCCATGACGAGGAGTTGCTGTATCTGGATCTTCCGCAGCCGCGAGACGCCTAGAGCATCGTGCGGGCGCCAGTGGGCCGCGCGATGCTCTCGAAGAAGATCGTAACCTCTCCCCGTCATGGCCGGCCTTGTGCCGGCCATCCCGATGCTGAATGGCGCCGCGCTCTACAGGGTCGGGATCACCGGCACAAGGCCGGTGATGACAGGGAGGGACGGCCATCGAGGACCGTGCTCGTCTCGGAACGAACCGAAATCCGCGCCTGCAGAAAACCGGCCCCTTGGCCGAAAAACGCTCTAATCGTCCTCGCCATTCCCGAGCGACTTCGGCGTCACGAAGCGTTCGAGCCGGCCCGACTTGTGAGCGACATCGGCCCAGTCCTCCAGGGAAAAATCGATCACGGCGAGACCGGCGGTCGGATATTTCTGGCCGAGCCGCAGGATCCCCTCCATGTCGCCCTCGCCGATGAGGAGCTTTGCGAGTTCCTCGAAGCCGGGATTGTGGCCGATCACCAGGAGTGTGCGGGTCTCAGGCTCGACCCCGCGCAGAACCTCCAGGAGCCGGCCGACGGGCGCCTCGTAAATCCGCCCGTCCCGGCGCGTCTCGATCTCGCCGAGGAAAGGCTGGACCCGTTCCCAGGTCTCCTGCGTCCGCCGCGCGGGCGAGATGACGACGAGATCGGGCTCAAGCCGCTCGCTCTTCAGGTAATCGCCCATCACGAGGGCCGCTTCCTGTCCCCGCTTGGCGAGGGGACGGTCGAGGTCCAGAGTGCCTGAGGGCCAGGCAGCCTTGGCGTGGCGCAGCAGAAGAAGACGAAGCATCAGCGCCCTTCCCGTCTAGCGATGAAGGCCAGCTTCTCGAAGAGGCTCACGTCCTGCTCGTTCTTCAACAGCGCCCCATGGAGCGGCGGGATGAGCTTGCGCGTGTCGCGCTCGCGCAAGTTTTCGGGGCCGATATCCTCCGAGAGCAGGAGCTTGAGCCAGTCGAGCAGCTCCGAGGTGGACGGCTTCTTGCGCAAACCGGGTACGTCGCGCACGTCGAAGAAGATCTTGAGCGCCTCCTCCACGAGCCGGTGCTTGATGCCGGGATAATGCACCTCGACGATCCGGGCCATGGTGTCGGCGTCGGGGAACTTGATGTAGTGGAAGAAGCAGCGGCGCAGGAATGCGTCCGGCAGTTCCTTCTCGTTGTTGGACGTGATGATGACGATGGGGCGCTGGGCCGCCTTCACCGTCTCGCCGGTCTCGTAGACGAAGAACTCCATGCGGTCGAGTTCGAGCAGCAGGTCGTTGGGGAACTCGATGTCGGCCTTGTCGATCTCGTCGATCAGCAGCACGGGCCGGGTCTTGTAGGCAAAGGCCTCCCACAGCTTACCGCGCTTGATGTAATGGCCGATGTCCGACACGCGGCTGTCGCCGAGCTGGCTGTCGCGCAGGCGCGAGACCGCATCGTATTCATATAGCCCCTGCTGGGCCTTGGTGGTCGACTTGATGTGCCAGGTCAGCAGCGGGGCGTTCAAGGAACGGGCGATCTCCTCGGCCAGGACGGACTTGCCCGTGCCGGGCTCGCCCTTCACCAGGAGCGGACGCTCGAGGGTGATCGCGGCATTGACCGCCACCGTCAGGTCCTCGGTCGCCACATAGGTTTCAGTTCCGGCAAACGCGCCATTCCCACCATTCCTCGATTTCATCCAGACCCTAGCGCATCGCGCGGAAAAATGGACCCGGTTTTCCCCACTGGGCCTTACGCCCGGCAAGAAAACCCGCCCCCGCCTTTCGGTAATCGCCTTCATAGGATAAGCCCATGACAAACAAACCGGGAGGACAATGACCTATGGCTTACAACCGCTACCACAAGGACCGAATCGGCAATCACAAGCTGAAGCCTGAAACTCTCATGCTGGGCTACGGCTACGACCCGACCCTGTCGGAGGGTGCGGTGAAGCCTCCGGTCTTCCTGACCTCGACCTTCGTGTTCAACAGCGCCGAGCACGGCAAGGAATTCTTCGACTACGTGGCCGGCCGCCGAGAACCGCCTCAGGGCGAGACGGCGGGTCTCGTCTATTCCCGCTTCAACCACCCCAATTCCGAGATCGTCGAGGACCGGCTCGCCATCTTCGAGGAGGCGGAGGCAGGGCTCCTCTTCTCCTCGGGCATGTCGGCCATCGCGACGACGATCCTGGCCTTCGCCCGGCCCGGTGACGTGATTCTCCACTCGCAGCCCCTCTACGGCGGTACCGAGACCCTGATCGCCAAGACGCTGGCCAACATGAACATCGGCGCGGTCGGCTTCGGCGACGGTGTGGACGAAGCCGGCATCCGGGCGGCGGCGAAAGAGGCTCAAGGTAAGGGCCGCGTCTCGGTCATCATGGTCGAGACGCCCTCGAACCCGCTCAACACCCTGGTGGACATCGCTCTCATGCGGACCATAGCGGACGAGATCGGCGAGGCGCAGGGGCACCGCCCGGTGATCGTCTGTGACAACACCCTTCTCGGCCCCCTTTTCCAGAAGCCGCTCAAGGACGGGGCGGACGTCTCGGTCTATTCGCTGACGAAGTATGTGGGCGGCCACTCGGACCTGATCGCCGGCGCGGCGCTGGGTTCCAAGGAGCTGATGAAGACGGTGCGCCTGCTGCGCTCGGCCATCGGCACTCAGCTCGACCCTCATTCCTGCTGGATGCTCGGACGCTCGCTCGAGACTCTGGCCCTGCGCATGAGCGCGGCGAACCGCAATGCGGAGATCGTGGCGCAGTTCCTGCACGAGCATCCGAGCATCGTGAAGGTGCACCACCTCGCCTATCTGCCGGAAGGCTCCCGGGCGAAGGAGGTTTACGAGGCTCAGTCCGACGCCCCCGGTTCCACCTTCTCTTTCGACGTGAAGGGCGGAGAACCGGAAGCCTTCCGCGTGCTCAACGCGCTTCAGGTCTTCAAGCTGGCGGTGAGCCTGGGCGGCACGGAATCCCTTATCTCGCACCCGGCTTCCACCACCCATTCCGGCGTGCCCAAGGCCACCCGCGATCGCCTCGGCGTCTCCGACGCGACGATCCGCGTCTCCATCGGCATCGAGCATCCGGACGACCTGGTGGCCGATCTGGCCCAGGCCTTGGCGACGTTGGATTAGGCGGCGAGGTGTCATTCCCGGCCCTACGGGCTGCCGGGAATGACATCTGCACCCGTCCCATGCGCTCATGTCGCGCCCACCATTCCCCCGTGAGCAGCATTAACCCCTTGCGCACCAGTTGCACCTAGAAGGACAATACCTCTGACCGGAAGGAAGCAATGGCCGCTGCGATAGACCTGCACGCCTATCAGGAACCCATTCTTTTTCTGGCAACGGCAGGCATCGTCGTCCCCCTGTTCCACCGGCTCAAGATCAGCCCGGTGCTGGGGTTTCTGGCCGCAGGCGCGTTGCTGGGACCCTATGGCCTTGGGCGTCTCATCCCGAACTATCCCTGGGTCGACTGGCTGACCTTCACCAATCCGGAGGGAACGTCCCGGCTGGCCGAGTTCGGCGTGGTCTTCCTTCTGTTCACCATCGGCATCGAGCTGTCCTGGCAGCGTCTTCGCACCCTGCGGCGGCTAGTCTTCGGGTTCGGCTCGCTTCAGGTCCTTCTGGGAGCCCTCGTCCTCGGCCTGGCGTTCTACGCCTTCAAGACCGTCGAAACGATCACGGCGGCGACCGTGGTCGGTCTGGCGCTGGCCCTGTCGTCGACGGCCATCGTGATTCCGGTCCTGGCGGAGCAGAAGCGTCTCAATACGGCGGCCGGGCGCGCCAGCTTCTCGGCCCTGCTGTTCCAGGATCTCCTCGTGGCGCCGATCCTGTTCACCATCGCGGTGCTCGACACGAGCAAGCCCGACGTGACGCTGTCGTCCTTCGCCGTCCTGCTCCTGCAGGCGGGCATTGCGCTGGTCCTGATCATCGGCCTCGGCCGCATCATCCTGCGGCCCTTCTTTCAACTCGTCTCGACGACGAAAAGCCCCGAGCTCTTCATGGCGGCGTGCCTGCTCGTCGTGATGGTGACCAGCCTGATCGCGGCCGTCAGCGGCCTTTCGATGGCGCTCGGCGCCTTCATCGCCGGCATCCTCCTGTCCGAGACCGAATACCGCCGCGCGGTCGATGTGACGATCCAGCCCTTCAAGGGACTGCTTCTCGGGGTATTCTTCGTATCGGTCGGCATGAGCCTCGACCTGTTCCGCTTTCTCGAAGCGCCGCTGCTGATCCTTTCGCTCGCGGCCACGGTCGTGATCATCAAGGGCATGACCATCGTGGCTCTCGGACGCCATTTCGGCCTCAACACGGCGGAGGCGACGGAGACCGGGCTTCTCCTGGGGCCCAGTGGCGAGTTCGCCCTCGTGATCCTGGGCGCGGCGATGATCGCCGGCCTCGTGCCGAGCGGCATCGGTCAGAACCTCCTCCTCGTGACGACCCTCACCATGGTCGCGATCCCCCTCCTGGCCCGTCTGGGGCAGCGCCTAAGCCGCAAGCTCGAGGTTCGCAAGCCGCTCGATCCCCTCGCCACCATCGCCCCGCCCAGCGACGAGGTCGGACGGGTCATCATCGCCGGGTATGGACGGGTCGGGCAGCTCGTCGGCGAGATGCTCGACCGCCACAAGGTGCCCTATCTCGCGATCGACCTGGACCCTGCACGCGTTGCGGCGGAGCGGCGGGCCGGCAAGCCGGTCTATTACGGCGACGGATCCTATCCCGAGTTCCTGCGAGCCTGCGGCATCGACCGGGCGGTGGCGCTGGTCATCACCCTCGACACCCTAAGTTCCATCGAGGCGGTCGTGTCCGCCGCGCGGCAGGAATGCACCGAGATCACCATCGTGGCCCGCGCCCGCGACGCTCGCCACGCCACCCAGCTCTACGAACTCGGCGTGGATGACGCCGTCCCGGAAACCATCGAGGCATCGCTTCAGCTGAGCGAGGCCGTTCTCAGCGACATCGGCGTCCCGATGGGGCTGGTGATCGCCTCGATCCATGAACGGCGCGACGAGTTCCGGGAAATCCTCAAGAAGAGCAACCCGAACCGTGATCCGGATCGAGCCGTGTTTCAGGCACGCCGACGTGTCGGCAAGGCACACTCCCCCGCGATGACCGAGCAGGCAACACAGGTGGACTCATGACGTTCGAGGCCTGAACCCGGCTCTCCCTATTGACCTTCTCAGCCGTTGCCGGACACTGGCCCGATGTTCCTGACCTTCTTCACAGAGCTGCGCGCAGCCAAGGTGCCGGTCTCCTTCCGGGAATACCTGTCCCTGCTGGAGGCGCTCGCTCAGGATCTGGCCGATAAGAGCGTCGAGGAATTCTACTATCTGTCCCGCACCTGCCTGGTAAAGGACGAGCGGCATTTCGATCGATTCGACCAGGTCTTCGCCCATGTGTTCAAGGGCATCGAGAGCATGGGCCACGCGGTCGGCGAGGCCGGCATTCGGGAGGAATGGCTACGCAAGCTCGCCGAGCGCTACCTCACGGACGAGGAGAGGAACCAGATCGAGGCCATGGGCTGGGAGAAGCTCTGGGAAAACCTGAAGGAGCGCCTCAAGGAGCAGAAGGGCCGCCACCAGGGCGGCAACAAATGGATCGGCACCGCCGGCACCTCGCCCTACGGCGCCTATGGCTACAACCCGGAAGGCATCCGCATCGGTCAGGACAAGAATCGCAACTTCCGCGCCGTGAAGGTGTGGGACAAGCGCGAGTTCAAGGATTTCGACGACAGCGTCGAACTCGGCGTGCGCAACATGCGCATAGCCCTGCGCCGCCTGCGCCGTTTCGCCCGCTCCGGCTCGGCGGAAGAACTCGACTTGGACGAGACGATCCACGAGACCGCCCACAAGGGCTATCTCGACGTGCGCCTGCGGCCCGAGCGCCGCAACGCCGTGAAGGTGCTGCTCTTCCTCGATGTCGGCGGCTCCATGGACTGGCACATCGAGATCGCCGAGGAGCTGTTCTCGGCCGCCCGTCTCGAATTCAAGCATTTCGAGCACTTCTACTTCCATAACTGCGTCTACGAGAATCTGTGGAAGCAGAACCGCCGCCGCTTCGACGAGGTGATCCCGACCCTGGACGTGATCCGCACCTACCCGTCCGACTACCGGGTCGTGTTCGTGGGCGATGCCTCCATGAGTCCCTACGAGATCACCACACCGGGCGGTTCGGTGGAGCACTGGAACGAGGAACCCGGCCAGGCTTGGCTGCGGCGCATTCTCGACCATTTCCCTAATACTACTGTGTCATAAACTCACGAGGCGAGCTATAGTCGGGAGATCCATCATGCGGAGGCGTGTGATGAACCTTCCTATCCCATCAGAGACGCGCGAGGCGCGGTTTGCCGCCTATGTTGATGCCCT
>NZ_VOSK01000878.1 GCF_009296175.1 Microvirga tunisiensis | reverse complement strand
TGTAGCGCGACGCGCGATCCTGTGAGTAAGGCGACGGCCAGATTTACGAGATGTCGCCTCCGGTTGAAGTCGACCTACCGTGTCGCGGGACGACGCGGAGGAGCGCATGAGCCGGCTCGATCAGGAGGCTCGGATGGCTATCAAGGCATTAGTGTCGCGGGGAGCGACAAACAGTGAGATCGCCCGCTTGCTGGGCGTGACGGAAGGCGCGGTCAGGTATCATGTGAAGCGGCTCGACAGCGGTCAGACGGACGGCCGCGCGCGCCAGAATTTCAAAGCCGAGGCCGTTTCCGCCGTCATCGACCAGTGGCGGGTCAGCCAGGGGGACGGTCCGATCAATCTGGCCGCCCTGCATGCCTGGCTGCGGGGCGAGCACGGCTATACGGGCAGCCTGAGATCCGTTCAGCGGTTTTGGCACCACGCCTATCCGGCTCCGGCCATCCGCGCCCGCCGGCGGGTTGAGACCCCTTCCGGGGCCCAGGCGCAGGTGGACTGGGCGCACTTTCCGGGCGTGATCCTGGCCGGCGTCCCGACCGATCTTCTGGCCCTGCACATGGTGCTGTCGTTTAGCCGCAAGCAGGCGATCGTCTGGTCGCCGACCAAGGACATGCTGGCCTGGCTGGGCTGCCATTCGGCCTGCTTCACCCGCTTGGGCGGCGTACCGGCGACCGTGCGCATCGACAACGAGAAGACCGCGATCTCCCGCGGGGCCGGCGCCTGGGGCGTGATCAATCCCACCTATCGCCGCTATGCGGCGACCATGAAGTTCCACATCGACGCCTGTCCGCCACGCCAGCCCCAGTGCAAGGGGAAAGTGGAGCGGCGGGTGCGCGATCAGCGCCTGGCGATCAATCCCTATGGCCGCCCCTTTGTGAGCTTGGCCGAGCTGCAGCAGTG
>NZ_VOSK01000877.1 GCF_009296175.1 Microvirga tunisiensis | reverse complement strand
TCGTTATGCAGCGTCAGCCATAACAGCGCCAAAACGGCATCGTCGATCTTGTCCTCATCGATCTCCATGAACCGACGTTACCACGCGCGGCACCCAAAATCCCGCGGCCCCGCTCGGATGGATACCGTCGATCTTGTCCTCATCGATCTCCATGAACCGACGTTACCACGCGCGGCACCCAAAATCCCGCGGCCCCGCTCGGATGGATACCAAGTATCTCGAGGTGGTGCCGAACGAGCGCATCGTCTGGACCAACGACGAGGACGAAGAAGGCGTGGTCACGACCGTGACCTTCGAGGACCAGGGCGGGAAGACGCTGCTGACTTTCCACGAAGTCTATCCGTCCAAGGAGGCGCTCGAGGAAGCACTACAGGGCTCGGCGGCAGCATTGCCGGAGCAACTGGAGCAGCTCGACGAATTGCTTTCCAGCAAAAGCGAGTAGCGCGGGTCGGGAAATTCGCCTCGGGGGAGCGTCTGTTCTTGGCACTTCTCGGAAGTAAACCGATGGTCTGCTCCCGCAAGGAACAGCGGACGTTCCTAGAAGGCAGGGATCGTCAGTGCGTGACCCGTTCCGGACCTTCCCCGATTAGCTTCCCTTAGATCCTGTGTTCCATAAGACTCGTTCGGCGAAATCCGCCCTCTGTCAGCGGAGACGAGGATTTGCAGTCCTCGTCGCAACCGCTCTGCACCGACCCTCGGCCGCATAGGGCGAAGTTCCTGCGGTAGGACAGTGCGGAGGCGGCTATGATCTCTTGGCTTGGGTCTGGAGCATCGCCCCATATGTGGACGGCCCCCTGCTTGCAAGGGTGTTGAACAGAATTTTGGATCGGATCGTTTGCGGTCATATGTCCGGCCTGTTGTTGCGGTCGCACCTGACCGCGGCCAAGATGGCTTCCG
>NZ_VOSK01000876.1 GCF_009296175.1 Microvirga tunisiensis | reverse complement strand
CTAGGGCGTGTCTGCAAAGGGCTATAGCCAGAGCATGATCATGCCGAGGTTGACCATCGCGAGATAGTTGGCGGCGCGCTTCTCGTAGCGTGTGGCGATGCGGCGGAATTGCTTGAGGCGGTTGATCAGGCGCTCGACTTTGTTGCGCTCCCGATACGCCTCACGATCAAAGTTCGGCTGAGAGCGCTGATCCTTGCGGGTCGGGATCACCGGTGAGATACGGCGCTGGCGCAACCGGCGCCGGGCGGTTGGACTGGAATAGCCCTTGTCGCCCGCCAGCCGCCGCGGCCGCAAGCGCGGGCGACCTCGGCCCACGCGGCGGATGGCCCCGCCATCCAGCAGGCCCTCCAGAACAATCTGCTCGTGGCGTTCGCCGCCTGTCAGCACCGCGATGATTGGCTTGCCTCCACCTTCCGCGCGCAGGTGCAGCTTGGTCGAGAACCCTCCCTGCGAGCGGCCCAGAGCTTCGTCTTGCGCCTCACCCCCCGATGGCGCCGGTCCGGCGAGCGCCGGCGGCGTGCTGATGAGCGCGAACAATGGTGGCATCGACAAAGTGCAGGTCCCAGTCGATCTCACCACGGGCATCCGCCTGTTCCTGCAGAGCCGACAGGAGGCGCTGCCAGAGACCAGACTGGCACCAGCGATAGAACCGGCTGGAGACGGTGCCGACCGGGCCATAGCGCTCAGGCAGATCGCGCCAGGGCGCGCCGGTACGCAGAACCCATAGAATGCCGTTCAAGATGGTGCGGTGATGATGGTTGGGCCGCCCTGTTGGCGGCCGCTCGGGCGGCAGAAGCGGCTCAAGGCGCTGCCACTGCCGGTCCGTCAACTCGTAACGTGTCACGTTGGATAAATGGGAACTCCAAGCTCCTCATGGAACCCCTTTGCAGACACGCCCTAG
>NZ_VOSK01000875.1 GCF_009296175.1 Microvirga tunisiensis | reverse complement strand
CTAGGGCGTGTCTGCAAAGGGCTATAGCCAGAGCATGATCATGCCGATGTTGACCATCGCGAGATAGTTGGCAGCGCGCTTCTCATAGCGTGTGGCGATGCGACGGAATTGCTTGAGGCGGTTGATCAGGCGTTCAACTTTGTTGCGCTCCCGATACGCCTCACGATCAAAGTTCGGCTGAGAGCGCTGATCCTTGCGGGTCGGGATAACCGGTGAGATCCGCCGCTGGCGCAACCGGCGCCGGGCGGTTGGACTGGAATAGCCTTTGTCACCAGCCAGCCGCCGCGGCCGCAAGCGGGGACGCCCTCGTGCTGGACGGCGAATGGCGCCGCCATCCAGCAGGCCCTCCAGGGCGATCTGCTCGTGACGCTCGCCTCCGGTGAGCACCGCGATGATCGGCTTGCCTCCCCCTTCCGCTCGCAGGTGCAGCTTGGTTGAGAACCCGCCCTGGGAGCGGCCCAGAGCTTCATCCGGCGCCTCACCCCCCGATGGCGCCGGTCCGGCGAGCGCCGGCGGCGTGCTGATGAGCGCGAACAATGGTGGCATCGACAAAGTGGAGGTCCCAGTCGATCTCACCACGGGCATCGGCCTGGATCTGCAGAGCAGACAGAATGTGCTGCCACAGGCCGGATTGGCACCAGCGATAGAACCGACTGGAGACGGTGCCGACCGGGCCATAGCGCTCGGGCAGATCGCGCCAGGGCGCGCCCGTGCGCAGAACCCATAGAATGCCGTTCAAGATGGTGCGGTGATGGTGGTTGGGCCGCCCGGTTGGCGGCCGCTCGGGCGGCAGAAGCGGCTCAAGGCGCTGCCACTGCCGGTCCGTCAACTCGTAACGTGTCACGTTGTATAAATGGGAACCCCAAGCTCCTCATGGAACCCCTTTGCAGACACGCCCTAG
>NZ_VOSK01000874.1 GCF_009296175.1 Microvirga tunisiensis | reverse complement strand
GCACACCGGGACGGGCGGCCTGCCAGGCCAGCGACTGCACCGTGGCGAGCGTGTTCTTCACCCGATGATTGAGCTCATCAATCAGCAGCTTCTGGCGCTTGTCGGCCTGCCGGCGCTCGGTGATGTCTTCGGCCACCCGCACGGCGTAGAGGAACGCACCGGCAGCATCCCGCACCGCCGTGCTGGTGACGCGCGGCCGGGTTCATGCAGTTCTCGGATACGGCGGCAGTAGCCGTCGGAAGCGGAACCCTGCGTGTCGCCGGAGAGAAGACCAGGGCGGCCTAGCACGACGCACCGATACGTCAACCTTCGTGGTGACGGGACGAAACCGACATTGGGAGATAGCGTCATGATCAACGCTCTCGCATCGATAGCCGTCGGCCTGGCGGCCAACCTGCTCGCGACGGCCGCCTCGGCCCAGGCGACACTGAACAGCGTGAAGCAGAAAGGGATCCTGACCTGCGGCTCGAACCGGGGCGCCCCGGCTTCGGCGCGCCGGACGCGCAGGGCAATTGGTCCGGTCTCGACGTCGACCTCTGCTGCGTCCTCGCGGCCGCCATCTTCGACGATCCGGCCAAGGTGCAGTTCGTCCCGCTCTCGGCGCAGGATCGCTTCACGGCCCTCAAGTCCGGACAGGTCGACGTGCTCGCCCGCAACTCGACCGCGACCATGTCGCGCGACACCCAGCTCGGCCTCGAGTTCCCCGCGATCAACTACTTCGACGGCCAGGGCTTCATGGTCATGCGCAACCGCGATGTCACCTCGGCCCTCGAGCTTGCTAGAGCGCGTTGACATTCAGGCTTTCGACGGACTCGCAAATCTGATTCAAGCTCCTTTTGGGCGCGGAGGCTTGGGTGAGCGGAGTTCGTCTGATGTTGAAAGATCACCAGTGGGATCGGATGG
>NZ_VOSK01000873.1 GCF_009296175.1 Microvirga tunisiensis | reverse complement strand
CTGATCGAGCCGGCTCATGCGCTCCTCCGTGTCGTCCCGTGACACGGTAGGTCGACTTCAACCGGAGGCGACATCTCGTAAATCTGGCCGTCGCCTTACTCACACATTCGCGCGTCGCGCTACACACAGGTCTTCCAAATCCGAAAGAAAGGTTCGAGCAGGTCGTTCTGCTGAAGAAATGGCCTATGGGCTGGTTCGATATCTATACCAAAGAAGACTATGTACGATTAGACCCTATTATCCGCTTGTGCAGGGCCACCACTCAACCTTTCGAATGGTCCGAAGCTCCCTATAGCCGAGAAACCGAATCAGGAGCTGCCGAGGTCATGGACCGGGCCACGGATTTCAGAATGAAAGAGGGTTTCTGTCTGCCCATCCATGGGATCAATGGCTACGAGGCCTGTTTTTCCATGAGCGGCGTTGACCTGGATCTCTCGTCCAGGACGAAGCCGGCCTTACACTTGATGGCCATGTATGCCTTTGAGCGCACCAGGCAGTTGCTTAAGCCCAGCCCGAATGCCGGCTCAGGTATCCTCACCCCACGGGAGCGTGAGACCTTGATCTGGGCTGCTGCAGGGAAGTCCGCAGCCGATACAGGAGATATTCTCGGCATTACGGAACGTACGGTGACAGCCCATATCGCAAGTGCCTGTCAGAAACTGGATGCCGTCAACAAGACTCAGGCTGTAGCGCGAGCTCTGCAATACAGGTTGATAGGCCTATGACGCCTCACCTGTAACTTCCTACAATATCTTTTCTCTTTCGGATGCGACAAGACTCCCGCCCTAGTGTTCTGTCACTGACGAGTGATTCCGAAATCCGATCCGACGTGCGATCCTGCTCTGATGGGCAAGATCGAACGCATTGAGGTTCCCGCCGCTGATCGAGATCGCTTGGAGAGCTTGGT
>NZ_VOSK01000872.1 GCF_009296175.1 Microvirga tunisiensis | reverse complement strand
TCTAGTGTCCTGGACCGCTCCAGTGCTTGGCTGCCAGGAGACAACGCGTTTGGCGCGGGTGACTATCCCGGCGACGTGTGGCTTACGACGGGCCGCCCCGCCCCGGAAGTCGGCAACCGCTCCTACCAGACGATCCGTCATGAGCTGGGGCACGCGCTCGGCCTTAAGCATGGGCACGAGAGGGGTGGCCCGGGCAGAACCGCAGTGCCGGCGGATCGAGATAGCCTCGAGTTCACGGTAATGACCTACCGCAGCTTCGAGGGCGGGCCGCTGCGGTGGAGCAATGAGGAATTCGGCTTTCCGCAGTCCTTCATGATGCTGGACATCGCTGCACTGCAGGAGATGTACGGCGCCAACTACGACTACAACAGCGGCAACACGACCTACCGCTGGCACTCGGTGACGGGCGAGATGTCCATCAACGGGGTCCCCCAGGGCAGACCCGGCGGCGGCGCCACCCGCGCTGACCCCAACAACATTTTTCTCACCATCTGGGACGGCGGCGGGCGCGACACCTACGACATGTCGAACTACGGCAATGGCGTTTCCATCGACCTCGAGCCGGGTAGCTGGTCCGTGCTCTCGCCCGACCAGCTCGCCTTTTTGGGAACGGACGCCTCTGGGGTGGACCACTTCGCGCGCGGCAACGTGTTCAACGCGCTGCCGGACCCTCACCAGGCCGTCCAGCAAAACGTGATCGAGAACGCGATCGGAGGGGCGGGCGACGACACCATCAAGGGCAACACTGCTGGCAATCATCTAGATGGCCGCGGCGGCAGCGACACTTTGAGCGGCCTTGACGGCAGGGACACGCTCTCCGGCGGCGACGGCGACGACGAGCTCAACGGCGGCAACGGCACCGACCAGCTCAACGGCGGCAACGGCGTCGACCAGCTCAACGGCGGCG
>NZ_VOSK01000871.1 GCF_009296175.1 Microvirga tunisiensis | reverse complement strand
GCGGATGAAGGGAGTGCATCACGTCCTCCTGCGGTGAGAAGCTCGGCGTCGCAGGCCGTCAAAGCGCCAAGTATACTCCTCAATGGCGTAACGCACCTGATCCCAACAACGTTCCGCTACCAAACAAGTTATTGCAGGCCATCGACTGCAGGGCTTGCGCCAGCAGGGCCTCGACAAACTGCAGGCAGAGTTCGCGCACCGCAGGCCGGGCCTCGAACACGCGCCGCAGGGCTGCGGTGTCGAGGCTCGAGGCGGTGCCGGTGACCTGGACCACATAGCGTCCCAGAGACCGGTAGGTGGCGAGCGCACTGGTGAGGCCGAACAGAGCCTCACGCCCGAGCACCGCCATCTCGACGGTTTTGCCATCGGCCAGAACGGTGACGAGGGAAACGACGGCGTCCTGAGGGAAATAGACAAAGGGCATGCGGTCGCCGGTCTCGTAGACAACGGTGCCCTTCACCAACCTGACCGTCTCGAGATGCGGCTCCAGGACGGCAAAGTCCTCAGGCTCCAGCGCGGCCAGAAGCTGGTTGGCGCGATGACCGGATCGGCGCGATGACTTGGCCATGCACGTGCCTTGATTGCCGACGGAAATGACCCTGTGACACGGCCACATAGATCAGGGCGTCAATCAGCAAAGGGAGCAGCATCACATTGACAGGCAAGGGCGCGAGACTGAGAGGTCCAGGCCGCGAAAGTTGCCCGTTGGGAACCATCTCAGCGGCGCAGCTTGGCTGTGGCGGCGGCCGGCAGGACAGATCCGATGGCCGGCTCTCGCTTCAGCGATTGGGCTCGGCACAGCTGCCGGGCAGCAGCGTCTTGAAGCGGAAGCGGATCTTGCGGTAGCACTCGCACGCTCCCCGTTCCAGACCGGCGCGGTCGATCACCCTGATCCCGCCACGGTACTGCTCGATC
>NZ_VOSK01000870.1 GCF_009296175.1 Microvirga tunisiensis | reverse complement strand
GGCCTTGATCTCAATCTCCTCGTCGCGCTCGACGCTCTGATAACCAAGCGTAACCTCACGGCGGCGGCACGCAGCATCAACCTGAGCCAGCCGGCCATGAGCGCGGCCGTCGGGCGGTTACGTGCCTATTTCTGCGATGAGCTATTCACGATGGTGGGCCGCGAACTTGTCCTCACACCGCGTGCGGAAGGGCTCGCCCCCGCAGTCCGCGAGGCTCTGCTGCACATCCAGCTCTCCATTATGTCCTGCGACCGGTTCAACCCAGCCCAATCGGATCGTCGCTTCCGGATCATCCTTTCCGATTTCATGACACTCGTCTTTTTCAGAAAGGTCGTGGAGCGTGTTGCGCAGGAAGCTCCCGCCGTCAGCCTCGAATTGTTGCCTCTCGACGACGACCCCAGTGAACTTCTCCGGCGCGGTGACGTCGATTTTCTCATCCTTCCGGAATTGTTCATGTCGGACGCGCATCCGAGAGAGGCACTGTTCGACGAGACACTCGTATGCGTAGGCTGCGGCATGAACAAGCAGCTCCCACGGCAGCTTACATTCGAGAAATACATGTCAATGGGGCACGTTGCGGTCAAGTTCGGACGGGCGCGGAGGCCCTCTGTCGAGGATTGGTTTTTACTCGAGCACGGTTTCAAGAGACGGCTCGAGATCATCGTAGACGCCTTTACCATGATCCCGCCCGTGTTATCAGGCACCAACCGTATAGCGACCATCCCCTTGCGCCTGGCCAAGCACTTCGCAAAGACGATGCCCCTACGGATCGTCGAATCTCCGCTGCCACTTCCCCCATTCACCGAAGCCGTACAATGGCCGGCCTTTCACAATACTGATCCAGCAAGCATCTGGATGCGGGAGATGCTGTTGCAGGAGGCGTCCCTCATGACTTCCCCATGTGAGCCCATTGGACATCTCA
>NZ_VOSK01000869.1 GCF_009296175.1 Microvirga tunisiensis | reverse complement strand
CTAGGACGGCAAAGCCGGCTGTCTGGTAGAGTGTGGTGGTGGGGGTCTTCTGTGCCTGTGAGGAGGTGCGGGATGACCAGACTCTCAGGGCGCGAGCCGCCGGAGCGCGAGCGGGTGCTGCGTCCCGCCTGTCGGCTTTGCCCGGCCTGCGGAGCCCCGATGCGGATCCGCTACGAGAACCATCGCACCCTCGTGACGCTGACCGGATTGGTCCGCTTGCGGCTCAAGATCCGCTGGTGCGAGACGCTCAACTGCCTGCGCTATCACAAGCCTTATCGCCCCGAGGCCGAGGGTGCGCTGGCCTTGCCCCAGCACGAGTTCGGCTTGGATATCATCGCCCTCGTCGGGACCTTGCGCCATCGCGAGCATCGCAGTGTGCCCGAGATCCACGCGGTGCTCACGGCCCGCGGCGTCGCCATTGCCGAGCGCAGCGTCACCAACCTGCTCGACCGCTACGATGAGCTGCTCGCCACCCGGCTGATGGAGCGTCACCCCCTGCGGAAGCTCCTGGCCCAGCAAGGGCGGGTCATTCTGGCGTTGGATGGCGTGCAGCCGGATGTTGGCCATGAGGTGCTGTGGGTGATCCGCGACTGCCTGTCTGGCCTCATCGTGCTGGCCCGCAGCCTGCTCTCCGGCCGGGCGCAGGAACTGGCGGTGCTGCTGCGCGAGGCGGTGGACGCGGTGGGCGTGCCGGTTGTGGGCGTGATCAGCGACGGCCAGACCTCCCTTCGCCAGGCGGTCGCTTTGGTCTTGCCGGGCGTGCCGCATCAGCTGTGCCAGTTCCATTTCCTGCGCGAGGCGGCGCATCCGATCTTCGAGGCCGATCGGCATGCCAAGAAGGAACTCAAAAAGCAGGTGCGCGGCATCCGTCGGATCGAACGCACCGTGGAGGAGCGGGATGATGCCGAGGCAGTGCTCGTCCAGGGCT
>NZ_VOSK01000086.1 GCF_009296175.1 Microvirga tunisiensis | reverse complement strand
TGCGGCTGAAGCGGGGAGCAATGCGGGTGACGAGATCGTCCAACTGATCGGCCCAGCGGTGGGCCTCGCTTGCGTCTGTCATGGCGCGACACCTCCGTGTCTAAGACAACGCACAAGCCCCGGCTGTGGTACTAGCCAAGAAACATGGGCTGGTGTTGCCCTCTCCCGGCGCAGCAAACGCAAGGTAGCCCAGCCAAGCTGATCTCTCCGCCTGTGTTGGACCGACGATCGGCCAGATCCATCTAGGGAACGTATGGGACCACCAACGTTGCTACTCCATAGAGAGAACGAAAAGGCGAACTGTTAACCTTAACAATAAGCCCAGGGTGCGAGCGAGCCGGTCTCGAGCATGGCCGTCTCTGCGGGCCCGAGCAAGAATTTCGATATCTCGTCTGGAAAGCCGTCAATAGCGGCGCAACTGCCCGTCCATGTCCGGTGCCCGACCTTCGTGAATAGCGCCTCGGTTCGGCGCCGTTGGACTCCGCCTCACCGCTTCGCGTGTGGCAGGCGCGCCTGAGATGCAGGCTCGGGGCCTCGGCAGCCATCAGTCTAAGCACCGGAGGGATCCGCTCAAGCGCGTAGTGACGGTCCTCCAACGTGTGCAGGAACGGGTCTCTCAAGTCTGGGACGCGAGGGCTTCGATGCATGGAGAAAGCGGCCGTGAAGGCAGTGGTCCCAGCCGGCCTTGCCCGCGTGTGGCGGAAGGTAGGTTCGGCGCGCGGGTGTCCGGCAGGCCAGCTGCTTGCTGGCCGGAGCGGAGTGGCCTATGGCCCGTGGGTTCGAAGGTCCGCCAGCTCGGCCGGCCGGCTGTGGGGGGACCGATGACTGCTTCCGAGATCTTCTATGCCTTTGTGGACCACGTCTTCACCTGGTTCGGTGGCGGCGTGGCCGTAGTGTTTCTCCTGCGTTACCTAGGAAAGCTGTTTGCAAAGTGGGTCGTCGACAGTGCCCTTGAGGAACAAAAGACAAAGCTTGGCAAGGAGCTTGAAGTCAAGAAAGCTGAACTTGCCCGTGAGCTGGAAGACAAGAAGGGTGAGATCGCCCGGGAGTTGGAACTCCTGAAGGGGGAGCTGACCAGGGATACGGAAACCTACAAGCTTAAGCTGAGGAAGCAGGAGCTGTTCTTTGCGAAGGAGGTGGAGGCGGCATCGGCTTTCATCGAGCTGCACCACGAGCTGCGGCCGCCGATCTCGAGCGACGACATGGAATACGAGGACGCGTGCATTGAGCTGGCTGGGAAACTTTTTGCGGTCGAGGGCGAGCTCAAGAGGTTCAGGATCAAGCATGGTGCGGCCTTAAGCGCCGACGTGCGTCGAGATCTGGATGATCTCATTGCCACGGTTGGGCACGCCAAGTTTGGTGAGGTGGAGTACAATTCAACGCTGCCGCCAATGAAGGCCGCGGCAGAGGTGCTTGAGACCCTAGGGAGCATCGAGGAACGGGTTTTGGCCGCCATTCGCGGATGAGCGACCACTCAGGCAGAAGTGGCTGGAGCGAAGCTGTCCGGTTTGTGCGGCCCGGAAATGGCAGAACCCCTCTTCCGACATGAGCCTTCGTGCGCTTTCCAAGCGGGAAATTCTGTTTCAAACCCTGCCGCAGCAACGTGATATGGAGTTATGCGGTGGCGTATGGTGTCGGCGGAGCGAACCGCCCCTACGGTCCAAAGGATCGAATTGTGTGGCACGAGTGCGGCCACCTGGCGGTGCTCTGTTACTTGATGAGCATCAATCAAGGATGTGAGATTTCTCCCGGATTGGGGCAGAGTTGGACCGGCAAGACGCTTCCCCCCTCAGTCCCATCCCCGATGCCCAGCAACCGCGATGAGTGGCTTGCACTTGTTGCTTGCTCATGGGGTGGAAAAGCTGCCGTCGAGGTTGCAATTGACAGAATGGTGCTGCGCGTCGCACCCCCTGGGATCGAGATCGATCACGGCGACCATGGGTTTTACGGCGACGACAACAGTGATTATGCATGTGCATGCGAGCACAGCGCATCAGCACAGGCAGCGGGATTTACGAACGATTGGAAATCCTTCTATGCCGAAGGCCACGCTGCCGCACGCGAGGTAATCGAGGCGAATTTTATGAAGATCGAGAGCTTGGTCGGCTATCTCATGAAGAAGCAGGTCCTCACCGAGGCTGAGACGCTCGTGATCCTCAAGCCAGTTTAAGAGCTTGTTGGCGCGGACCTGATCCTATAGCCGCGCCGCTGCTTGCGGCGCAGCCAAGTCTCTAGGGCCTCGGCCGCTCGGCTCGTGCTCTCGTGCAACTCAACCCTTCGCTGCCCTTTGGTGCCGATCCGCCCCCATTCCCGGATCAGGGATGCGTCACCGAACAGGCTTTCTTCGATCGACAGCACGTAGAACCGGGCCATATTTGCGTCCGGATCTCTCCGGTCGAGCACCAAGTACTGGATCGTGTTGTCGGTCATGCCTTCAGTCTCGCGCATGCCTGCACGGCGATCCAATTCAAAGGCGGAATCTATATCGGGCCGACGGATTCATTTCAGTGATGGGTCTTCGGCGGCAGGGCCACGTAGCCGCTGTCGGGAAAAGTTTTCAGCTGAAAACCAGCCGACCTCATCAGGCCCTGAATGAGGGTAGGGGCCTCACTAATGGCAGGCGCCAACTTGGAAACGGTTTTCAGCTGAAAACTCTCGCATTCCATGTTGTCGGTCGGCCACTGCAACTAACGGTTAGGTAGAAGTTGAGCACCGGTTTTCAGCTGAAAACTCATGGTGGCCGCAGGTCCGGCTGAGCTGATCGAGATCGTATCCGGAGTGACTTGAC
Organism: Microvirga tunisiensis; assembly: GCF_009296175.1. Classification (GTDB taxonomy): domain Bacteria; phylum Pseudomonadota; class Alphaproteobacteria; order Rhizobiales; family Beijerinckiaceae; genus Microvirga; species Microvirga tunisiensis. Next base: position 20,401 of record NZ_VOSK01000086.1, on the reverse strand, counting down.
CGTTAACCTTGTCTAAACACCCGAATCGCATAAAGCTTACGGTCGCAACTCGTAGAACGGTCTCGGAGCGTAACTTGCCCAATCAACCCGCAAACGTGGAAACTGCCGAACCGGCAGACACGAGTTCATTGTCGAGCGCGGTCGAAGCCGACGCTCAACTTCTTTCCGCACAGCTACAGGACATTAGAAGCCGCCTTTTCCCGCCGTCTTCGACGAAGACGTTGAGAAAGCTCGGATCTGGAGAGGCGGCGAAACTCATCGGATGTAGCGACGGCTATCTCCGCCAGCTCGATCTCTCAGGGGAGGGGCCGACGCCTGAGAAGGGTGTCGCCGGCCGCCGCCTCTACACCCTCGAGCAGGTCCACGAGATCCGTGAGCTGATGGCGAAAGTGAAGCCCACTTACTCGCGCCACCGCAAAACGGGAGAGCGCCTCCAAGTCATCGCCGTCACGAACTTCAAAGGCGGGTCGGGCAAGACCACGACGGCGGCGCACCTCGCCCAGTATCTCGCCATGCGTGGCTACCGCACACTGGCGCTCGACCTCGACCCACAGGCCTCGCTGACCTCGCTGCTCGGCCTGCAACCGGAGTTTGACGTTGGCCCGAACGAGACGCTCTACGGCGCGATCAAGTATGAGGACGAAGCCCCGCTGAAGGACGTAATCAGGAAGACCTATTTCGCAGGCCTCGACCTTGTGCCGGCGAACCTGGAGCTGCAGGAGTTCGAGCATGAAACGCCGCGCGTCCTCGCGGAGAAGCGCCGCTCGTCTGATCGCCTGTTCTTCGCCCGCGTCGCGCATGCGCTCGCGACGGTCGACGAGGACTATGACGTCGTGGTTCTGGACTGCCCACCGGCTCTCGGCTTCCTAACGCTCTCAGCGCTGTGCGCGGCACGGTCCGTCCTGATCACGATCCATCCGCAGATGCTCGACGTCGCGTCGATGAGCCAGTTCCTGCACATGACGGCCAACCTGCTGGCCGTGGTCGAAAAGGCTGGTGGTGACGCCAACTACGATTTCCTGCGCTACCTGGTCACCCGGTACGAGCCGCAGGACGGACCGCAGACCCGCATCGTCGGTCTCATGCGGTCGCTGTTTGGTGAGCGGGTCATGACGAACCCTATGCTGAAGTCCACTGCCGTGGCGGACGCCGGCATTACCAAGCAGACCCTCTATGAGGTCGGGCGCGAGAACATCACCCGCTCGACCTACGACCGCGCCATCGAGTCCCTCGACGCGGTCAACAGCGAGGTTGAGGAACTCATCCGAGCAGCGTGGGGCAGGGCATGAGCAAGCGTGGAAACCAACTCGACAGCATCTTGTCGCCCGTGACGCGGGACGCCGCACCGAAGCCGGTGCCGGAGCGCAAGGCCTCGGCAACGCCGGGGTCGCTAAAGGTCATGGGCATGTCGCTTGAGAGCATCAACGCCGATGCCGAGGAATTGGAGGCGCTCCGCTCCCAGATGGCCTCGGGCAACCGCGTGATCGAGATCGACCCAGATGTGGTCGACCGCTCGCCGTTCCATGACCGTTTGGACGCCGACGATGGAGCGAACGAGGCCTTTGAGGCACTCAAGGCGAGCATTGCGGACGGCGGCCAGCAGGTGCCAATCCTGGTACGGCCGCATCCCGAACGGGAAGGGCGGTACCAAGCCGCCTACGGCCATCGCCGCATGCGCGCCGCCAAGGCGCTCGGCATCAAGGTCAAAGCTATCGTCCGGAACCTTGAGGACCGCGAGCTCGTGGTCGCCCAGGGCAAGGAGAACCTCGATCGGTCCGACCTCAGCTTCATTGAGCGGGCCCAGTTCGCGGCCGCTCTGGAGGACCGGGGCTTCGACCGCGCCACGATCGGCGCGGCGGTCGAGCCGAACAAGGGCAATCTCTCGGTGCTGCTGTCGGTCGCCCGCGCGGTGCCCGCCGACGTAGTCGCGGCGATCGGACCGGCTGCGAAGATCGGCCGTCCGCGCTGGATCGAGTTCACGGCCCTGCTGCAATCGCCGGGAGCGTTGGAACGTGTCCGCGAAACCCTCGCCGGCACGGCCGGATTGAGCGCCGACAGCAACGTACGCTTCAACAACGCAATGGCCGCCGCGATGGCTCCCGCCAAGACGCAGAAGGCTGCTGCGGGGCCGCAGCACGTCGTCAGCGCCCAAGGCGAGCGCATCGCTACGCTCGAGCGCGGTGTGAAGCGAGCCAAGCTGGTACTCCAGGAGCCGGATTTCGCGGCGTTTGTCGCCGAGCGGCTCTCGGCATTGCATGCGGAATGGAGGACAAAGTCGGATCAGTGATGGAGCGAATCGCTGTTTGACGGCTCTGCAGGGTCAGATCCAGGAGTTTTCCAAGGGAAAATGCGGGATGTACTAATGATTCATTACTCCCCGACTCCACTCCCCCTACAGAATCGAGTCAAACTCGTAACACGTCGAAAGTCTGGAGCGGCTTATGCCGGGTACATCGAGCAATTCGCGTGTTCAACGTCTTCGCGAAACCCGCCGGGAACGGGGAGAGCGTGAGACGAACGTGTGGCTGTCTCGCCGTGTCGGCGAGGCGATCGAGGAGGCGGTCCGCGAGGGCCAATTCCGCACCCGCCAAGAGGCCATTCACCAGGCGCTTGAGGCGGCCTTTGTTCATCGGGAGATGAAGATCGTGAAGTAGCAACCAGGCAAAGCAAAAGGCCTCCGAGGCGGGAACCTCGAAGGCCTTTGGAAACTCACCGGGTTGGGGCCCGGCAAATCAGATCAATTCACACCTCTGTTTTGCCATCCAACCGAATCGCTTGTCAAGGCACCTTCGCGGTGAGCGCCCTCGCTTTGCCCTCGACATGGAGGGTACGGTGCAACTGGCATCGACTGGAGGCCGGCGGCTGAGACATGCCGCCCTGGCCGCAAGAGAACTCGCGCTCGAAAACGGGCGCACTGTGACGCGTAAGGAACTGTCGGCGGCTGTGCGCCAGGCGGCCGAGGCCCTGTGCCTCCGGACCGGCTTGCGCACCGTCCTGTCCGAGCTCGTCGCCAGCTGGGGCGAGCAGGAATGGGACCGGATCCTGGTCTGGCCGTCCAACGACTACCTGATGAAGCGCACGGGCTTGTCGGAGCGCGCGCTGCGCGCTTGCATCCGCAAGCTCATCGACCTGCAGCTCGTCGTGCCGAAGGACTCGCCCAACGGCAAGCGCTACGCCGTCAAGGACCTGGCCGGCGAGATCGTCGACGCGTTCGGCTTCGACCTGACGCCGGTCTACGCGAGGCGAGGGGAGTGGGCCCAACGCATCGTGGAGCAGAAGCAGCTCCGCGAGGTGCGGAAGCGCGCCTTTGACGAGGTGACGATCTGCCGGCGGGCCGCCGAAGAGGCGCTCAACGCGCTGGCGCACCACTTCCCCGATCTCGACCGCTCCGATTTGGAGGATCAGGTGGAGGCGCTCAAAGGAAGGACGCCGCTGCGGAGTTCACAAGCTCTGCCCGACAGCATCCTGGAGCGGTGGCAAACCCTGAGGAATGCGTGCGAGGAAGCGTTCTACAAGGCGGGCAATGGGGGCGGAAACCGCCGCCACAAAGAATCAAACAACGGATCTCCTAGTAAGACTTGTACAAAGGGCTTTCCGGGGAAAGCTGAGGCGGTTCTGCTAAAAGAACGCCCGGCGGAGCACCTATCACCGGCATTGATCGTTGAGGCTTGCCCCACAGTCACCGATTACGGGAAATCGATCCGCACCATCGACGACCTCGTCGGGGCAGGGCGGTACCTGCGGGCCTCGCTCGGCGCGCACGAGAGCGCCTGGAATGAGGCCGTGGCTGAAATCGGACCCGTGGGGGCAGCCACGGCGGTGATCTACGTGCTGCAGCTCTACGATGATGACGTGTCGAGCGGCACGCAGAAGATCCGCAACCCTGGCGGCTACTTCCGCGCATTCGTCCGGATGGTGAAATCGGGTAAGATCAACCTCGAGGTCGAGCTGCTCGCCATGCGGCGCAGGCGGATGATGTGACATCGGGCCCGTTAGTCCACCGGAGGCGGCGGAAATCACGTCCTGCAACATCTCGAGGATCCGGGGCAGGCTATGGCGCGGCTCCTCGGGATCCTCGTAGCAGCCGGGGAGCTGTGGACCGGGATGCCTGGCTTGCGCTCCGGCGCAGGAACGTTCGCACCGTGAAGGAGGTGGCAGCCGTCGAAATCCCCCGTCATCGCATCGTCCACGGACCGTACCGCGTGGAGGACCTCGATGATTGAGTGGATCGCCTTCACCGGCGCGGTTTTCTAAGCCTTCACTAGCCTGTCCCTGCCGCGGACGAGCCTCAGAAAGTTGTGCCGGTCTCGAGCGCGACGTGGCATCCGTCCTTGTGGGGAGTGTCTGAGCCGCTGAGACATGAGGGCCCTGCGCGAAGGAAGGCGACGCTTAGAAAGTGGCCTGCGCGAGGCTTTCGATCTTCGACGCGACGGTGGCGATGAAGCCGTCCCGTGGCCTTCGACGATCGGGTCGATCGTGTTTGCAGGCTTTCATCACGTCAGCGATAATGTGAGGAGGACCCGGCAGCCGGTGGTATCGAACGAGATCACCAGAGTTTGATTCGATGACGACCCCGGCAGCCTCCACAAGCTGACAGAAGAAGCCGGCGTACATTTGCGCCGCTGACCGATCCCAGCTTTCATGGCGCAACGCCATGCACAATCGGTACGTCGCCCACGCGAGGGCGTGACCATGGGTGGTGCAGCCATCATACTTTGCATCCTCGCGGAGAGACGCGAAGGCTTTCGGTCCGATGACGGCAGGATAGTTCGCCCAAGTGCCATCAAAGTCCCAACGCGCGAAGTGCCCCACGATGCGCTCGTCCGTAATTTGTGAAATCCGAGCTTTGTGCACCGGGCAGATTGCGGGATCACAGGAGTGCGGATGGTGGGGAGCGCCTTTCTCACGCCCACGAGAAAGGTTGAGGAGGTTCTTCAGTCCGATCTGTTCGATCCGCGCGCTTTCCGCAGCATATGCTTGTGTATCGTCGTCGTAGCAGCTGATGATGTGCGGGGCGAGGTCCTTGGGAAGTGTCCCAGCTCGCAAGGCATCATCAAGATACTGCCGAAAGCGGGGTGGCGTATAGCAGTGTTCCCCAATCAACGCCATGTTCAGGTGATCCCACGCGCGGGGACCACTACCTTTCCCAATGTAAAGGGGCTTCCCCGTAGCCGCGTCACGATACTCATAGACGTAGAAGCATTTCGTCGCCCGGCAGGACATCCTTTGCTTCCCCTCACATGCGAGCGTCCTGGCGGGCGTACGTTCGCTCTAGCACCTCGAATGCCGCGTCTCCGAACGACATAGCGGCCTGACGGTGGCCTCGGCCATCAATGAGGTGAGACATGGACATGAACGGGACAAAACCACCTTTCATGATGTCCAGGTATTGACCACTCTCAATCCTGCCCTCAGTGAATGTCTCGAAGAGGTCGAGAGGGATCGGGTATTTTGCCTTGGGATTATGGAAAAGAATTGCCTCCTGCCCCCACGTTTCATCAGGTGTGCCAGGATCACCGACGATGTATGCGAACGGCAACGGCGCGTGTGCGTTTGGATCGGGATCATACATGCTGCCGAAGCGGAGCATGGTGACATCGGGATCAGGATAGGGGCCTGCCAGCGCCATTCTCGTGAATTTTGGAACGGTGCCAGCATTTGTCCAAAGGACAGCGGAGATGTATTCCGTCTCTGGTAGGTTGAAGAATCCAGATGGGATGACCTTGCCGCCATATTCATGCTGCGCCACATCCTCAGAAACCACCACAAGGTTCCCGGCATCATCCCAGGACGGCGTGTGACGGATCCCATAGAGGTAATTGGCGGTTGAGGAGCTGGAAAAGCCAAGGGATCCATCCTCGTGGAACGCCTCGACTGCAAGGATCAGTGGATAGCCTTCGACATGCGGCAACTCCCAATAGGCCTTCGGATCCCGCTTGCCGATCCGATGACGTAGCTTATTGCGCAAAGCGCCGCCGATGCGGATCGGAACCTCGTTCTCGGCACGCTCTTTGAGAACTTGAGGACAGCGTCTACATCATTTACTGGGCGATACGGCCGGATGATCCCGTCTCCTGGATCTGATCGATTTGCCGTCGTACACTCAATGAATATTCGCGAGCCATTCTTCTCAGCCGCGAAGTCTGGATGTGGCTCTGATCCAATTACCGTGAAGCCTCCCGAGTGAAGCAGCTCACTTATGTAGAGCTCAAATGTACGATTGTTGAAGCCGGTCGTTTGAAATTGTTCGATGAAATTGCCGTCACGGTCGGTAAACCGGGCATAGGCATCGGTCATAATGCGACGGGTCGACCGATTGCGGGGGAGTCCACGATCTGTTGGAAAGACGGGTGAAGGGCCTTCTTGGGTTTGATAGGGTTGAACAAGCTTCTTGTCGGTCCCATGCAGACTACTACTCTCCTTACAAAACGGATTATCAGCGAGACTGGCGCAGGATAGCGCGATCACCATACCGGTTTATAGCATTCGGTGCAGGCGTTATGTCGGATTCCGCGGCTCTGTGCGGCACCGTTCGTTTCCAACGATGGATCCAGCGAGGTTAGCGACTTCGTCCGCTACCAGCCCTCATTGTATAGGATTGCCGCGAAAATCAGCGGTAGGACCACCGCGACGATTCAGAGGAAGATCGACACGATAATCGTCATCACAATGTCGAACGTCGCGTACGTATAGCCGCGGAACGTGCCGGCCGCCCGCTGCGCCTTGTACTCTTGGATCCGACCGATCGGCGCGAGAACCGGGCTGACCGCGACGTAACCCCACTTCCTGAGGAACGCCTTGGAGAGGGCCGCGACCTCGCCTGGGATCTCGCGGTAGTGGCGCTTCAGCCCGTCCCACAGGTAGAGTCCCAGGGCGATAGGAGCCAGGACGTACCAGACGTAGCCGGCCGGCTCGGTGTACTCGCGGATGTCGGCCAGCTTCCACTTGTGGAGCAGGAGGCCGGCGATCCATGCCATGCCGAACGGCAGGCCGATGCCGAAAAACACCCCGAAGAGCCAGGGTCGGCCCTCGGCCTTCTCCTTTTTCAGGTCATCGATGTATTCCTTCGGGACGTCGTAGAAGAATGCCTTCCCGAACGCCCAGGCGATCCAGCCGACGACAAGCAGGATCCCAAAGCCAGCCAGGACCCAGAGGCCAGTCTGCATCGATCCCAGGACCGCGTCGCGGCCGAACAGGAGGACCAGGAGGATCCCTCCGAGAAGTAACTTGATGATGTTGGCGTCTCTGGATGACATCGCGAGCCCCTCAATCCGCCAGCCACTTCGCGTAGGCGCGCATATCGATCATCGGTACGGTGGCGCTCGCCTGGAGCCGGGCGATGAGTTCGAACAGGAAGGCCGTCGCCGGCTTGCCCTCCGGCGTGAGGGCGTAGGAGCCGTCCTCGCAGCGGCTGAAATGGCCGTGCGCGGCCACGCATCCGAGGTCGAGCGTCCCGCCAGCATCGCCGGAGGCGAGCGCCTGAGAGAGCGGTGGCCCAAACGGATCTTTCCATGAGCTCTCGAACGTGAGCAGACCGGCAAGGATGCGCGGTGGCTCCTTCGGCTTGGCGACGCCGCTCACGTGAGGCACTGGCAGGCTGGTGCGGTGGAGCCCGCGCACGCTCGCTGCCTTCTCCTGGGCATAGGCGACATTCTTCGTATCGATCGTCTGCTTGGCCTCGAAGACCGCGTAGACGCCCTCGGCCGGGATGACGGTCTGGTTCTGGTAGGTCAGGATGAAGGGCGTATACTGCCGGTCGAAGACCACGACATCGATCTGCTGGCTGAACTGGCCGTTGCTGTCGACCACAGTCGCTCTCGAGACGCTGTAGCGCTTGGGCAGGTAGCTCCCGAGCAGCTCGATCCATACGTTCTCCGAGGCGTCGCCCTTCAAGACTGGATGGCCGAAGAGCTCCCGCGAGTGTTCGAGCTTGCGGTGGATCTCGGTGTGCAGGCCGCGCAGGATGTTGGCGAGGTTCCACTCGGTCATCGCACCAAGGCCTCCCATGCGCCTACAAGCGACTGCTTCGCCGCGATCTGGATCCTTGTTTTGTCGGTGATGGTCATCTCGTCCGAGAGCACGTTGTTGGTGTTGGAGGGGTCGAGCACCCGGGCGCGCGCGAATTGCTCGCTCAGGTAGGTCAGGCACGCGGCGACGCTCCGGCTCAGGGTGCCGTAGGAGACCGGCCGCAGGGCTTCGATGACCGTCAGCTCCAGATAGAGCGACGGGAAGTCGATCTTGCGCTAGTCGCGCCAGAGCTTGAGGATCCTGATCTCGTCTTGGCGGCCGGAGCCTGACACGATGGCGACGTGCCGGGCGACGTTCGTCTTCGTCCAGTTACCGGCCTTGCGGCGGTAGAGGCTGTGGTCCTCCGAAATCTGGTTCCAGCGCCGCGCCGGGACCAGGTCGACGTCGAAGTCTCCGACGCTGATCCCGAGGGACACGTTCTGGCGGCGCGGCTTGAACCCCTTCCGGTGCAGGAATACGAAGAGGTTGTTGTAGAGCTCTCCGAGCGTGCCCGGCGTCTCGTGGTGGAGCGAGATGAAGATGTCGATGTCAGTCCCGGAGCGGTTCGCCGTACCCTTGGCAAAGGAGCCGCTTGGCGTCGCATCGACAAGGTAGTGGCCCGCCCAATCCCGCAGGAGAGGGAGCACCTCAATGCGAAAGATGTTCGCCGGCGTGTACGGTCCGGTGGCGATCGCCTCGCGGGCCAAGATGGTGCGGAGATACTCGTCGGCGGATGTCATGCAAATCGAAAGGGGCGGGCGTGATGCCGTCAGGCTAGAGGAGACGCGGCCATGCGCAAGGGAGGGCTGCGGGTTGTCCCCGGCCGAGCGCACGAATCGCTAGCGAGCCGCCTCGCAGGGTAGGGGAGTTGTGACCTAAAGGCCGCCATGGTCGTATGCCACGCCGATTCGCACCCAAGGACGCCCGAGGACGAGACACCGAAACCGAAGACGAAGCCCAAGAATCCAGGGGAGCCCCAGAAGACCAAGTTCAAGTGGTCCCGGCGCGCGAATCCGGGGATCCATCTCAGGAGCGGTCCGGACCACGTGCCGTTCTTCGGCCTGAGCCGGAAGGAGGTCATGGAGGGCTGGAGTGCGGAGGCCGTTAGCCGCTTGAGGAGTCACCGAGGGCGCGATTGGTCTGCTAACTCGGCGAGGAGATAGTTGATGTAGCTTCGTGTCAGGTTGCAGTAGAGATGTGCCTCCTTGAGCGTCGGTGAAACATCGGACGCCAGCCGCGTCCCGTGCCGGACGCCACCTCCACCCGGAGACGACAGGAAGCCATGCATCTTGGTCATCCACCCGAGCGCCTCAGAAAGTGCGCTGCCACGGTTGTTGTTGCGGAGCGCACGCACGATTTCATTGAAGTACTTCCCCTCTACCGTTCCGGTCCCGCTCTCCTGTCCCTGAAAGGCAGTCGACACGGTTTCGAGGAGCCAGAGAATTTCCTGAACGGCCTGACGCGGGCGCTGCTCGAGAAGAAGGCGATCGGCCTCGTCAAGTGAAGCGTGGATCAGGGCGTAGGCACGCTCGCCCACCGTCTTCTCGGGAGCTTGAACGGAGATCGGCGTTTGGAGATGACGGACTAGCAGCGCCGGCGGACGAACCTCATAAGGGATTCCATGCTCGTAGAGGATCCGATTGATAACGTCGGCATCTGGCACCCCAACCTCGGGATGTTCGGACTGCACCTGCACGCAACCATCCCAAAACGCGTTGATGAAGGCGGGAGCATTGCTCGCCGCCTCGAACATTTTCGAGTGGAGATCGCTGATTGCCCAACTCTCGCTCGAACTTGTGGAACAACCACCGCTGAACTTCGCCTTGAACAGCTCGAATATCGCCCACGACGACTCTGATTGGCTCGCGATCGTATGGATGAGAGAGTTGAAGGCGGTCACGGCGACAGGTGGCATGCTCCCTGGGGACCCGAAGCGCCACGCATTCGGCATTGTTAGACCCATGTCGGTTTTCTCCTTAGGCCCTGGACGGCATATGCGCTCTGTCGAGCCGGCGATGGATGAGCGAGACGATCGTCAGGAGGTCTTCCGCGTCTTCCTTCGACATCGTCCAATGGATTCGGGCCTCGTGGGCGGTCGGATTACGGAACATCCCGAAGGTGCCCGTACGAGATTGGCGAATCCGCTCTGCTCGCTGCGTTCGCTGGCCGTGCTGCGAGGATTAATCGCGAGCAACGGTGGGTCACCAGTGAGAACCCTGTCGACCAGTGCCGCCCCATCGTCGGCTAGTCCTGTGCGCGCCCGCATCTTGTCGGCGACGCTTTTCACAGCCTCCTGGACCGCATGGAAGTAATTGTCGGCAAGGAGCTCGGCCTGGCAGAATTTCAGGACATCCGGATGGACCCCGCGGCCTTCAAGGTCGGCCCTGAGCTCCCGCGCACGGCGTTGCGCCTCGGGCAGGGTCCGGGCCGCTTCCGCCGATGTGAGATTGCCTGCCTCGTCGACTACGAGACCGGCAAAGGCTAGGGCTTGGTTCAGGAGCGCCCGCATCGGCTCGTAGCGCCCTGGTTGACGGCTGTAGCGCGCGGGCTTCATGGCTATGCGGATGAACTCCAGAACGTTCGTCCGGCTCCTTTTGGTGTTCTGGCTTTCTACGAAGGCATTGGATATACGAATGCGCTTCGTGATGGGGCCCGAATCGGTCATCTTGCTGGAGGCAAGGAGATGCTGAATTTCCGATGCGGTCAGGCCATGTGTGGTGTCGCCGAGAGCGTCGGCAATCGCCTCCAACTGGTCTTGTGAAAAGAAGGCCACCCGCGCACCCTCGTCAGCTGTTGACAGAGGACGATGCGTTGACGGCGTCCTGCAGCTTCCGGACCCGGACGAGGACTTCATCGAACGCCAGCGGCGTGTCGTCGAACATCATCGGGGCCATGTCGCGATAGTCGGCTCGCAGATCCTTGATCCGCGCCTCGGCCGGCATGAGACGCAAGGTGCCCGGTTGCGCGGTGTCGTAGCTCGCCCATCCCGACCGGAAGAAGACGGACTTGTGCTTGGCAACCTGCTCAAGAAGCTCGAAATCAGCCGCGGCGGCTCTGCCCTCCTCGGTGTCGAGAAGCATGGCGAGGTCGTAATAGTGCCGCGAGAAATATTGCGGGGTCTGCGACTCCGCCGGCCGATGGGCCTCGGCATGCAGCGCCGTCGCCTTCTCCCAAAATGTTCGCCGCGCCGACAGCACGGTCACGGTGCAGTCGGGATCCTCGAAGAAGTCGGGGAAGTCCTCCGCCGCATAAGGACGAATGACTTTCTTCTCGGTGGGCCAGGGATCGCCGCGGGCGCCGAGTTCAAGCTTCACCCTCGGCGTGATGTAAGCCATACCCGCGTACTCCGCCGGGGGGAGCGCAGCCGGGTAGTGGAAGTTCACCGTCTGAGCGTCTTGGGCGTCGATCTCGATCGACCATCCGCCGTCGGCCGGTTCGCCGAGATGACGCACGATGGCAGCGTGCAGCGCCGGAAGTAGGCTCTCCGCGATATGCCTTTCGACGTCGCCCACCAAGTCTTCGATCAGCTTACCCGCCCGCTTCCTGCTGATCCCATCCTTCTCGGGATCCCGCTCGCCCGTGTAACCAAGGTCGGCGCGATCAAGTGAGAGGTCGATATCTTCCGAGAAACGCCTGATGGCGTCGTATGCCTTGGACAAGGACGTTCCGCCCTTGAAGACCAAGGTGGGAGCGCCGTTGTCGTGCAACTCGAAAAGCCGCTTCAAGGTCCAGCAGACCCAGAAGTCCTTCTCGATGATAAGATTGCTCACGCCCCGGCTCGCCCCTGTCTCGCCGAAGAGCGCGGCGCGATCGCCAACCGGGAGAATGGCAACCTTATCCATCGATCTCGCCCGCCTTTGCGGTGGCGATCGAGACGAGCGTCGGCCGCATCCAGGCGGGCGCTTGCACGGCAGTGGAGGCGAGCGTCTTCTTATCGTTCGCCGACAGCTGGCGGGCAGCGATCCGTGCAACGTCGGCCGCACGGACCGCCCCGACATGACGGAGGGCCTGAACGACGGTGCCGGCCGGACTGCCCGGAGCGATCAGATGCTTGGGCGATGCATGACGCAGATCAACGACGCGCTTGCCCAGCACAACACGGCGGGACGGACCATCGGTCAGATATGTGCTTTTGGCCGGAACCTGCGTCGACAGGCCGAGCGCGTTGGCGGCTCGCGCGCCGGCAATCTGCACCTGAGATCCGGTCTCCCGCGCCAGTGCCTGGGCGACGACGTCAGGAGCAGGGGAAAGCGGGCCGAGCTTTGGGTGAACCTTCGGGAAATCGTACAGGCCCCGCGCCAGGCGGCGGAGCTTGCCGCCCTTCGCCAACCGGGAAAGGGCTTGGTCGACCGCCGCGCGTCCGGCCACGTCCAAGAAGTCACTGGGCGTGAAGACGCTTCCGCGCCCGCCGACGCGGGCACGCTTCATAATCCGATCGGAAACCGAGGTGACTGCCGTACTCATGTGTCAGAAAATATGCTATCTTTTTCTGACATTCAAGGGCTGCTGCGGAGTTATGTGGCCACCGCATCCTGCGGAGCCGCCAATATGCCGAGAGCCACCAATCAGATCGCGCTCACATGGGGAATTAAAGATAAGCTTTTGAAAACAAGTGCAAAATTACAAGCCCCTGATGCGGGGAGGACCCTGTCGGTATCAATTTATACCTTATATAATTACGCAATTGCGCAGCGTCGGGGAGGTGGCCTGCCCATACAGTCCCGCTGAGCCGGAGCGTGCGCTGCGCCAGCATGCGGGTTCCCGGTACAAGCTCGTTCCAGGCCACCACGCGGTTGACCCCATCAACGGCTTCTCGGCCTGTTCCAGGGCGAGATCGGCCCAGAGCGCGCCGGCCAAAACTTCAGCGCTCATCTCATGATCCACACTGATATAGCGCCAAGCGGTGTCCTGTACCGACAAGTCTGTGCGATTCTGCTGTTGGCGATCTCTCCCACCTGCCTTGATAGTTGATCTGTTTTTCGACGATCCTACGCGGCCAACTCGATACGCCCCCTGGCTGAGGCTCCGGCCTCCTCTCGGTTCCTGACATTAGTTTCTGAAGAGGACCAAGCGGGCCAGGAGCCTTCAACCTGCAGGATCATATGCCCAACAAGACTATCTCCTTACGGCCAGATCTCGTTCGGCGCGTCCGCAATCTTGCGTTGGGCCCGACGAACCCCTCGAACGTACTAATCCCCATATTCGAGGCGATCTACAATTCGCTCCACGCGGTTCAGGATAGGTTCGGATCAGACTGGCATGTGAAAGGACGGGCGACTATTGCGCTACTCGATTTCGACACGACTGCACCGAGCATAGAGATACGCGACAATGGTATCGGTCTGGATGGTGAAAATTTTGAGTCCTTCCTTACCTACGATAGCGGCCACAAAGTCCGCAGAGGTGGCAAAGGTGTCGGACGCCTTTCCTGGCTCAAGGTCTTCGAACGTGCTGAAATTGTAAGCCGGTTTCGAAAGGATGGAACGACATTCGAACGTCGTCTCGCGCTGCTTCTGGACAATGAAGAGCCCATCCGGGACTACTCAGTTACAGAAGCGTCCGGCTCTGAGGTCGGCACGACAGTCAAGCTACGGAACATGAAGGCGGAGTATGCCCGTCATCTGCCCAGGAAGGCCGATACGATCATCAGAAAGGTCGTTGCGCATTTCTTGCCTTACTTGGTCGGGGATCATGTCCCCCTGATCATCATCGAGACCGATACTGAAAGCCATAACCTCGTTGAGTTCCTTGCCTCCAAGGAGATCGAGCTCGGGACATTGGAAATCGGCGTCTTTGACGGGCAGAAGCTTCGGTTGGATCACAATTTACTGGAAAGGGGCGTTGTGGAGGGCAAGGCCTCCCATAAGCTGTACTTCGCTGCAAACGGTCGTGTCGTTACGTCATTCGACATTGGATTGCCGCTTGGCCTTAGCACATACGTGGAGCGGGATGGCTTCCATTATGTATACGCTGGTGTTCTCTCGGGTGAATTGTTCGACGCAGCTGTCAATTCTGAGCGAACAGCCTTCGATTTGGATGACGATGCGATTGATGAAGTCAAACGTGCTGCGTTGGTCGAGATCAGGAAGGTTCTCGCACCGCAAATTGATCGTGTCATCCAGCAGCAGACTGACTTAACGCGAAATGTGATCAAGAAGTATCCAAGGTACTCGTATCTGATCAGCGATCCTAAAGCCTTCGTCGAAACAAAGCTTCCGCGAAACTTCAAGACGGCTGAGCAGATCTACCAGCAGCTCGCCCTTTTCGACTATCGCGAAAATCGTGACATCGAGCGGAAGGTTGAAACCATTTCAAAGCGATCGGATCCCGAGGCGGAGGATCCGATTGAGAAAGGTGTCGAGGAGATCCTGAGCCGTTTATCGGCCCAAGAATTCTCGGTGCTGGCCGATTATACCGTCCGGCGAAAGATCGTTCTGGATCTGCTGCAACGGCGTTTGGGTTACAAGCCGGATGGAACGATGAAGCACCATGCCGAGGAAGCGCTTCATAATTTCGTTGTACCGATGCGCGTGACGAACGGGGACGTGCACGTCGATGATCACAACCTTTGGATCATCGACGACAAACTGACCTACTACGAGCATTGGGCATCCGACAAAAAAATGAAACAGATCCTGAAGGAGGGAGGCTCTCTCAACCGACCAGACGTTCTCCTGTTTAGTGGCAGGACTGCCTATCACCGCCCAGGCACCGATCAGCCAGTTGTGATCGTCGAATTCAAGAAGCCAGTGCGGAACGATTATAACGACGACGAAAATCCATTCACTCAAATCTACGGGTACATTGAAGAACTCCGTGCCGGTAAAGTCGTCGACAAGGACGGTGCCGCGATCCAGGAGATCAACGATCAGACCCCGTTCTTTTGCTACATCATCGCTGACATCACTCCGAACCTGCGGAGATGGCTGAAGATGGCCCAGGTGAATGTTCCCCTTCCCGGTGGCGGAGGCTTCTATGGCTATAATGATGAGTACAAGGCCTTCATTCAGGCTCTTAGCTATAAGTATGTCTTGAAGGATGCCCGGTTACGCAATGAAGCATTCTTCAAACGTCTCAAGATCTAAGGGCGCAAGTTGGAGCTATTTTGAAGGTAGGATGCACGCAAGCACGCCGCGGACAACTACGACGCCGGCAAAGACCGGTCGGACGAGATGATAGCATCGTACTGGTCGACGCTTCCGAAGCCCGGCCCGGAACTCTCCTGACCGTCGTAAAGGCGTGGCAAGACTGTCAGGTCGATCACAATTTCCAGTAGCCTGCTGGGCCCGCGATGGGCTACCTCGTCGCCTATGTCATCAATCATCGACCTTAAATGGTTGCCCAAGCTCCCGCATGATCCGTCCGTCGTGTCCGACCCCGTCGTCTGGATCGACGTCGCTCGCCTCGACGAGGCTTGGCGCGGCGACGGGAGCTACTACGTCGCCTTCGGCGGGCAGGGCGGCTCGGAAGAGCGTGTCGCCCGCGCCGGCGAGCGCTTCGTAGCCGGCCTCGAGACCTGGATGCCGGAGGTCTGCCTCGAAGCCGACGGGACGGTCACGTTCGCCGATGGACGCCACCGCTTCGCCTGGTGCCGGGACCACGGCGTCGCCGCCATGCCGATCGCCGTGTGCCGCGAATGCGAGGACGAGGCGCGCCAGCGGTTCGGGACGGACAGCCGCGTCTCCCAAGCCGGAATCCCCAGCTAAATGCGTCCGCACGGCCCACGGGTGCGCCGCAACAACGGGGTTTCGTAGGGGCGGCGCGAAGCTGTTTGCAGACTGACCAGGCGGGGAATATCTCTAATCCGGACGGATCTCCTGTGCTTTCCAAGCCGCTAGGAAGCGCGTGACGATCGCGCCTTCCGGAGAACTTGGGATCAGCCTTTCAGCTAATTCCTCGACCCGTGCCCGGAATCGATTACGGTCCATGATATTGTGGAGGCTGCTCACTTGGGCTCGATCACTTCGCTTGGCGACGAGGTCGCCCAGGCCGTTGAAACCCATACCCTGGCCCCAAGCGTGAGACGTGAAAGCCGAAGCGAAGCGCACAACCGCATTATCGTCCTTTAGCCGCGCCGCAGTCCAGCGCTTGACGGCCTTCCCGTCATCTTCGGCAAAGTCGCGCCAGCGATAAAGGAGCGAAGCCAAATCCGGATGGTTGATCAAGGAGCCGTCGCGCGCGGCGCGCCGGATGGCTTTCAGTGCCGACGCGACCAACCGTTCGGCGTTCGCCTCGGAGACCAGGTACTTCGCCTCGTCCTCGCGCTCCTTCCCCTCGCGCGGGTGGTAGTCCCTCCAAGCCGAGGACGCCAAATCAGCCAGCCAGCCGAGCGCCGCACTCTTTGCCGCGGCCATCAGGATTTTCGACCGCAGTTCGAGATCGGTGCGATCGAACAGCAGCGCCCGCATCAGCCAGTGGACGCGAAGATTGTTGTTGCCGATGGCGAACCCCTTCGCTTGATCGGCGTCGACATTGATGTCGTCGGCCGCTGCAAAGACGCCGGCCAGCAGCGGCTCGACCTTGTCGAGCGGAAGCTCGGACGCATGCAGCGTCAGCGCGTCCAGGAGCGGAGCGACGCGCGTGCTTCCGTTCCGTCGGATCTCCTGCACTGCGGCCCGCAGCGCTTCGCGGATCCACGCTGGGTCGCCGGCACGGGCCAGGAATTCTTCAATCTCACGGCGCGGGATGACGTCGTCGGGAAGGGAAAGCTGGAAATACGTGGGGAAGTGTGTGGCGATACATGCCCGCCGTTGCCGGGCCCAACGCGCGTCCCCGCT
Organism: Microvirga tunisiensis; assembly: GCF_009296175.1. Classification (GTDB taxonomy): domain Bacteria; phylum Pseudomonadota; class Alphaproteobacteria; order Rhizobiales; family Beijerinckiaceae; genus Microvirga; species Microvirga tunisiensis. Next base: position 3,617 of record NZ_VOSK01000086.1, on the reverse strand, counting down.
GTGGTAGACATTCCCCCACGTGCTTTCGAGCTTAGGGAAAAGCCTCATGAGCCCGCGGCGGAAGCGAGCAGTGTCCGTCACGGAGGAAAGAAGCCGTCCATCAAGCTGCTCGTGCGTGATCGATGGCCGGCCCGATCCGGACGCGGCCGGACCGCAAATCAGGTCCTTGTTGGCGCGGATCGCTTGGTAGATTGCCGGCCTGAACAGGCGAAAGGCTTCCAGCGCGAGGAAGTCTCCCAGATCGACGTCCCCGGCAACGGCAGGCCAAGTGACGGAGAAAGCGTTGATGAAGCGAACCGAGTCACGGGGCGTGCGGATTTCGGGAGCGACCACCTCGTGGAACAGGTTCATGACATGGACGATCAAGTGCTCGTCCGGAACTTCAGCGATCTCGTAGATCTTCGATAGGGTGTGCTTGTGCAGGTCTGCCTCGTTGGGCGCCGGTAGCTCGAAGGAGGCCTGAACGATCTTCTCCAGATAGTGGGGCCCTTCGGATGGGAAGCGCTCGGCGACGACTTTCTCGGCCAGGATGCGGTCGAAGGCGAGCAAGTAGATGATATTCGGGAGCCGCCCAACCGACTTCACCAGACGGAACATCGCAAGCGCCTCCTCGGGTGTAAGGCGGTCAATGTCATCGATCAGCACGATGAAACGCTTGGCCTGTCCTGCCAGGGCCGCGGCTAACTCTGCATGCAGCTTCTCGACGCTGTCGCTGTCCTCGATAAGGCCGCTCAGCCACTCCATCGCGCCCGAGGCAACTGCGCCCGCACCGCTGGCGCCGAGGAGGTCCGCCGCCGGTGCCACGACACCTCCCGACTTCAGGAGGCGGGCGCCAAGTTTTGGCAGGGCCGTCTTGGCTTTGGCCGTGAGGCTGGGTTTGGTCGCGGCGTACAACTCCCGGAAGAAGGCGAGCACCAGCGCCTCCTCACCGCGGAACCACCAGGGATTGAAGCTGACAACCTCCAGATGGCCTGCTTCAACCGCGTCGTTGAGATGGTGCTTGAGAATATTGATCGCACTGCTCTTGCCGGAACCCCACGGTCCATTGAGGGCGATCACTACGCCATGGGGCGCCTTCATTCCGAGAATGCTTCGGGCCAGCGCCCGCATGAAGGCGTCGACGCCGAACAAGTCCTGCTCGGGCGTATTGATCGGAAGGTCGCCATACTCGATATCGATTGCCATCGGTCGATCAGTTCCAAAGTCTCGTTACGCTTCCTGCCCCATCGGCGGATCGTTTCATAGGGCACCACGGTTCCGCGCCCAAGCGGCATCTTCTCGACGAGGAGAAGGCGCAGGGGAAGTCGGAGGTAAAGTCGCGGTAACCGGTAGCCGACCGCCATGTAGTAGGGCAGGGAGGCTGTCTCTCGGAGGGCGGCGGCATGGGAGCCGGGGCCGGCTTGCCGGCAACGTAGTCAGGAGTAGTGCCCCGCAGGACCTGGCGAGTTCGTGTTTACAGACGCGTGGAGAGAAGGCGCCGCATCCTGTCGACCCGGTCGGGTAGGTTGATCCAGTCCTTCACCTCGAAGTCCGCGATCCGTAGCGTCGGCGCGAAGCCGTGGCGCGGCGCGAGGATGTCCGTCAGGGCGTCGCGGAACGCACGCTGGCGGTGCCGGCCGCCCTCACCAGGGAACAGCGGCGGCACGGGACGGCCGAAGCCACCGCCCTCGAGCTTGGTCTTCGCGTCAGACCGCGCGATCCAGAGGTCGGCGTCGAAGGCGAGCGGTACGTCATCTTTGTAGCGCCGCAGCGTCGTCGCGCGGTAGTCGTTGAAGTGCTGCCTCTCGTCAACCTCGAGTATGCGGGGTGGCGAGCCCGGAACGACCAGGACGGCATCCACAGTGCGGCGCTCGACCTTGCGCATCTCGTCGGGGACCTTGAACCCCGTGAGCTCCGAATAGATCGCGCAGACGAGAGGCCAGCGCTCGCCGCACTCGGCCCGGCCGGGCCGCACGAGCCAGTTTGGCGTCGATGTCGTGGAGGCTCCGAGAACATCGGTGACCAGCCCGACGACGGCGTATTCAATCTCCTTAGGCATGCGATCCGGCGGCGACCTGGCCGTCCTCGGGTTGGTCCGACCTTGCGCCTTCGGCCACGATCTCGAGCATGTTGTCGGGCAGCGGCCGCTGCAGCTTGAGCGCGACTTCCGCCGGTGCGGTGAGCCAGGTCTCGTACTCCTCAGGCGTAGTGAGGATCACCGGCATGGCCTTCGGGTGGATCGGTCCGACGACGCCGTTCGGTTCCGAGGTAAGGAACGAATAGAGCAGGTGCTCGCCCTCGACGGGCTCGGCCTTGGTGCCGCGCACACCCGTCCACGGCCGCCAGATCCCTGCGAAGGCGGCGAGAGGGCGGTCCTTGTTCAGGGCGAACCACACCGGCGTCTTGCGCGGCTTGGTGTCCTTGTACTCTGAAGCTGGTGAGCGGCACGAGGCAGCGGCACTGCGGCTTGAGCCAGGCGCGCCAGAAGGGCGACGCCACATTGCGCACGTTCGTCACAGGCTGTGTGCCGACCTTCGGCGGCGGCGGGAAGCCCCAGCGCATCCGGATCAGCTCGCGCTCGCCGTCGACCGTGCGCACCACGGGAACCATCTGGTCCGGGAAGATCGCGGGCAGGGGCGGCACGTTGCCGGCGCTGTCGCGGGCGACCTCGAAGGCCCGGCGCATGGCCTCCTGGGTGGTGTAGCTGGAATAGAGATTGCACACGGGCAGGATCCTCCGGCGGGGCATTGCCTTTCGTACAGTTACAGTCGCGGTAGTTTTCAAATCGTGCAGAGGCTGGCATAGCCGAGGGATGATGGACAAGCCGACCACCGCGATTTCCGAGTTCATGAACAACCAAGTGCTGTCAGAGCTCGGATTACCTGACGACCGAATGCCGGAGGCCGAGGTGGCCCTGCGGCTCGCCGAGTTCATCCTGTCGCTTCTCGGATCGGGAACGATGGCCAGCGTCGCGATCGACGGGGCCAGCATCAAGGTCGGCGACGCGGTCATCTTCGACATCGGACGCTTCATGGCTGGCACTGGATGGGAGCAGACCAAGGAGCCGCAGGTGGGCCGGAACGCCTGGACTGGCGCTTACCGGCGTGGCGACAAGACCATCCGCGTGCACTCACGGCCCGGCGAAGGCAACGTGGTCGCCACGGTGGACGGCCGCCGCGTCGTGGCCGAATGCAAAAAGGGCCCACTCATCCACAAACCTGGAAGTCCGGAGTATCCTCTGCTCACGACGGCGCTCGGCCAAGCGCTTCTGTTCGATGTTTCGGCTGACGATATCGTGGTCGCTGCGGTGCCGGATACGCCCATCTTCCGCAAGCTCGCGGAGACTTGGCGAAGCCGTCTGCTCGTCAGACGGGCTGGCATCCGAATTGCCCTCGTGGCGCGCGACGGTGTGGTCTCGGGATTGGACATCTAGCCGTTCTTATGCATGGGAAGGTTGATGAAGGCTGGCGAGTGTAGCTTAAGCACTTGAAGCAGCGTAGGATTTGGTTGTTGAGACTAATCCCTGCCACCAATTGCCCTGTGCCACACTCGCCATGCCGGACGATACACCTGCCACCTTCCCGTTTCCAGCCGTTGGCCGCAAGAAGATCACCGCTGCTTTCGACGGTGGGCGCCTG
>NZ_VOSK01000868.1 GCF_009296175.1 Microvirga tunisiensis | reverse complement strand
GCCGGCTACACCGATGGCTTCATCGTGCCGGTCCCGTCGGAGAAGAAGGCGGACTACCTGGCTTTGGCCCAGCGTATGGCCGGCAAGTTTAAGGAGTATGGTGCGGTCCGGGTGCTCGAGGCCTGGGGCGACGACGTGCCGAACGGCGAAGTGACCGACTACCGGCGCGCCGTGCGGGCCGAGGACGGGGAAGAGGTCGTCTATTCCTACATTCAGTGGCCCGACAAGGCGACCCGGGATGCGGGCTGGGCCAGGATGATGGCAGAGGATCCTGAGCAGAGCACTCCGATGCCCTTCGACGGCAAGCGCATGTTCTGGGGCGGCTTCCGCCCGATCCTTGACACGGCGGCGGAGTAGACACGATGGCCAATCCTGCGGGCAGCTTCATCTGGTATGAGCTGATGACCCCTGACCCGGCCGGGTCCAAGCGCTTCTATGACGCGGTTGTCGCGGGCTGGACCATTGAGGCGCAGCCGTCCGGCGAGATGGACTACCGGATGATTTCCCGAAGCGATGGCGGCAACAGCGGCGGGGTGTTGCGGCTGACCGAGGAGATGCAGGGGCATGGCGCGCGGCCGTGCTGGCTCGGCTACCTCGGCGTCCCCGATGTCGATGCGGCGGTCGCCCGGGTCGAGGAGGACGGTGGGCGGACGCTGATGCCGGGCCACGACATTCGCGGCGTCGGGCGCATTGCCATGGTGACCGATCCCGACGGCGCGCCCTTCTACCTGATGACACCAACCGCGCCCGCCGGTCGGCCTGACGTGGAGAGCGACGTCTTCTCCGTCGATCGTCCGCAGCACGTCCGCTGGAACGAGTTGCAGGCCAGCGACCAGGATCGGTCGGTCGCCTTCTACACCCGGCACTTTGGCTGGCGGCAGGAGGGCGACATGGATATGGGCGACTTCGGCTCCTACCGCTTCCTCTACCA
>NZ_VOSK01000867.1 GCF_009296175.1 Microvirga tunisiensis | reverse complement strand
GGCTTGGGTCCCATGGCAAAACACCAGCTTTTGGGGGGTCACTTCCCAGAAGCTGGCATTTTACGATGCTTCGCGAAGACAAAGAATCCTTCAGCCTCAATCAGTTGTGGGTTATTTCAGGGCCGACGACTTAATATCTGGGCTTCGCAATGGCTAAGAAGAACTACGATGCGGAAAGAAAGAAGGCCGCAACTGCACTTAGACAACTGGGTAGTATCCTCACTAAAAAACAAGTCTGTGCTGATATTGGTCCTCTCAATAGTGCGGCAGAGCAGTGCTCGAAACCGGCACACTATGGTGCGAACTCGTGGGGATATGACATCTCAAATCTAAGATTTGAGTTATCGGATCCTCGAAAATCCCTTCCTGCAAAAACACGCAATTTGCGAATAGAACTGAGCATCAGCCTAAACGGCTCCTTTGATGCTGACGTCGATGACCAGTTCAAGGACTTGGAGATAAACATCGAGAAGTATGTAATCGATAGAGACGGCGTCGAGTTAAAGGCCTCATGGCATTTCGACCGTCATATTGTCGACCTCACAAAGGATGTCCCTGACGAAACGGTGGATGTCCATCCGCTATATCACTTCCAATATGGCGGGGCAAAAATGCATCCTATTGGAGATAGACTTGGAAAGACATTTTTGATTGACCCTCCTCGATTGATGCATCCGCCGATGGATGGAATCCTCGCCGTAGACTTTGTTCTGGCAAACTATGCGGGCGCTGTCTGGAAAAAGCTGAGGGACGACTCTCAGTATATGAATCTGGTTAATGAAAAACTGAACCAATACTGGAAGCCGTACTGACCTGCCACTGAAGTTTCATCCAGCCGCTGTTAGAGCCTCGGCAGGTGATACGCCTTCTGGCGCGACAGGAGCAAGGGGCCAGCGCGCGGAGCCTGTCCGTTGCGCAGCGTGATGGTCCCTTGC
>NZ_VOSK01000866.1 GCF_009296175.1 Microvirga tunisiensis | reverse complement strand
CCCGACCGTCTCGCTCGGCCTCATCCTGAGGAGCCGCGACAAGCGGCGTCTCGAAGGAGGAGTTCAGGGCTCTTCCGGACCCTCCTTCGAGACGCAGCCTCACGGCTGCTCCTCAGGATGAGGGCGAGGGGTCTGAAAGCGGGATGGCCCGGACCGATCCCCGGATCGAGCCCGGGGACGGCCAGGACGGGGAGCAGGACAAAGGAGAGTGTGACCAAGGACAGTATGAACGGGGACAGTGTCATGCCCGGCCGGAGAAGGAGAAAGCCCTCGCAGGGGAAGAGCATCCATAGCGCCGAGGCTCCGGACCGATTCCCATCCCGGCCTGCTGACCACCGGGATGACATGGCGGCGACGGCGTCCCTAAAGCAGCGGCGTCAGCTCGAAGCGATAGGCGACCTCGACAACCATGTGGCCGCGCAGGTCGAAGGATTGCTCGGCCCCAGGCGTTCCGCCCAACGCCTCGTAGAAGCGACGGGCCGGGAGGTTCTCCTTCAACACCCAGAGACCTACAGAACGGAAGCCCTGGGCAGCGAGGTGATCGAGAACACCGCGCATGAGCCGGCGGCCGACGCCCCGGCGCTTGACCTTGTCGAGCAGATAGATCGCGAAGATCTCGGTGTCGGTGCCGAGAACGTCGACGCCCTCGCGCCGGATCGGCCCACCGCATGCGAAGCCGACGATCTTGCCCTCACCCGTTTCAGCGACAAGAAGCCTTGCCTGCAGATTCGGCTGCGTGAAGGCGCCCTGCCACATCCGCATCCGCTCCTCGACGGACAATCCGCCAAGCGCCTCGGGCGACAGGAAATCGTAACATTGGCAAAAGTCCGGGCTGAGCTGGCGGGTCGGGGTTCCGGCGCAGCGACAATTCTGATTCAATCCCCTGCATGTCACCGGCCCCGGATCTTGATGGCCTGTCGAACGCCGATCTGAAGC
>NZ_VOSK01000865.1 GCF_009296175.1 Microvirga tunisiensis | reverse complement strand
CTCGCTGGAGAACGTCACCACGTATATCTGGAGGCTCGTGAAGGCCCGCTTCCCCAACCTCGAAGAGGTCGAGCTCAAGCGCGGCATGTCCGGTTCATCGGAAGGCTGCATCTATCGCGGTGAAGCTCCGACGAGTGCCAGCCTCGCAGCCTAGCGCGCCAGCAAGGCCTGTCAGGTGGCGTGACCTCTGCCATGCCATCTCAGGCTGGCTTGCCCTTCATCCATCCGACCATCCACCGTGGCGCATTCCTGTAGGAACTCGGCTTTGAGCTCGCCGGCCCCTGCCATGCAGATGTCGTAAAAATACAATCGTAAGCCCAGTTGAACACGAACGCGTACAGGACGTAGACCAAGGCGAACGCCACATCCATGAGGAGGGTTTGGACAAGGCTTATGCCGAGATACCATGCCATGAGCGGCGTCAGCATGGCCAAGAACCCAGCCTCAAACAGGACCGCCTGCAAGACGCGCATGGGGATGCTCTTCTCAGTTTCCCCGCTCAGACGCTGCAGGACAGCGTCGAAAGCTAAATTGTAGGCGTACGTCCAAACCGTTGCGATGATGGCACAGGCTATCCTGACCACGGTGATATCAGCCAGCGGCAGATCAAAGGCCCACGCGCCGAGTGGTGACACAAGAACAAGGCCGCCGAGCTCAAAGCTGATGGCATGACAGACACGATCACGGGTTGAGCGCATGGTTCAGGAGTCTCAGTAGGATCGGTTGGGCTGGTTCACTCGGGTGCGGCAGGCCTACGCTGAACCTGCACGGTCGAGGGCGGTGCATTCCTGCAGGAACTCGCGCTTGAGCTCAGCATCCTGGGCCATGTCGCCCCAGTAGTAGGTGTTGACCATGCGGCTGCGGTGGCTGGCGCGCACGCCGCGCTGGGTCTTGCACATGTGCACGGCGCTGATGCGCACCGCCAGCCCACGGGGAGC
>NZ_VOSK01000864.1 GCF_009296175.1 Microvirga tunisiensis | reverse complement strand
CTCCCCGCGCCGCCAATGCCTTGATAGTCATGCGAGCCTCCTGATCGAGCCGGCTCATGCGCTCCTCCGTGTCGTCCCGTGACACGGTAGGTCGACTTCAACCGGAGGCGACATCTCGTAAATCTGGCCGTCGCCTTACTCACACATTCGCGCGTCGCGCTACATATGGATCGGAACCGGGCGTGCGGCCCGTCGATTGCGCATTCGCGACGTTCTCCGAAATGACCCGGAGGCGGGCTGATTGAGCCTCCAGACCGGAACTCGACAGCTTGCTGGATGCAACTAAGGGATCGATCATTACGAAGTCCTCACGCTCGACATCAGCATCCGGTGGAATGACTTGACGATGCTTGTGTTCAAGGAATGCTGCCGGTTGACTTCACCGGACTTGATGAGTTCCTGTTCAAGGCTGACGGAGTTCTTGGAATACACCGTGTCCCAACTATCCGCTTTTTTGACCTTGCTCGCCTCGGCTCTCGACGGGGCGAAGCCGATATGACCGTCATTCGTCGCAGCCATGGTCAGCTTGGTTTTGTCCAGAACGTCGGCGAAAGGCTCCACATCCCTGGCCCGATAGCCGGGGGTGTTGGCGTTGGCGACGTTTCCGGAAATTGTCGTTTGGCGAGCGGCTAGCCACTGAGCCTGTCGCGATGCCAAATCGAACAGATAGACAGGTGCCGTCACAGGAGTCTCCAGGCGAATATGGTAAAGAGGCGTTTAAGCCTCCAACCTTGCACGAGGCTGACCTGACTGCCGATCACAGGGCATTAGGGATTTTTTCGATCTAAGGTGCGGCCTGCAGAATCGGACTAACCTGTTTGGTGGCGGAACGTTGTTGGGATCGGGTGCGTTACGCCATTGAGGAGTACACTTGGCGCTTTGACGGCCTGCGACGCCGAGCTTCTCACCGCAGGAGGACGTGATGCACTCCCTTCATCCGCA
>NZ_VOSK01000863.1 GCF_009296175.1 Microvirga tunisiensis | reverse complement strand
CGCCAGCAGGGCGCTTGGTCGGCCACAACAGCCGAAAGCTGCCAGACCTGGAACTCCAGGCGCCATCGCGGACCTAATCCGCCCACCTTGGTCTCGATCGCTCACCGTCGCGGTTCTGCGTGTTCTGGATCAGGAACACCATCAGGATGGTGACAATCGTGGTCCCGGTCAGGTTAAGCGGATGTGGAGCAGCCCATGCGCCAGGGATGGCGCACGGGCGACTGGCTCATCCGGATCTTGTGTCGCTAGACCGGTCCGAGGCGCCGGCCTTCCCTCGATCCTCGCCTTCAGTGCCGGTGCCGCCGGAAGCGTCCTGAGCACCTTGATTGCTCTGGCTGCCGGGACCCCCGGCACCACGACCCTGCACCTGGATGCGGCGCGAGCGCTCCTGTCGTCCGGTCTTGGGCACCGTCACGGTCAGCACGCCATTCTCGAAACGCGCCTGCACCTGGTCCGGATCGATGGGGAAGGGCAGCCGCAGCGAGCGCTGGAAGGTGCCGTAGGAGCGCTCCACAAAGTGGAAGTTCTCCTTCTCGTCCGTACGCTCGAATCTCTTCTCACCCCGGATGGTGAGCACATCGTCATCGAGGCTGACATCGATGTCCTGCTCTGTGACGCCGGGCAGTTCCGCGGTGATGCGGATCTCTTTCTCCGTCTCCGACACGTTGATGCTGGTGTTGACGAAGTTGCCGACATCGCCTTGGCCCTGGCTGCCGGTCGCGGCGGGCAAGCCAGCCCCGCGGAAGACATCGTCAAACAGGCGGTTCATCTCGCGATGGAGCGAGAGGACGGGATCACCAGGGAGCATTCCGCCACCGGGACGGAAGGGGGTCATCGGATTGCGGGCCATTGTGCGTTCCTCCTCGTTCAACGTGCGATCCTCGGCGGGTGATGGGTCCGCCGGAAAGGCAACACAACTCGGACTGGATGATGTCGGAGCCAAAGCAC
>NZ_VOSK01000862.1 GCF_009296175.1 Microvirga tunisiensis | reverse complement strand
AGAGTTCTGGCTGAGATATGAGGGCAGCAGCCGGCCCCAATCCTTTCCCTGAGCACTGTCATCTCTGGAAGATGTTCGGCCCCGGATGGACTCGGTCGAGGTGATCACGCAGCAGCGCCATGTTGCGCAGATTTGAGCGGTAGAATACGTCGCCAATCCAGCCCACGAGCGGAACCGCGCTGATCACGAAGTCGACACCGATATTGCCAACCATGCGCAGGAGCGTCCCGGTCGGCGCACCGAGGCGCCGTGCCTCCCAGATCAGGTAGGCCGACATACCCTTCGAGGTCGGCATCCCGACACCTGGGATCAGGTTCATCAGCGCGTCGGCGCCGAAGCGGATGCTGGTTCCTGGCACGCGGACCGCGCTGTCGAGAAACCGTGCCAGCGTATCCAGCCGTGAACGCGTGTCACCGGCGCGAGATGAAATGCCGTGGAGAGAGGATGTGTAAGAGTAGGACGCCACAGTGGTCTCCCAGATGCGGAGCGCACCTTAAGCTGCTCCTCAGGTGAGAGAGTCCGACATCGCAGCCTAGAGAGGACTGCCAGAGGGGCCCGGACCCCGATCATCGACATGTGGGGGTAGAATGGGTCCAGTGCAAGACTTGGGTCCAACGGCACTGGTGCGTTAACCTCGGCAGTGTAATCCGGAGGGTCAGGGGTTAGCCCAAGATCCGCTCCTGATTGAGCGCTAAGTAGAACGGATCGGTAATCCATTCGGTGAGGCGAGAGATCTGGCGCTCTGGGTTAAGGCAGCAGAACGCTCACGATTATGGATACCCATTGCACAGCTAATCTCTTGAGTTGAGCAGAAAATCGCGCATATCTTGCAAATGCTTCGCAAGAGCGACAAGGACATGCGCCATGCGTCGCTGGCTGCAAGAGACCCTCGACCGACGCCACCTTCTCTGGGGCGGCCTTGCCACGGCAAGCGGTTCCCTGCTCAGCGTGGTC
>NZ_VOSK01000861.1 GCF_009296175.1 Microvirga tunisiensis | reverse complement strand
CATTACAGTTGCGCCCTCCGCTTGCGATGTGAGGTTTGTGCCATCGCCTGATGCGCGCGTCGCCAAGCAGACCAGGCGATGACAAAGGCAGGCTCGATCCGGCGTTGCTGGAGGCGTGTGGCGACGCGGCGGATTTCCTGGACAGACCAGCGTACCAACGCTGCAGCCTGGCTTCGTCTCGACTTTTTTGGGGTGAGGTGAAGCGGTTGGCGCGCTCGCGCACCACCGCCATCATGGCCAAGGCCAGCATCACCAGCGACACATGCCGATGCCAGCCGTGCCACGAGCGCGTCTCATTGTGCGTCAGCCCCAGCTCCGTCTTGGCGGTCTCGAAGGCATCCTCAATCGCCCAGCGTTGGCCCTCCACCCGCACCAGCGTGTCGATCGGCGTGCCGGCCGGACACCAGGTCGAGAAGAACGCCAGGTCCTCATCACTGAGGCTGCGTCGGATCAGCAGGCCACGCGTCCACAGGCCGGTGAGGTTGTCGTTGTACTCCTCCGCCTCAAGATCAGCGAGTTCGAGATAAGCCCAGTCGTACAGGCGTGCTCCCTTCGTGCCGTCGCCCGCCGACAGGCGCGTCCAAGCCTCGGGCGCAAGAGCCTGCGCAATCTTCTCGGCCGTGCCGGCCACTTCGGGTTTGTCGATCCAGGACGAGAACTGATCGGTGGCATGTGCGCCCAGCACATAGCCCTTGCCAGCCCGGCGCAGTTGCATCTCCACTTTACCGACACCATAGATCGTGTCGGCAGCGACCCAGTCGAACGGCACGTTGGCCGCAATCGCCCGCTCGATCATCTGTGCGGCGATCTCCGGTTTGGTGACGAAGCGGATGCTGTCAGGCACATGGGCGGCGGTGCGTCGCTCGGGCTTGTTCGTCCAGTCCTGCGGCAGATACAACTGACGATCAATGAAGGCGCAGCCCTTGTCCGACACATAGGCCGCAAACACCCCGATCTGGCAG
>NZ_VOSK01000860.1 GCF_009296175.1 Microvirga tunisiensis | reverse complement strand
CTGGGTGTTGCAGGAGAACTTGTGCGCCGCTGACAAACAGCGTGCGCAAGTAGCGGTTCCCACGCTTGGAGAGACCACCCAGGATGGTGCGATTGCCAGTCGAGATCTGCTTGGGCACCAAACCGAGCCAGGCGGCAAAGTCACGCCCCTTGGCAAAGGCGGCTCCGGTTCCCACCGCCGCCACCATGGCGCTGGCAGTAATCACGCCGACGCCTGGGATGCCCATCAGCCGGCGGCAGCCCCCATCCTGCCGGGCCAGGGCCGTGATGTCCCGGGTCAGCGTCTCGATCCGCTCCTCGAGGTGCCGCCAATCCCCCGCCAGATCCTCGATCAGGTGGATCATGCGCGGCGAGAGCACGTCCGTGCGGTGGGCCAAAAGGGTGGGTAGGGCCTCGCGCAAGCCGGCAGGCCCCTTTCTCACTGGGACGCCGCATTCGAGCAGGAAGCCGCGGATCTGGTTGATGACAGCCGTGCGTTGCCCGATCAGCCGCTGCCGCACCCGGTGGAGAGCTTGCAGATCGAGCTGCTCCGCCGACTTCAGGGGCACCGGGCGCATGGTGGGCCGTTGCGCCGCCTCGGCGATGGCCTCGGCATCGCGGTAATCGTTCTTGTGCCCCTTGAGAAACGGTTTGACATACTGGGCCGGCAGCAGGTGGACGTCATGGCCCAGAGCGGCGAGCTGACGCCCGACGTGATGGGCGCCTGCGCAAGCCTCCATGCCGATCAGGCAGGCCGGCACATTGGCCAGGCAGGGCAGCAGCTGCCCGCGCGAGACCTTCCGGCGCAGCACGATCCTGCCGCGGGCATCCATGCCGATCAGGTGGAAGGTGGTCTTGCCCAGGTCGATGCCGATGGTGGCGATGGCCTCAGTCGCGGTCTGCTGTGTCATGACATGGCTCCTTCGCTGCGGGACAATCCCGTGCCCCCATGCTCCACCCGGGAGCACGGCCGGTCCATGCCATTAGG
>NZ_VOSK01000859.1 GCF_009296175.1 Microvirga tunisiensis | reverse complement strand
CCTGGATGCCTTGCTGCCGATCCTCTACCTGCGTGGGCTCTCCACCGGTGACTTCCAGGAAGCTCTGGCTGCCTTGCTCGGCACGGACGCGCCCAACCTCTCGCCCTCGGTGGTCACCCGGCTCACCAGCGAATGGCAGGGCGAATACGAGCGTTGGCAGGCGCGGGATCTCTCGGCCCGGCATTACGTCTATGTCTGGGCCGACGGCGTCTATCTCCAGGCGCGGATGGAGGATCAGGCTGAATGCATGCTGGTGCTGATCGGCGCCACGCCGGAGGGCAGGAAGGAGCTGGTCGGCTTCCAGGCCGGCGTGCGCGAGAGCGCCCAGAGCTGGAGAGAGCTTCTGGTCGAGATCAAGCGAAGGGGCCTGTCCATCCCGCCTCGCATTGCCGTAGGGGACGGGGCGCTTGGCTTCTGGAAGGCGCTCGATGAGCTCTTTCCCGGCACGCACCATCAGAGGTGCTGGCTGCACAAGACCGCCAATGTGCTCAACAAGGTGCCGAAGTCGGTACAGCCGGGGATGAAGGTGGCCCTGCGCGAGATCTATCTCGCGCCGACCCGTGCTCAGGCCGAGGTCGCTCTCGATTTGTTCGCGGATGCCTACCAGGCGCGCTATCCCAAAGCCGTCGAGTGCGTGCGCAAGGACCAGCGGGCGCTGCTGGCCTTCTATGACTGGCCCGCCGAGCACTGGATCCATCTGCGCACGACCAATCCGATTGAGAGTGTGTTTTCGACGGTGCGGCATCGCACCGTGCGCACCAAGGGCTCGCTGTCGCCGACCACCGCGCGGCTGATGGTGTTCAAGCTCATCATGGCGGCTTCGAAAACCTGGCGCCGGCTGATGGGCGAAAACCAGTTGCCGAAAGTAATCGCGGGTGTCAGATTCCAGGACGGCACCGAGATCGCAACGACGCCAACACACAACGTCGCCTGATCGGCCCCATCACCCAAAATCCAGCATAGGTC
>NZ_VOSK01000085.1 GCF_009296175.1 Microvirga tunisiensis | reverse complement strand
CGAGACGTCGCGGTTCTGGATCCCCGCCTGCGCGGGCATGACAGCGTCGGCGCGGGGGATGACGACGTCGCGGATCCCGCATCCCATTCTGCCGCCGATCCCGGATCTCCGCTCACGCTCCGTCCGGGATGGCGAGTGCGCTCAATCCTTCACCCATTCCCGGACGAGGTGGTGCGCAATCGCGATGGGAGAAGGAGCCATGTAGTGCTCGTGAGTGCCCTCCAGCATGCGCCGCACGTCGTCCTTGGTGAACCAGCGGGCGTCCTCCAGTTCCTCGCCGTCGAAAGTGATCTCGTCGGTCAGCGCCTCGCCGATGCAGCCGATCATGACGTTGGACGGAAACGGCCAAGGCTGGGAGGTCCTGTAGCGCACCGCGCCCACCCGGATGCCGGCTTCCTCGAAGGTTTCCCGCCGGACCGCATCCTCGATTGTCTCGCCGGGCTCGAGGAAGCCCGCGAGGCAGGAATACATCTTCTCGGCAAAGCGCGGCTGGCGGCCCATGAGGCACTTGTCGCCCCGTGTGATCAGCATGATCACCACCGGGTCGGTCCGCGGGAAATGCTGGGCGCCGCAGGCCGCACAATCGCGCTGGAAGCCGGCCTGGGCGGCCGCCGTCGGCGCACCGCAATTGGCGCAGAAGCGATGGCGCCGATGCCAGTCGAGCAGGGATTTCGCCATGGCGAGCAGACCGAGTTCCTCCGCGGGAACGAGTCCGCGCACTGCGATGGAGCGCAAATCCTCAACCGCGAAGGCAGGATCCTCCTGAAACAGCTCCGCGGTCTCGGGGGGCGCCAGGGTCGCCACAACGGGGCGGTCCCCGAGGATCCCGAGAAAGACCTGTTCCTGATGGGCGGGGAGGCGGCTCAGGACCGAGGCCGGCAGGAGGCTCGATCCCGGCTCCCCGGCCCGAAGAACCGGCAGGTCGCCGGCCAGGATCACCATGGCGGCATGCGGATCTCCCGCCGCCTTGGCGAGCGCTTCCGGGTCCCGCTCGGCGCTGTGGCGGACGAGCGGGTTCGTGATGTAGGCAATGGGTCGGGTCATGGGATCAGGCCGCCGTGAAAAGGGTGGCGGCGCGCTCGATCAGCGCCGTCGCCGCATGGTCGGGATAGGATGTGCGGGTGCCGTGGCCCCAGACCGGTCCGGGCCAGGCCGGGTCGGAGCGGAAGCGTCCGATCACGTGCACATGAAGCTGCGTCACGATGTTGCCCAGCGCTCCCACATTCACCTTGTCGGGCTTCGAGAGCTCCAGCATCACCCGGGTGGCGATGCGGATCTCCTGCATCAGCTGAGCGGATTGCTCGTCCGAGAGATCCGTAAGCTCGCTGACCCCCTCGATCCGCGGCACCAGCACGAACCAGGGAAAGCGTGCGTCGTTCAGAAGCAGGACCGACGAGAGGGCGAGGTCGCCGACGGGGAGCGTGTCGGCTTCGAGCCGGGAATCGAGCTTGAATGTCATGGCGCTATGTAACCGAGCCTGCGGCTTCGTGTCAGCCTGTGTTCCGCTTCCCGCCCGAGAGAGATCGCGAGAGATCGCGAGAGATCGGTGAAGACCGGGGATGGCGGTTGAAGGGCGCGCGTTTCCAACTTGCGTTTCCACGGCGATACGCCCATATAGCCGGTGGGAGGTTGGCGAGGGACGTCTCACTCGCCAACTGGGTCAGGTCCGGAAGGAAGCAGCCCTAACGAGACCGAACGGGTCTTCGTCCAGCCTCCCACCTTCAAGATTCCCCAAAGCCTTGCAGTCGATGGACGATACCACAGCCGGCACGCCCCTGAACGACGAGCCGGCCCTGCCGGGCTTCCCCGCCGCGCCCGCTCCCGTAGCGCCGGCCTCGCCCTACCGCGTTCTTGCCCGCAAATACCGCCCTAAAACCTTCGATGACCTGATCGGTCAGGAGGCCATGGTGCGCACCCTCTCGAACGCTTTCGAGACCGGCCGCATCCCGCAGGCCTGGATGCTCACGGGCGTCCGCGGCGTCGGCAAGACCACCACGGCCCGCATCCTCGCCCGCGGCCTGAACTATCAGCGACAGGACGGTTCCGGCAGCCCGACCATCCACATGCCCGAACTCGGCGTCCATTGCGAAGCCATCATGGAATCGCGGCATGTGGACGTGCTGGAGATGGACGCGGCCTCGCATACGGGCATCGACGACGTCCGCCAGATCATCGACGGCATCCGCTATTCGCCGGTCACGGCCCGATACAAGGTCTACATCATCGACGAGGTCCACATGCTCTCGGAGAAGGCGTTCAACGCCTTCCTGAAGACGCTGGAGGAGCCGCCGCCGCATGCGAAGTTCATCTTCGCCACCACCGAGATCCGCAAGGTCCCGGTCACGATCCTGTCCCGCTGCCAGCGCTTCGACCTGCGCCGCATCGAGGCGGACAAGCTCGTGGCCCACTTGGGCCGCATCTGCAATGCCGAAGGCGTGCAGGCGGACCAGGAGGCGCTTGCCGCCATCGCCCGTGCGGCGGAAGGCTCGGCGCGTGATTCCCTGTCCCTGATGGATCAGGCCATTGCCCATGGCGCCGGCGTGGTGACGCCCGACACCGTGCGCGACATGCTGGGCCTCGCCGACCGCGCCCAGATCATCGACCTCTTCGAGGCCGTGATGCGCGGCGACGTGCCGGCGGCCTTCGCGGGCTTGCGCTCGCAATACGATGCCGGCGCGGACCCGGCCGTGATCCTGTCCGATCTCGCGGCCTTCTCGCATATCGTCACCCGTCTCAAGCTGATCCCCGAAGCCGCGAAGGATCCCGCTCTCTCAGAGATCGAGCGGACCCGCGGCCTGGATTATGCTCAGAAGCTCTCCGTGCGGACCCTGTCGCGCGCCTGGCAGATTCTCCTCAAAGGCATTCCCGAGGTCCAGTCCTCGAACCGTCCGATCGCGGCGGCCGAAATGGTCGTCGTGCGCCTCGCCTATGCGGCCGATCTGCCGACGCCGGACGAGGCCCTGCGCGCTCTGAAGGACGGCGCACCAGTTCCCGCGGGCGGCCCGTCGGCCCCCACGCCCAGGCCCTCCGGTCCCGCCACCTCCGGCAATATGGCGCTGGCGACCTCTCAACCTCATCCGCAGCCGCGCCCTCAGGCCGCCCAGCCTGAGCCGACCATGCGCCTGCGCCGCTTCGAGGATGTGGTGGCACTCGCCGGCGAGAAGCGCGAGATCGTGCTGAAGGCGCAGCTCGAACGGGATGTGCGCCTCGTCCGCTTCGAGGAGGGCCGCATCGAGCTCAGCCTCACCGAGACCGGCAGCCGCACCATCGCCAACGATCTCACCCGTGCTCTCCAGCAATGGACCGGCGAACGCTGGATGGTGGCCCTGTCCTCGGAAGAGGGGGGAGCGACCCTCCATGAGAAGGCGGTCGCGGCCGAGCGCGAGCGCAAGGAAGGCGCTGCCAATCATCCCCTGGTGCAGGCGGTGCTGTCGAAGTTTCCCGGTGCGCAGATCGTGAACGTGATCGAGCGTGCGGAGAAGCCCGGCGAGGATGCGGAAACGGAAATTCTCGGCGAGGCCGATGCGCTGGCCGCGCACGAGGCCGAAGATGACGACGATCTGTTTTAATTCGAGGAAACGGTCATGAAGGACATCATGGGACTGATGAAGCAGGCTCAGGCCATGCAGCAGAAGCTGCAGGACGCTCAGGCCGAGCTCGACACTCTCGAAGTCGACGGCACCGCCGGCGGCGGCGTCGTGACCGTGAAGGTGACCGGCAAGGGCAGCCTCAAGTCCATCAACATCGATCCTTCGCTTATGAATCCGGACGAGAAGGAGATCCTCGAGGATCTCATCGTCGCCGCCATGAACGACGCCCGCGGCAAGGCCGAGCGGATCACGCAGGAGCGCATGGAGAGCCTCACCAAGGGGCTTCCGCTGCCGCCCGGCCTGAAGCTGTTCTGAGCATCGTGCAAGAAGTGGTTTCCGGTTCTTCGCGTCGAACGATGCGACAAAAGCAAAAGAGAACCTGAATGGCTCAGCACGTTGCCGGCCCTGAGATCGAGCGCCTGATCCAGCTCCTCGCCCGCCT
This sequence comes from Microvirga tunisiensis, assembly GCF_009296175.1. Taxonomy (GTDB): domain Bacteria; phylum Pseudomonadota; class Alphaproteobacteria; order Rhizobiales; family Beijerinckiaceae; genus Microvirga; species Microvirga tunisiensis. The sequence continues at coordinate 19,177 of NZ_VOSK01000085.1, read as the reverse complement.
GCCGGGGTTAGGTCCCCGCTCGGCCAGGCGCGCGGCGCTCCATCTCATCAAGAAGCGGGACACGCTGCTCAACCCGTTGAGCGATGCCATGCGCGTCGCCAACGAGCGTATCGTCGTGTGCTCGTCCTGCGGCAATGTCGATACCTCCGAACCCTGCACCATCTGCCGGGATGCCAAGCGCGATCCATCCATCCTCGTGGTCGTGGAGGACGTGTCCGATCTCTGGGCGCTCGAACGCTCGGGCGCGGTCAACGCCAGGTATCATGTGCTCGGCGGCGTGCTCTCGCCGCTCGACGGCGTGCGTCCCGAGCACCTGAATCTCGATCGCCTCGTCGCCCGCGCCTCGGAGCCGGGCGTGAGCGAGGTGATCCTGGCGCTGAACGCCACGGTCGACGGTCAGACCACGGCTCATTACATCACCGAGCTTCTCGCGCATCTGCCCGTGAAGGTGACGAAGCTCGCCCATGGTGTGCCGGTCGGCGGCGAACTCGATTATCTCGACGAGGGCACCCTCTCAGCGGCGATCCGGCAGCGCACGTCGTTCTGAGGCGCCCTGATTTCCTCCCGTCATCACCGGCCTTGTGCCGGTGATCCCGCCAGGTGAAGCGCGGTGCTTCATATCACCGGGATGGCCGGGACGAGCCCGGCTATGACGTGAGAGGGTGTCCTTCGCCGCCGCGGGTCAGGAATGACACCGTGGGGTTTCAGATCGAGCAACAGGCAGATGATGACGTGACAGGCCCTGGCGCCGTTGCTAATCAGGCGGCAACAGAAACCCCATTCCCCGAGTTGCCCATGTCCACCGCTGATCTCGCCCGTACCATCGACGCCGCCTGGGAGGACCGGGCCCATGTGACCCCCTCGACGACGGGCGCCGTCCGCGAGGCCGTGGAGGAGGCCATGAGCCTTCTCGATTCGGGCAGGGCCCGCGTCGCCGAGAAGACCGGCGGCGAGTGGCAGGTGCATCAATGGCTGAAGAAGGCGGTGCTGCTGTCCTTCCGCCTCAACGATATGGGCATCCTCAAGGGCGGACCGGGCAACGCTGTCTGGTGGGACAAGGTGCCCTCCAAGTTCGACAACTGGTCCGAGACCGAGTTCAAGGCCGCAGGTTTCCGCGCCGTGCCGAACTGCACCGTGCGGCGCGGCGCCTATATCGCGCACGGCGTGGTGCTGATGCCCTCTTTCGTCAATCTCGGCGCCTATGTGGACGAGAACACCATGGTCGACACCTGGGCCACCGTCGGCTCCTGCGCCCAGATCGGCAAGAACGTGCATCTCTCCGGCGGCGTCGGCATTGGCGGCGTGCTGGAGCCGCTTCAGGCCAATCCCACCATTATCGAGGACAATTGCTTCATCGGAGCCCGCTCCGAGGTGGTGGAAGGCGTGGTCGTGGGCGAGGGCTCGGTGCTCTCCATGGGCGTGTTCATCTCGGCCTCGACCAAGATCATCGACCGCAATACCGGCGAGGTCTTCGTCGGCCGCGTGCCGCCGTACTCCGTGGTCGTCCCCGGTTCGCTCCCCGGCAAGCCCTTGCCGGACGGCACTCCCGGCCCGTCCCTCTACTGCGCGGTGATCGTGAAGCGCGTCGATGCGCAGACCCGGGCCAAGACGGGGATCAACGAGCTGTTGCGGGACTGATCCGATGGAACACTCACCGCTTTCTCTCGCCCAATCCCTCCTCCGCTGCCCCTCGGTGACACCCGAGGAGGGCGGGGCGCTTGCCTTTATCGAGAGCGTGCTGAAGGAGGCGGGCTTCGAGGTCCATCGGCCGGTCTTTTCCGAGCCCGGGACACCGGACGTCGAGAACCTTTACGCCCGCTACGGCACCGGTAAGCCCTACCTGCTCTTCGCCGGCCATACGGATGTGGTTCCGCCCGGCGATGCGAGCCGGTGGCAATACGATCCGTTCAGCGGCGAGATCCATGGCGGCGAGCTCTACGGGCGCGGTGCGGTCGACATGAAGGGCGGCATCGCCTGCATGATGGCGGCGGCGCTCGACTTCATGCGCAACAACCCGGACTTCAACGGCTCGATCGGCTTCCTGATCACGGGAGACGAGGAGGGGCCCGCCGTCAACGGAACCGTGAAGCTCCTCGAATGGGCGAAGGGTCGCGGCGAGCGGTTCGATCACTGCATCCTGGGCGAGCCGACCAATCCGAACCAGCTCGGCGACATGATCAAGATCGGGCGGCGCGGGTCGCTCACGGGCAAGATCGTCGTCGAGGGTAAGCAGGGCCACGTGGCCTATCCGCATCTCGCGAATAATCCCATCCCGGCCATGATGCGCCTGCTCGACGGGCTTCTGAAAGAGCCGCTCGATCGGGGAACGGATCATTTCGACGCCTCGAACCTGGAAGTGACCAGTGTCGATGTGGGCAATCCGGCGGCCAATGTTATCCCGGCCGCGGCGAAGGCCACCTTCAACATCCGCTTCAACGATCTCTGGACGCCGCACAGCCTGGAGGCGGAGATCGAGCGCCGCCTGCGCGAGGCCGCCGGCAACACGGTGCGCTACACTCTGACGATGGAGCCGACGAATGCAGTCGCCTTCCTCACGCCGCCGAATGCGTTCGTGGGCTTCATCGCCGACGCCATCAAGGCCGAGACCGGCTCGCAGCCGAAACTCTCCACCACGGGCGGCACGTCGGATGCTCGCTTCATCGTGAAGTATTGCCCAGTCGTCGAGTTCGGTCTCGTCGGACAGACCATGCACCAGGTCGACGAGCGGGTGGCGGTTGCCGATTTGGATCGCCTTGCAATGATTTACCGCAAGGTGCTGGACGCCTATTTCGCCGCGTGAGCCACTGAATTCAAGCCTGACTATTTAGACTAAAGTCGAAAATCAGCCGGAACGTTTTAGGCCTTCGGTCCATTCTCGTGAGCAATCGCCTTCAAGGAAGAGCATGCTCATGATCGTCACGGCTGATGAGGTCAACCGCTCGTTCAGGGGAACGCTGGACCTGCTCCACAGCAGGTCCGAGGGCCTGAAATCCTTCGACATGAGCGAGCGGGGTTTCTGGCGCTCCTTCACGGCGATCTGGTTGACGCTTCCGGCCTATGTCGTGTCGCTTGCCTTCGAGCGCCTCCGCCTCGGTCTCTTGCAGCCGGATCGGCCCCTTCTCGACAATTTCTGGGTCGATCTCGTGGTGGCTCTGGGCCATGTGGCGGGCTTCATCGCCCTGCCTGTCGCCATGATCTGGATCGCCCGGTGGTTTCATCTCGAGAAGGCCTATGTGCCCTTCGTGATCGTGACGAACTGGGTCTCGGTGATCGGCATGCTGGTGCTCTCGGTGCCGGCCATGCTGATGCTTCTCGGCTGGGCGCCTCCAGGGCTTGCCAGCCTCTTCAGCCTCGCCTTTGCGGTCATCATCGTGAGACTGCAATGGTTCGCCACCAAGGCGACGCTGGGGCTCGCGAGCATTCCAGCTCTCGGCATCGTCGTGCTCGGCATCGTGCTCAATTCCTTCGTCGGAACGGCGATGCGGGGCCTGTTAGGATAACTCCGGATAATCGACGCCGATCAGGTAAAGGCCCGTCGGCGGAGCCATCGGCCCGCAACGCTTGCGATCCCGAGCATCGAGTGCTGCGCGCACATCTGCCACGGACCAGCGCCCCGCGCCGGCGCGCTCAAGGGTTCCCGTTATCGAGCGGACCTGATGATGCAGGAACGAGCGGGCGGAGGCATGGATGCGGATCTCGTCGCCGATCCGCTCCACATCGAGCCGGTCGAGGGTTCGGACCGGGCTGTTGGCTTGGCATTCGGCAGCCCGGAACGTGGTGAAATCGTGCCGCCCGATCAGCAGCTGCGCGGCGTCGTGCATTGCATCGGCATCGAGCGTCCAGGCCACGTGCCAGACGCGGCTCGCGTCCAGGGCCGCCGGAGCACGGCGGTTGAGAATTCGGTAGACGTAGTGGCGCTTGATGGCCGAGAGGCGGGCGTTGAACGTCTCGGGCACGATTTGCGCCGAGAGAACAGCCACGGGAGCAGGCCTCAAATGGGAATTGGTGGCATCGCGTACCGTGTCCGGTCGCCATTCCTTTTCCAGGTCCACGTGAACGACCTGATGGGTGGCATGAACGCCTGAATCCGTCCGTCCGGCGCAGTGAATCCGTACGGCGGAACCGGTGAAGCGCGCGATGGCATCCTCCACCGCCTGCTGAACGGAGAGACCGTTCGTCTGATGCTGCCAACCGGTAAAGGGCGTGCCGTCATACTCGACGACAAGCTTGTAGCGAGGCATGTTATTCCAGTTCTACGAAGGCCTGGGCGTAGGACACCGAGCCATGGGCGCCTTTCCCTTTGTCGGAAAGAGCGAAGGCCTGGAGATAAGGCCCGTCATAGGGCGTTTTCAGTCGGTCCGCCAGACGCGGCGTGAAGCCGAAACGACCGTAGTAATGCGGCTCTCCCAGCACGAGGACCAGATCGTAGTTTTTATCCGTCAGGCGCTTCAGGCTGTTCTGGACAAGGGCTGCTCCAATACCCTGCTTTTGGAAGGAGGGTGCGACAGCCAATGGAGCCAGGACTGCCGCTTTGATGGAGGGTGTCTCGTGCAGGATCAGGCGAGAATATGCGATATGGCCGGCCGGCTCATCGGCATACGCGATCACAGACAGGATAAGATCGCCATCTTCGTGCATGTGCTGCACGAGGTCGGCCTCCGTCAATTGCCCAAAAGCGGCGGAATAGATGGCATAGAGTGTACACCAATTGGCGGATTCCTCCAGACGGATCCCCATGCTGGACCTCACGCAAGTTTGGTGCCCGGACCAAGCCTCACACCGCGCAGGAACTCCTCGAAAGCCACGGGTCCCTTGCCGGCGCGCTGCACTTGAATCAGGCGGATCGCCCCTTCGCCACAAGATATCGTACCATGATTGTCGATCAGTGTCGCGGGTGAACCTGAGCCCTGTCCGAGGGTTGACCGCAAAACTTTCACACGCTCCCGGCCCTTGCCGAAATCGGCCGTGAAATAGGCGCCTGGAAAGGGTGAGAGCCCGCGAATGTGATCATGGACCTCCTGCGCAGGTTTCGACCAGTCGATCAGCGCTTCCTCGTTCTTGAGCTTGTGGGCATAGGTCACGCCTTCCTCGGGCTGAGGCGTGAAGCCTAAGCCTCCGCGGGAAAGGGCGGCCAGCGCCCGCACCATGAGATCGGCACCGAGAACCATGAGCCTGTCGTGCAGTTCGCCCGCATTCATGTCCGGCGTGATCGCCACCCGCTCGACCATGGCGACGGGGCCGGTATCCAGGCCCTCTTCCATCTTCATGACGGCGACGCCGGTCTCCTTGTCGCCAGCCATGATCGCGCGCTGGATGGGCGCCGCGCCGCGCCAGCGGGGGAGCAGGGAGGCGTGAAGGTTGAGGCAGCCCAGTTCCGGCGCTTCCAGAACGGCTTTCGGCAGCAGCATGCCGTAGGCCACCACCACCGCCACGTCGGCATTGTGACTGCGGAAGATCTCGGCAGCCTCTTCCGCGCGCAAGGTTTTCGGCGTCAGCACGGGAAGTCCGAAACGATCCGCCATCTTGTGGACAGGGGAGGGCTTCAGCTCCATGCCGCGGCCGGCCGCGGCGGGCGGGCGGGTATAGACGGCGACCACGTCATGGCCCTGGCCAACGATCTCGGAGAGGGTGGGCACGGCGAAATCGGGCGTGCCCATGAAGACGACGCGCAGGCTCATGCCCCCGCCTCGCGCTTGGCGGCCTTCTTGAACTTGGTCATCACCCGGTCGCGCTTGAGCTTCGACAGGTGATCGATGAACAGGACCCCGTCAAGGTGGTCGATCTCGTGCTGCACGCAGGTCGCCAGGAGACCATCCGCATCCTGCTCGATCATCTCGCCCTGGAGGTTCATATAGCGGAAGCGCACCCGGTCAGGCCGCTCGACCTCCTCGTAATATTCGGGGATCGACAGGCAGCCTTCCTCGTAAACACGCTTCTCCTCCGAAGCCCAGACGATCTCGGGATTGATGAGCACCATCGGCTGATGCTCGTCCTCCGATTTCGACACGTCCATGGTCACCATGCGGATTGGCACGCCGATCTGGATGGCGGCCAGGCCGACGCCTGGGGCGTCATACATGGTATCCAGCATGTCGTCCGCCAGCCGGCGGATCTCGCTCGTGATTTCCTTAACGGGCTCGGAAATCAGGCGGAGCTTGGTGTCGGGGATGATGACGAGGGGTCTGATGCTCATGATCGCGGGAGATAAGCGGTTGGACGAGGATGGTCAAATCGTTCGTCTTATGTTCGGATGCGTTCGTCAACCGGAACCTTATGCTCCATGAACGACGTCGTCCTCATCCTCGGCAAGACATCCCTGACCTGGGGACAGGTCGTCATGGGGATGGCCGGTTTGAGCCTCGTTCTGCTGCTGCTCGTGACCGCTCTTCTCCTGCGCACCCGCCGGGAGAGAGCCCTGGAGGCCGCCATCGCGGCCGAGCGGGCGCGGGAGATGGACGACAAGGTGGCGGAACTCACCCGCGTGCAGTCGGAGATGACCGGGCGAATGCGAACCATCGCCGAGGTCTTCGGCACCCGCCAAAGCGATTTCGTACGGATGATCTCGGAACGGATCGACGGATTGCAGCACCGGGTCGGGCAAGGGCTGGAGGCGTCCACGCGCCACCAGTCGGAAAATTTGTCCAAGCTGAACGAGCGTCTTGCCGTGATCGACGCGGCGCAGCAGAACCTGACGAACCTCACAGGCGAGATCGTAGGGCTGAAGGATATCCTCTCCAACAAGCAGACCCGGGGCGCTTATGGGCAGGGACGGATGGAGGCGATCGTCCGCGATGGGCTGCCGGCCAATGCCTTCGAGTTCCAGGCGACCCTGTCCAACCGCACGAGACCCGACTGTCTGGTGCGCCTGCCCGGCGACGACCGTAGGCTCGTGATCGATGCCAAGTTTCCGCTGGAGGGCTTTACCCTGTTCCGCGAGGCCAAGGGCGATGAGGCCCGCAGCCGGGCGGCTACCAAGGCCCGCAACGACATGCTCGTGCATGTGAAGGACATCGCGGAAAAGTACCTGATCCCGGGCGAGACTCAGGATATCGCGATGCTGTTCGTCCCTGCGGAGTCGATCTATGCCGACTTGGCCGAGCATTTCGACGATGTGGTCCAGAAGGCTCATCGCGCCCGTATCGTCATCGTGTCGCCCTCGCTTCTGACGCTCGCCATCCAGGTGATGCAGGCGCTGGTCCGCGATGCCCGCATCCGCGAGGAGGCAAGGGTGATCCAGGTCGAGGTGCAGAAGCTCCTGGAGGATGTGGAGCGCCTCGATGCCCGGGTGGCGAAGCTCGATACCCATTTCCGGCAGGCACAGGACGATGTCTCGCAAATCCGGGTCTCGGCCGACAAGATCGTCAAGCGCGGACAAAAGATCGAAACCCTCGAATTCGACGAGGGTGAAGCGGAAGCCCGGGCCGAGTGGCTGCGCCTCCAGGGCCGGAATCTCCGGGCGGTCGAATAGACCGGGAACCGCCTTTCGTCCGTAACGTTCTCCCCAGGCTGAACGATGCGCCAGGCGGACAATGGCGCTCGCATGTTGGCATCTCTCAGAACTCGGGAAGGATTGCGCTATGGGCCTTTTGTCGAAGGACATCAAGTCGTTGGATGATCTCTTCATCCATACCCTGCAAGACATTTACTATGCCGAACAGCAGATCACGAAGGCGCTGCCGGAGATGATCGAGAAGGCGAGCGACCCGCAGCTGAAGCAGGCGTTCCAGACCCATCTCGGCGAAACCCAGCAGCAGATCCAGATGGTCGAGCAGGTGTTCCGCATGCATGGCCACGATCCGAAAGGCGTGACCTGCCCGGCCATCGACGGCATCATCGACGAAGCCCAGGAAATTGCCGGCGACATCGATGATCCGCAGGTTCTCGACGCGGCGCTTCTGGCTGCCGCTCAGGCCGTGGAACACTATGAGATCACCCGCTACGGCACCCTCGTCGCCTGGGCCAAGCAATTGGGCCGCGAGGATTGCGCCGGCGTCCTGCACCAGATCCTGGATCAGGAGAAGGCCACGGACCAGAAGCTCAACCGGATCGCCGAGAGCAAGATCAACACGAAGGCCGCGTAAGCTCTTCGTGCACTCGAAACGAGAATGGCCTCCGCAAGGAGGCCATTTTTATATCGACCCGTCCCTAACCCGTCATGGCCGTCCCGGGACGTGATCCGGGATCAGTCCCGGCCATCCCGCTTCCGGACCCCATCCCCCTCATCCTGAGGAGCAGCCGTGAGGCTGCGTCTCGAAGGAGGATTTCAGCAGGCACAGGACTCTCCTTCGAGACGGTCGCTGTGCGACCTCCTCAGGATGAGGGCGAGCGAGACGATCGGCATCACGGCCGGTGACACCCACTCCCGTCATGGCCGGGCTTGTCCCGGCCATCCCGATGCCGTGAAGCGCCATGCCTTTCCAACCGAGATCACCGGCACAAGGCCGGTGATGACGGGAGATTATCGCTTCCTGCCTTATTTCGCCGGCAACGCGTAGGCGCGCAAAAAGTCCGCTAGATCGTTGGTAATGTAGTCGATATCCGGCGTCTGGACCGCCTCCTGCTCGAAGCTTTCCCGGAACGGGTCGAACGTCTTGGGAACGATGAGCGTGGTCGTCATGCCGAGCTCGTGCGGCACGGTCAGGTTCTTGGCGATATCCTCGAACATGGCGGAGCGGGCAGGCTCCACCCCGTGCTTGTCGAGGAAGATCTCGTAGGCGCGCCGGTCGGGCTTGGGCACGAAGTTGGAGGCGGCGATGTCGAACACGTCCTCGAAATGGCCGAGAATGCCGATCTTCTTCGCCACATTCTCCGCATGCTTGCGGGAGCCGTTGGTGAGGATGAGCTTGCGGCCGGGCAGCTTCTCGATGGCCTCGCCCAGGCCGTGGTTCAGCTTGATATCCGTGTGGTCGATGTCATGGGCGAAATCGAGAAAGTCGTGCGGATCGATGTCGTATTCGTCGATCAGGGCCCGTAGGGTCGTGCCGTACTTGTGATAGAAATACTTCTGCAGCGCCTGGGCGGACAGGCCATCGAGTCCGAAAAGATTTGAGATGTAGAGGGTGATGCGCTGGTCGATCTGCGGCCAGACCCGGGAGCTGTGCGGGTAGAGGGTATTGTCCAGGTCGAAGATCCACGTCTCCACATGTGAGAATTGGCGGGAGTCGGAGGACGACAGGTGGTTTTCGGCAGATGGCTTCGCGTTCATGGATCCCAAAGACGACAATGGGGCCGTGCGGCCCCACTGACGAATATATAGGCGTTCTCGGCCGATCCGTGAAGGGCGACGCTTTAACCCCTCCGGATCAGCGTGCCCGCGCCATGGTCGGTGAACAGTTCCAGCAGCACCGCATGCGGCACCTTGCCGTCGAGGATGACCACTGCCTCCACACCCTTCTCCAGGGCATAGATGCAGGTCTCGATCTTCGGGATCATGCCGTCCGTGATGGTTCCGTCGGCGATCAGGCGGCGGCAATCCTCGATGGTCATTTCCGGGATGAGGTTCTTGTTCTTGTCGAGAACGCCCGGAACGTCCGTGAGCAGCAGGAGGCGCTTGGCTGTCATCGCGCCCGCGATAGCACCCGCAAAGGTATCGGCGTTCACGTTGTAGGTCTGACCGTCTTGGCCGGTCGCGACCGGGGCGAGGACCGGGATCAGCTCGGCCTGGAGCACTTGGTCCAGAACCGCCCGGTTCACGTGCTCGGGCTCCCCGACAAACCCTAGATCGACCACCTTCTCGATGTTGGAATCGGGGTCGATGGCCGTACGGGTCACCTTCCGGGCGGTGACCATGTTGCCGTCCTTGCCGGACAGGCCCACGGCCTTGCCGCCCTCGACGCCGATCCAGCCGACGATCTGCTTGTTGATGGAGCCGGCGAGCACCATCTCGACGACCTCGACCGTGGCCGCGTCCGTGACGCGAAGACCGCCCTTGAATTCGGACTTGATGCCGAGCTTTTCGAGCATCTTGCCGATCTGCGGCCCACCGCCATGAACGACGATCGGCTTGATGCCCGATTGCTCGAGCAGAACCACGTCCTCGGCGAAGTCCTCGGCCGCCGCCCGGTCGCCCATGGCATGGCCGCCATACTTGATCACCACCACCTGCTGGTCATAGCGCTGCATGTGCGGCAGGGCCTGCACAAGCACTTCGGCCTGTACATGAACGTCGGGGAGGGGCGTGGACGGATCGGACATGAACGGCTCCGGCGCGGGTATCAGGATCAAACGGCCTGCCTTCTAGCCGAAGGATGGGCCGCTGCAAACAGAGACTTCAGGCTCTGAGGCGAAGAAGAGCGGAGAGGCCTACCAGCAGCCAACCCAGCATCAGGAGGATGCCTCCCGTGGGCGCGGCCCTGGGGAAAAGCGCTGCACCCGAGAAGGCCCGGCGGGAGAGGTCGCCGCAGAACAGGATGAGCCCGAGAACCAGCACATAGCCGGCGATCTGGGCCAGCATGGGGTTCACGGCTCCGGCTGCCATCAGCGCCACGAGGGCGAGCAGGGCAGGGGCATGGAAGAGCAGGAACTGCGCCGCGGTGGCGAGGTTCCCTCCCGTGATGTGCGCCGCGGCGGCCGAGAGGCCGACACCGAGAAGTCCTGAGAGGGAAGCAAGGACGAGGAGGATCCGGGCGGCGAGATTCATCCCGCGCCCCGTTCGCTCAGGAGCCGCGCCACTTCGGCCCTGAGCTCCGGGATGCCGAGGCCCGAGCGGCTGGAGGTGGCGAGGATCTCAGGGAAGGCGGCGGCGCGCTTCTCGATCTTCTGCAGGGTGTCGGCGATGCGCTTATCGAGCTCGTCCCCCTTCAGCTCGTCCGCCTTCGTCAGGACGATCTGGTAGGAGACGGCCGCCGTGCCGAGGGTCTCCAGCACCGTCTCGTCCACCGCCTTGATGCCATGGCGGGCGTCGATCAGCACGTAGACGCGGGCAAGGCTCGCCCGGCCACGCAGGTAGTCGTGGATCAGCTGCGTCCAGGCCTGTACCTTTTGCTTTTCAACGGCGGCAAAGCCGTAGCCGGGCATGTCAACCAGGTGGAAACGGTCGTTGATGTTGAAGAAGTTGAGCTGCTGGGTGCGCCCCGGTGTGTGCGAGGTACGCGCGAGCGTATTGCGTCCCGTCAGCGCGTTCACGAGGCTCGACTTGCCGACGTTGGAGCGGCCGGCGAAGGCGATCTCCACCTTGCTCATGGGCGGCAGGTTCTTCAGGGAATTCGCGGCCCAGATGAAATCCGCCTCGCCGGCAAAGAGCTTGCGGCCGATCTCAAGGAAAGGGTCGGTATCGGGTTGCATATCGGTCATGAGGGTCCTTATCGGCGCTTGGTGCCCGGAGTTCAAGGCATCTCGCTCAAGCTTTTCCCATCACTCGAGGCATCAAGCCCAGAACGGCTCCGCCCTCACGAGTGCCCGGGAGGCCTTTTCGGCCCGGGGCAGGAGTTTGCGGACGCGCCGCTTCGTGTAGCCGGCGGCCTTCCGAACGGGTTTCCGGAACGGCGGATCGAGAAGGGTCCGGCCAACCTCGATATCGTTCAGCTTGCCCAGCACGTCCTGCAGGCGCTCGAGAAGGTCCACCATCGCCTTGCGGTTCTTGCGCGCCGGAACACCCGGGAACAGAGTGGCAAGGAATTCGACGCCATAACGCAGCTTCTTGATGCTGATGCGAAGCTCGTGGCGAGCCTTTCCGCTCAGATCGGCCATCCGGCGCGCATCTCTTCGGATCCGTTGCCAGCGTCGCGAGAATTCCCAGGCCGCCCGGGTCTGAGCCGGCAGCTCGCGCGCCGCCCGGATCGCCGGTTTGCGGCTCTCGAGCCATCGCCCGGCTTCGACCCAGGTCGCGGCTTTCAGGATCGCCTTCATGAAGCGGGGTTTGGACAGGGTTTTCAGAAGGCTCTCGAAGGCCTCGGCCCGCAGCCGCCCGGCTTCCGCCAGCGCCGGCAGGCCCATGTCGGTGTCGTTCGCCTTCCGTAGCCTCGCGATCAGAACGTCGAGATCGCGAACCAGGGCGAGCTTTTTTCCGGCCCAGCGGAGCTCAGTTTTGATGGCATCGCTGTCCCGATCCCGCAGCATCGGCTTGAACAGCGAAATCGCCGCATCGAGCCGCCGGAAGCCCACGCGCATCTGATGCAGCAGCTCAGGGGCGCGGCTCCGGCGCAGAAGCGCCTCGTTGCGAATGATCTGGGACAGACACGAGCGCGCGATCATCTGGAACGCTTCAGCGGATGCGGCCGTGGTTGGAACGACGATCCGGCCGGCCTTTACAGGCCCGCTGTCGGCTTGACCGAGCAGTCTGTAACCGCGTTCCGATTTCGTGATGGGAGAGAGGCGAAACGGGATGCTGTCGGCGAGATCGTCGGCGAGGGCGAACAGAGCGGACGGATCGCCGTCCTTCAATTCGAGTTCGACCTCGCAGAATTTCTCGGCGCCGGAATCGGTCGATGCTTTGGCCTCGTCCAGGGCGAGCTCGATCGTTGCCCCATTGCGCTTGATCTCGAAGGCCTGGCGATCCGTCTCTACCGTGAAAACCGGCTTGAGGTCGGCTCGTATGGCCTCGTTCGAGACAAGCGCGGCGAGCGGCGTGCCGGCGGCGGACGCGAGATCGAGCCCGCCATCGACCGGAATCTCCCATTCGCCGCGGTCGAGAGCGAAGCCCCGCGCCTTGCGCTCCGCTTTGATGGTCTGCGTGCTGCGCCCGTTCTGTTTCCGCACGCGGAGGGTCAGCCCCGCCTTGTGCAAAGCAAAATCCGTCGAATCGTAATAGACGGCGTGGAGGATTCCGCCCTGTCCCGGAAGCATCCGGGCCTGCGACATCAGCGGATGCTGGAGAAGCTGGCCAGTTGCGTCCGCGGCGAATTCCAGTTTCAGCTCGATCTCGTTTGCCGTGGTGTGCGCTCTCGTGGGCTCATTCTTGTTCTGCCATCCGGCGTTCATGGCCAGCCGCCGCTCCGGTTTCGCCTGCTGCGGTCATGTAGAGCGCTTCGGGGTGAAAGCCATGAGGAAGATCCCAGGAAGGTCCTTCCAGAAGGCAGCTTTCAGAATTGTATCGCTCTTCTACAAAACAGAAGGAGTGCATTCAGCCAGGGCGCCGGCATGCTGAGACGCTGTGAAAATGACGTCTCCTCCAAGGCTCGAACATGACTGATGCTCCCATTCTGATTCGCTCGGTCGAAGTCCTCTCGGACGACTGGGCGACGCTCAAGAAGTTCACCTTCGATTATCGGCGCCGCGACGGAACTCTGGAACGGCAGGTTCGGCAGACCTATGACCGCGGCCATGGCGCCGTGATTCTGCCCTACGATCCTGAGCGAGGCACCGTGCTGCTCGTCCGGCAATTCCGGCTGCCGGCCTATGTGAGCGGCCATCCGGGACCGCTGGTTGAGGCCTGTGCGGGGCTTCTCGACGAGGACGATCCAGAAACCTGCATCCGCCGGGAGGCGCAGGAGGAACTCGGCTACAGGCTGCGCGATACCGAGTCCGTTTTCCACGTCTTCATGAGCCCCGGCAGCGTGACCGAGAGACTGATGTTCTTCATCGCCCGCTATTCACCGGATGACCGCATCGGCCAAGGCGGAGGCGACAGGCACGAGGGCGAGGATATCGAAGTTCTCGAGGTATCGCTCGAAGGAGCTCTCGGCATGATCGACGAAGGACAGATCGTCGACGGCAAGACCATCATGCTGCTTCAACACCTGAAGCTCAAAGGGTTGATGAGGGCCTCGGCCCATCCTTGAGCGGCCAAACGAAAACCCCGGGGCAAGCCCGGGGTTTTGTCAGTTGCTGGCATGTGCCGCTCAGCCCTTGGCGGGACTGGTCTTGCGGCTGAAGGTCTTGCGCAGGTTGTCGAAGAGTTCGATCTTCACGCCATTGCGCTTCATGATGAAGGCCTGCTGGGTGACCGAGAGCAGGTTGTTCCAGGCCCAGTAGATCACGAGGCCGGCCGGGAACGAGCCGAGCATGAAGGTGAAGATCACCGGCATCCAGGAAAAGACCTGCTTCTGCACCGGGTCCGGCGGCTCCGGGTTCATCTTCATCTGCAGCCACATGGTGATGCCCATGAGGATCGGCCATACGCCGAGCATCAGGAAGTGGCCGATCACCGGCACGGCGCCCGGGTTGTAGGGCAGGAGGCCGAACAGGTTGAAGATCGATGTCGGATCCGGCGCCGCGAGGTCGCGGACCCAGCCGAAGAACGGCGCATGGCGCATTTCGATGGTGACGAAGAGCACCTTGTAGAGCGCGAAGAACACCGGGATCTGGATCAGCACTGGCCAGCAGCCGGCGACGGGATTGATCTTCTCCTTGCGGTAGAGCTCCATCAGCGCCTGCTGCTGCTTCATCTTGTCGTCGCCGTAGCGCTCGCGGATCGAGGCCATCTCCGGCTGCACCGCCTTCATCTTCGCCATGGATCGGTAGGACTTGTTGGCGAGCGGGAAGAACAGGATCTTCAGCAGCACCGTGACGAGCAGGATCGCGATGCCGAAATTGCCGAAGAGATGGAAGAAGAAGTCGAGCACCTTAAAGAGCGGCTTGGTGATGAAGTAGAACCAGCCCCAGTCGATCAGGAGATCGAAGTTCTTGATGCCGTACGTCTCGTGATAGGAATCGACGGTCGCGACTTCCTTGGCGCCGGCAAACAGGCGCTGCGTCACTTCCGTGGTGGCGCCGGGTTGGAGGGTCTGAGAAGCGCCGGCCACAGTCGCCTGATAGGTGCGATCCGCCGTCTGGCCCTGCTGCGAGGTGAAGGAGCCCTGGAAAGGCTGTGTCTGGTCGGGAATGACGGCTGCGGCCCAGTATTTGTCGGTGATGCCGAGGAACCCCCCGGTGACCGAGTTCCAGATCTGGCCGACCGTGCTGCCGCCCGAGATCGGCTCCTTCTTGTCCAGGTTCGCGTAGGTGAGCTCCTGCAGGCCCTCGTCGCCGAGAACGCCGATCATGCCCTCGTGCAGCACGTAATAGCCGAGGGTGACCGGCTTTCCGTGGCGGGACACGAGGCTGTAGGACTGCAGCGTCACGGGGGCCGAGCCGCGGTTCTCGACCGCATCCTTCACCGTGAACATGAACTTGTCGTCGACCGCGATCGTGCGGCGGAAGACCAGGCCCTGCTCGTTCTGCCAGGTCAGGGTGACGGGGCTGCCGGGAGTCAGCGAGGTCTTGTCGGCCGTCCAGACGGTATTCTGGTTCGGCAGGCTGCCGGCCTGGGCGCCGATCCAGCCGAATTCCGCATAATACGGGTTCTGGGTGCCGGTGGGTGACAGGAGCACGATGATCGGGCTCTTGGGGTCCACCGTCTCGCGGTAGTTCTTCAGCGCCACGTCGTCGATGCGGCCGCCGCGCAGATTGATCGAGCCGGCGATGGCAGGCGTATCGATGGCCACGCGCGGCGAGCGGGCGAGGGCAGCCTCGCGGGTTTCGACCGCCGGAGCCATCGGCGTGCTCGGAACCGTTCCCGGCACGGTCGGCGAGGCCCCGCCGGCTTGGCTCGGGCTCGGGGGCGGGTTCGGCGCCGTGGGATTGACCTGCGTGGATTGCGCTTGCTGGGCGGCCTGCCGCTGCCTTTCGGCCTGGGGCGCCGCAAAGAAATATTGCCAGCCTAGCAAGATCGCCAGCGACAGCGCGATGGCGACGATGAGGTTTCTATTGTCTTCACGCATGGGAATGTCCGCGACGCTCGCCGTTGGGGGGAGGTGAGGAGGGAAGGTGACGCTCTGCGGAGGGCGCGCTTTTCGGCCTGGTGACTGCCCGCAGCGCGCGCCGAAGATCGTCGATGAGCAGATCGAAATCGGCGGTCAGGATATCGCGTCGTCCAATGACGACGATGTCCGCATCGAGATTCGCGTAATCCTGGCCTGCCGTGGGAATGGCGGCCCGGAGCCGGCGCTTGATCCGGTTGCGTTCGGTGGCGTGGCCCACCCGCTTCGTGACCGTGAGGCCGAAGCGCAGGCCGAGGCCCGAGCACTCGCGCAACCGAGCCTGAACCGTCATCCGCTCGGTATGAAAGCGGCGGCCGGAGGCCGCCGCGACGAAGTCAGGTCTTTTCGTCAGACGCCCGAGGCTTAGCTCTGCGCGAGGCTCGCGCATCGGGCGATCCTAGGCTGCTTACGCTGACAGGCGCTTGCGGCCATGGGCGCGGCGAGCGGCAATGACCTTGCGGCCACCCTTGGTCGCCATGCGCGCACGGAAGCCGTGGCGGCGCTTGCGAACCAGCTTGCTCGGTTGATACGTCCTCTTCACGGCACTTCTCCGGTCGAATGGGGCAGCGGTGCTCGATGGCTCGCGCCCGTCTGGTTAAGGTGGGGTTGCCCCCGAAACTGTCTCGAAAAAACGATCAGCGCCCCAGAAGAGCGCTGTCAGCTTGCGGGCTTATGACGGAATGGAGGGGCAAAGTCAACGCCGCTATGGCCTTTATGCGGCAATCGGCGCAGCGTCTTCCCCACCGCGACACGGCCTTAGGCTTGGCCTTGCCGAGTGCTACATATATGGCACGAAATCCAGGAGGATCCGTGACCGATACGCAGCCAAAGCCTCATAGCCCGAAGGAGGCGGGCCGTCTCTGGCGCACTTTGCCTCTCGTGCTGCTCGTCCTGGCTTTAGGGGGCATCTTTGCAACGGGCCTGCACCGCACCTTAAGCTTTGAGACCTTTCTCCGCTATCAAGCCTGGCTTCAGGACCTCGTCGCCGCCCATCGCCTGACGATGCTGGGGCTCTTCTGCCTGACCTACGTGGCGGCGGTGACCCTGTCCCTGCCGGCTTCGGCTTTTCTGACCACCATCGGCGGCTATCTGTTCGGTTGGGCTCTCGGCGGGATCGCGGCCTCCATGGCGGCCACCCTCGGGGCAGCCAATATCTTCCTGATCGCCCGCACGTCCCTGGGACGGCCTCTCCTGGAAAGGGCAGGCGTCCGCATCCAGGGCCTTGCGGCGGGTTTCCGGAGGCAGGCTTTTCTCTACCTGCTTTCCCTGCGCCTGATTCCCGTGGTGCCGTTCTGGCTGACGAATCTCGCCGCCGCCTTCTTCGGCATGCGTATGAGGCCTTTCGTGCTGGCAACCCAGATCGGCATGCTGCCGGTCTCTTTTGCCTTCGCTTTTGGCGGATCCGGGCTCGACGAGGTGATTTCCAGACAGGAGAAACTTCGCTCGGATTGCCTCGCGACAGGCCAAAGTGAATGCACCGCCGATTTCAGTGCCGGGAGCCTGTTGACGCCCGAGTTGATGATCGCTCTAGCTATCTTAGGAATCTTGGCGCTGGTTCCGATTGCGCTGAGGCACTGGCGCAGGCGCGTCGCCGACGAGGGGCAATGATCAGGCAGGCAGAGAGGACGAGAGCATCGGACCCAAAAGTGGATTGCACTTTCGAGATCGATCCGATGCTCCCTTCGTTGGCTGGCGCACCGGTCTTCGCGGAAATTCGGGTCCATTTTTCGCGGGCGCCGACCTCTGGTTCCGCACAATGCGCTTGCGGGGTTGATTCATCCCTACCTACCTTTATCCCAGCCGATGGTGGGCGCGGCGATGGAGTTTCTCGAACCGTCGCCCCAAAATCCTTGATCGCGGCGACTGGCTTTCGTGCTTCGCCGCCTGGAATGAAACGGGAATGAGCCGCGAGCCGACCACTTTCGCAGGGCGCTTTTTCAGCCAGTTCGGGCTTTCCGCACGCCTGCTCCTTCTGACCGTGCTCTTCGTGATGATCGCGGAGGTGCTCATCTATGTGCCGTCTGTCGCCAATTTCCGGCTGACGTGGCTGAACGACCGGCTGGCGGCAGCCCAGATCGCCGCCATGGTTCTCGATGCCGCACCTGAGGAAAGCCTGTCGGAAGAACTGGAGTTGCGCCTCCTGCACGGGGTCGGCGCCAAGGCCATCGCCCTGAAGGGAGGCGGGCGCAGGAGCCTGCTGGCCACGGGCGACGTGCCTCCGGAGGTGAGCAAGACGGTCGATCTGCGCGACGCGAAATGGATGACCCTGGTTCAGGATGCCTTCAGTGCCCTGTTCACTCCCGCGGACAAGCCCATTCGCGTCATCGGAGCCGGCATGGGTGTGGAATTCGTCGAGATGATCCTCGACCAGGCGCCCCTGCGCCATGCCATGATCGAGTTCTCCCGCAACATCCTCTTCCTGTCCCTCTTCATCTCCATCATTACGGCGAGCCTCGTCTATCTCACCCTGCAATGGGTGATCGTGCGTCCAGTCCGGCGGCTCACCGGCAACATCGCGGATTTCTCCAGCAATCCGGAGGACGCCTCGCGGGTCATCCAGCCGACCGATCGCGTCGACGAGATCGGCCTCGCCGAACAGGCCCTGGCCCGCATGGAAACGACCTTGGCCGACGAGCTGCGCCAGAAGCGCCGCCTGGCGCAGCTGGGACTGGCGGTCAGTAAGATCAACCACGAACTGCGCAACATGCTCACCACGGCCCAGCTCCTCACGGACCGTCTCGACCGGGTCAGCGACGAGAGCGTCCAGCGCATCGCCCCCAGGCTCGTCAGCACCCTCGACCGGGCCATCGCGTTCTGCGAGACCACCCTGGCCTACGGCCGGGCGACGGAGCCGCTGCCGCAGCGGCGGCTCATCCCCCTGGCGCCTTTGATCGCGGAACTGTCGAACCTGACGGATCTCGCTCCCGAGGTCGGCATCGCCTTCGAGGCTCAGGTGCCGGAAGACCTGATGATCGATGCCGATCCGGACCAGCTCTCCCGGGTTCTGGTGAATGTGGTTCGCAATGCGATCCAAGCCCTGAGCCAGACCGGATCGCCCGAGGGGCAGCCGCGGATCGACGTGACCGCCTCACGGGAGGGCGGCATGGTGTGCATCCTGATCAAGGACAATGGCCCCGGCATCCCCGAACGAACGAAGGCCAACCTGTTCACGCCCTTCCAGGGCTCGGCTCAGAAGGGGGGGACGGGCCTGGGTCTGCCGATTGCGGCGGAACTCGTTCAGCTCCATGGCGGGACGATCACCCTCGATGATGGCCACGGCAAGACCTGCTTCAAGATCACGATCCCGGACCGCTAATCCCCGCTGGCGCAGCGGTCGGAAAGATAGACCCGATTTCCCGGGCCCGCCGATCCACTAGTGTTGTGACTCTAACGCTTGTTTCGCACGGGCGACCTTTTCCAGGATAGCTGAGGCCGAGGCGGTCCAGACAAAGGGTCTCGGGTCGGCATTGTGGTGCTCCAGGTAGTCCATGATCGCGCTT
>NZ_VOSK01000858.1 GCF_009296175.1 Microvirga tunisiensis | reverse complement strand
AAAGGCTTCGTCCCGGATATCTCATGAACCCGACCCAAGCCCCAGTTTCCCTCGTGTCGCTGTTTCTCGTGTTCTTCCGCGTGGGGCTCTTCAGCTTCGGCGGCGGTCTCTCGGGCTGGATCTACCGCGAGGTGGTGACGCTGCGGGGCTGGATGAGCGATGAAGACTTCTTCTCTGGCTTGGCGCTGTCTCAGATCCTGCCAGGAGCCAACGTCACCAACCTCTCGGTCTATATCGGCCAGCGTCTGCGTGGTCCGGCGGGATCGATTTGCGCTCTGATCGGTCTCGTGATCGGCCCGTTCTTCGCGGTGATCGCCTTGGTCACAGCCTATGCCCAACTCGCTGCGATGCCATGGATCCAGGACGCCATGAGCGGGGCGGCAGCAGCCGCTATCGGGCTGCTCCTGGTCGTTGCCGTGAAGGGTGCCTATAGCGCGAGCCGCAGGCTCGTGCCGTTCCTGATCCTGATGGCGACCTTCGTGGCCGTGGGCCTTCTGCAATGGCCGCTCGTGCCGGTGGTGCTGGGGCTCGCGCCCGTGTCGGTCGCCGTTGCCTGGTGGCAGGCCTCGTCCGATGCGTGAGAATGCTCTCTGGTCCCTGATCGTCGTCTTCGTGCCGTTCTCGCTGGTCTCCATTGGAGGAGGCCCCAGCATCTTCGCAGGCATCCAGCATCAATCCGTCGAGGTCTATCACTGGGTCACCGCGCGTGAGTTCGTCGACCTGTTTGCCATCGCGCGGGCCGCGCCCGGCCCGGGCTCCATGCTCGTGACCCTGCTCGGCTGGACGGTGGCGGGTTGGACCGGTGCTGTCGTGGCAACGCTCGCACTCTTCATTCCATCATCGCTGCTCTGCTATGGCGTCACGAAGATGTGGAACCATTATCGCGGTCGGCATTGGCATACGGCTTTGGAGAACGGGCTTGCGCCGATCGGAGCCGGGCTGATCCTTGCCGGCGTGTTCGCAATCTT
>NZ_VOSK01000857.1 GCF_009296175.1 Microvirga tunisiensis | reverse complement strand
CGCCGTCTGGAGGCCGCGCGGCTGTTGCGGCAGGGGCGGCTCTCCCAAGCCGAGATCGCCCGACAGCTGGGGGCCAGCCGGGCCAGTGTTTCGCGCTGGGCCGCCACCCTCGCCCAGGATGGCCAGCGCGGTTTGGAGGCTCGACCCATTCCGGGCCGGTCCCCTCGGCTCGATGAGAAGGCCTGGGTTCGTCTGGGTCGGCTCCTGGATCGGGGCGCCATGGCGGCGGGCTTTGCCACCGAGCGCTGGACCCTCAAGCGTATCGCGGCCCTGATCGAGTGCGAGTTCGGAGTGCGCTACCATCCGCGTTATCTGGAGCGACCCCTCAGGGCGCATGGCTTCAGCGTGCAGCGCCCCGCCACCCGAGCACGAGAGCGCGATGAGCTTGTCATCGCCGTCTGGCCCAAGCGGGACTGGATAGCGCTCAAAAAAAGTCGCAGCGGGAGAAGCGCACGCTCCTCCTCTGGGACGAGACCGGCCACAGCTTCCGGGCGCGGCCAGGTACGACCTGGGCCCGGCGTGGGCTGACCCCGGTGCTGCGGCGGGTGAGCAAGCGGCGCGAGGTCTCGAGCATTGTGGCGATCACGCCGGATGGACGGCTCTACGCCCGCCACTATCGCACCAGCGTGTCGAGCAACACCGTGATCTCGGCCCTGCGGTATTTCCGTCGCAAGATCGGCACGCCGCTGCTGGTGGTCTGGGACCGGCTCAACGCCCATCGATCACAGGTCACCACCGCCTTCATTGCGGACCACCCGCAGGATTATGCGGTGGCCTACCTGCCGGCCTATGCACCAGAACTCAATCCCGAGGAGCAGTGTAATGCATGCGTCAAGCGAGCCATGGAAAGCGCGTTGCCCGGATCAGTCGCCGACTTGCACCGCCTGGCCCGCCGCGAGTTCGGCCGCCTGCAGCAACGGCCTGAGCTCATCACCAGCTTCTTCCGGCACGCAGGTCTCTCCGTTGCAGG
>NZ_VOSK01000856.1 GCF_009296175.1 Microvirga tunisiensis | reverse complement strand
CCAGGTTGTCGTCCCCTTATTGGCATAATGGACCTCTGGATCGTAGGGTGATCCGGCCATCAGCAGGGAGGGCGGAAATCCCTCATGGTCGGTCCGCCACTGCACCCGGGGAGTGGTCTCAGAGAATGGGCCAGCCTCAGGTTCTCCGGTCTGAGCTTGGTCGGTGAGACAGAAATTCTGCACCCAAACCTGCCGCAGCAGCTCAATGGCCGGGATCTCACGCAGCCAGATTGGTGCACCAGGAGCCATGATGGCAGCAAGCAGCTGATGACCATCACGCCCGATCTGCTCGGCATAGGCGCGCCGCTTCGCCTCGCCTTGCGGGACATCATAGTTGTCGGCCCGCCTGCCATAGCGCTCGATCCAGGCGGGATTGGCATGGGCGCGCAACCATGCGGGAGCCGCGGACGCCAAGACATTGAGGGCCGCCCGCATGGTCTCGGTCACGCAGGCGAGACGGTTCAGGGAACGGACGGCTCCGAGCACATGGGTCGAGTCGGTGCGCTGACGGCCTCGGGCGCTCAGCAGCTTGTGCTCCCGGCACAGGACCAGAAGCGTATTAAGGAGTTGCTCTTCTAAGCCTCCCGCCACCAGACGACCGCGAAACTCGCTGAGAACAGAGGCGTCGAAGCCAGGGTCGGTCAGTTCCAGGCCCAGCAGGTACTTCCAATCGATGCGGCTGCGGACCGCATCAGCCGCCCGCCGATCAGAGAGGCTCTCAGCGAACTGCAGCAAGCTCACCAGCGCCAGTCGCCACGGGCATGCGGCCGGCTGTCCGCAAAGGGCAAAGAGGGACGCGAACTGGGCATCGGTAAAGATCGTCCCAAGGTGGTCACGCAGGCGCAGATAGGGGCTGCCATGCGGGAACGCGGCACGCGCGATGGCTGCCGTTGCGGCCGGGACATCACAGCACGGGGTCGGGCGGAGCGACATGAGGACCTCCGGGATGGTGGGGCTGCCCCCTCAAACCCAG
>NZ_VOSK01000855.1 GCF_009296175.1 Microvirga tunisiensis | reverse complement strand
GTTTGTCGGCATCGGAATGATCTCGGTGCCGTCCTTAAACCTGACACCGGCGATCACCTTGGGCAACTGGTTTTCGCCCATCAACCTCCGCCAGCTTCTTGCGGCCGCCATCACCAGCTTGAACACCATCAGCCGCGCGGTGGTCGGGGACAAAGAGCCCTTGGTGCGCACGGTCCGGTGCCGCACCGTGGCGAACACGCTCTCAATTGGGTTCGTGGTCCGCAGATGGATCCAGTGCTCGGCCGGCCAGTCATAGAATGCCAGCAGCGCCCGCTGGTCCTTGCGCACGCACTCCACGGCTTTCGGGTAGCGTGCCCCATAGGCTTCCTCGAACAGATCAACGGCCACCTCGGCCTGGGCTCGGGTGGGCGCGAGATAAATCTCGCGCAGGGCCACCTTCATGCCCGGCTGAACAGATTTCGGCACCTTGTTGAGCACGTTGGCGGTCTTGTGCAGCCAGCACCTCTGATGATGGGTGCCGGGGAATAGCTCGTCGAGCGCCTTCCAGAAGCCCAGTGCCCCGTCCCCAACAGCAATCCGGGGCGGGATGGTCAGGCCCCTGCGTTTGACCTCGACGAGCAACTCGCGCCAGCTCTGGGCGCTCTCGCGCACGCCGGTCTGGAAGCCGACCAGCTCCTTCCTGCCTTCCGGGGTGGCACCGATCAGCACCAGCATGCACTCGGCCTGATCTTCCATCCGGGCCTGGAGATAGACCCCGTCAGCCCAGACATAGACATAATGCCGGGCGGACAGGGCCCGGGCCTGCCAACGTTCGTACTCGCCCTGCCATTCGCCGGTGAGCCGGGTGATGGCGGACGGCGACAGGTTCGGGGCGTCCTTGCCGAGCAAGGCTGAAAGCGCCTCCTGGAAGTCTCCGGTGGAGAGCCCGCGCAGATAGAGGATCGGCAGCAGCGCATCCAGGCTCTTGGTCCGCCGCGCCCATTTCGGCAGGATCGCTGAGGAAAAGCGGATGCGGTC
>NZ_VOSK01000854.1 GCF_009296175.1 Microvirga tunisiensis | reverse complement strand
AGGCGCTTGCCGGACTGCTCGTCGAACAGATGCACCAGCTTCGGATCGGGCGTGACGCGGATCTGCTGGCCCGGCTGCGCATTGACGCGCTCGCGGAACACGCCGACCACATCGGTGCCGCCGAACTTGGCGAAGACCTGCGTCTCCGATCCCGTGGGCTCGACGACGGCCACTTCCGCCGGCAAGCCATTGGACTCGTCGAGGATGAAGTGCTCGGGGCGGATGCCGTAGATGATCGGCTGACCATCCGAGGCGGCGGGCGCGTGGGCCACCGGCAGGGAGATGCCGCTCTCGGCGACGAAGCGGCCGCCCTGAAGGTGACCTTTGAGGAAGTTCATGGCCGGCGAGCCGATGAAGCCGGCGACGAAGAGATTGGCCGGACGATCATAGAGGTCGAGCGGCGCGCCGACCTGCTCGACCACGCCGTCATGCATCACCACGATCTTGTCGGCCATGGTCATGGCCTCGATCTGGTCGTGGGTGACGTAAATCGTGGTGGTCTTCAGGCGCTGATGCAGCGCCTTGATCTCCGTGCGCATGGCGACACGCAGCTTGGCATCGAGGTTGGAGAGCGGCTCGTCGAAGAGGAAGACCTGCGGATCGCGCACGATGGCGCGGCCCATGGCGACGCGCTGGCGCTGACCTCCGGACAGCTGGCGCGGGTAGCGGTCGAGGAGCTTGCCCAGGCCGAGGATCTCGGCGGCACGGTCGACCCGCGTCTTGATTTCCGACTTGGGGGCCCGCTTCAGCTTGAGCGAGAAGGCCATGTTGTCGGCGACCGTCATATGCGGGTAGAGCGCATAGTTCTGGAACACCATGGCGATGTCGCGCTCCTTGGGCGGGACATCATTGACCACCCGCGGCCCGATCCGGAGCTCGCCGCCGGAGATGTTCTCCAGCCCTGCGATCATGCGCAGGAGGGTGGATTTGCCGCATCCCGACGGCCCGACGAGGATGACGAATTCCCCGTCCTGGATGT
>NZ_VOSK01000853.1 GCF_009296175.1 Microvirga tunisiensis | reverse complement strand
AAGCGGACAATGTTGGTAGTCTCGTTCATGGCGTATCGCTCTCTCGAAGAGGTTCTGGCAGGCTCGACACCCGCCTCGATACGCCGCCCTTCTCACACCGTCATCACCCAGTTTCCGCCATAGCTCAGATCCCGATGGCTATAGATCGTGATGCCGAGCACCTCGCGCTGCACCCGCCCGTTGAAGCGCTCCACGAGACCATTGGTTTGCGGTGTATACGGCTTGGTCCTGCGGTGCTCCAGCTTCAGCTGGCGGCAGGCCTCTTCAAAGCCATCGGCGGTAAAGCAGGATCCTCTGTCGGTGAGCACGTGCGTGATCTTGAAGGGAAACGCGCGGACCGCCTCTTTCAGGAAGGCGACCGCGCTGGTGGCCAGCTCATCGTCCTTGACGGCCAGATGCACCCACCGTGAGCAGCGGTCGATGGCCACATACAAATAGCGTTTGCGGCGCTCCCCGTTGGCGGTCTGCAGCTTGGGCAGGTGCTTGATGTCCATGTGGATGAAGCCAAGATCGTAATCCTTGAACGTGCCGCTCCGGCGCTGGCGCTGCTGCGCCGGGGGCAATCGTCCCAAGCCTTCCGCCTTGAGGATGCGGTAGACGGCATCGCGGTTGAGATGCGGCAGGAAATGGCTGACCACAAACGTGAGGTCATCGAGCGGGAAGCCGGTGGCCTGGCGCAGGGCACAGACGATGGCGCGCTCTTCCTCGGTGGCCTTCCAGGGCAGCTTGTGCGGCCGGCTGCTATGGTCCTGGCAGTCCTGTGCGCCGCGCTTGCGCCACTTGCGGATGGTCTCGGTGCTCACGCTGAAGCGCTGGGCCAGCACGCCGGTGGGCTCTCTCGAGCGGGCGATCTCTTGGCGGACGGCGGGGGTGGTGCGGGCTTGCGGATGAAGGGAGTGCATCACGTCCTCCTGCGGTGAGAAGCTCGGCGTCGCAGGCCGTCAAAGCGCCAAGTATACTCCTCAATGGCGTAACGCACCTGATCCCAA
>NZ_VOSK01000852.1 GCF_009296175.1 Microvirga tunisiensis | reverse complement strand
CCTTCGCACTGCCGGATAGCAGCACCCAGGTGAATGGGGTCTTCTCTCGTATGAAGCACTCCTTCCTTATCAGGCCTTACGCTGCCAGAACCCAGGTGTGGTGAGCCTCTGGCAGCTCAGGTCGCACGGCGCCGGCATAGAGCGGGTTGCGCAGCATGTCGCGCAGCGTCTGCCCATTGGGCCGGGTCCAGTGCACGTCGCCCTTGTGTGGCCCGCGGCGGATGCGATCCGGCAGGCGAATGTCGTGGTCGACGAGATAGCGCAGGATGCCGCTGACCGAGCGCCTCCGCTCGAAGAGGGTGAAGACCAGACGGATGATCTCCTGCACCTCTTCGTCGGGATCGAGTGCGACCTCGCCGGATGGCTTGCGCACGTAGCCGCGGGGCAGCCCCAGCACCAACTCGCCGCGCTGGGCCTTGGCGCGGCGGCCCTCGAGCATGCGCGCCTTGAGAATGTGAATCTCCGCCTCGCTCATGGTGCCCTTCAGGCCGAGCAGCAGGCGATCGTTGTAGAGACTGGGGTCGTAGATGCCATCAGCATCGCCGATCAGGGTGTCGAAGAGGGCGCACATCTCCAGCAGCTGATGCCAATCGCGACACGAGCGTGCCAGGCGCGAGACCTCGATGCCGAGCACCAGGCCGATATGGCCAAAGCCGACCTCGGCCACCAGGCGCTGGAAGCCCGGCCGGTCGAGAGCCGAGGCGGCGGACCGGCCGAGATCGTCATCGATGACCACGATCTGCTCGGGTCGCCAGCCGAGCTGGCAGGCACGATCGGTCAGGGCATATTGCAGGCGGGTGGATTCCCGGTTGTGCTCGATCTGCCGCAGGGTGGACTGGCGGACATAGACGACCGCCTGACGGTCACAATGACGGGCCCGGATCTTGTCGGAGAGTGTCGGCGCGAGGATGTCGGGGTCCGGGCTCATGATCCGCCTCCTGTGCGGCGGCCACAGACTGGCGGATGAGGTTGGCGATCAGCACCACTAG
>NZ_VOSK01000851.1 GCF_009296175.1 Microvirga tunisiensis | reverse complement strand
AGCGGCGGGTCGCCGGAGCCGATCCGATGATGCGAACCCTGCTCGAGGAGCGGATCGGCCACCTGAAGGCGCGTCCGGGATGCGAGTTCTCCGACGATGTCCGGCGGCTGCTGCGCACGCGGCTGACGAGCCACCGCTGCTCGGCCGATGACACCGCTGAACTGCTCGCAATGCACCGGCGCACCCTGAGCCGCCACCTGAAAGGCAATGGCCTGGGCTATCGGGGGATCAAGAACGAGATCCGGTTCGAGATCGCGCGGCAGTTGTTGCAGGACACTCAAGCGTCGCTCGCCCAGATCTCGGCGGCGCTGGGCTACTCGGAAGCGAGCGCCTTCACCAGGGCCTTCCGGCGCTGGTCGGGCCAGACGCCGACCGCTTGGCGGACCGAAGGCCATCATGAGTGACGCCCCGGCGTCCAAAAATCGTTAAGGGACCGCCCCCGCCAGTCGCCTGAAGCATGCAAGCAGTTGCGGGATCGCGCTGGCGACGGCTGCATTGCCGCGCTGGCAATGTCTGAACTCCAAAGGGAGACTGGGCCATGAACCGCCTGCTGATCAGCCTTTTCCTTGCTGTTCCATTGATCCCGATCGATACCACGGGAATGGCGCAGCAGCAGTTCGATGGACGCTGGAGCGTCCGTGCCATCCCCGCGAAGGGCGCCTGCCGCAGAGCGCATGATTATACGGTTGTGGTTGAGAACGGGATTCCTCGCAACGCCGTTTCGCGGCGCACACCGGACAGTGCGACCGGCGGACTGGAACCGGATGGGCGTGTTCGGGTCAGCTTCCAACGCCACCGGGCCCAGGTCGCGATCACGGGGAAGCTCGCTGGACGTTCGGGTTCCGGCACATGGACCATTGCGGGGAGCATGGCCTGCTCGGGACGGTGGACCGCCTCCAAATGGAGCTGATCCGTCGCAGGATCAACGCGAGCCGTCGGGCTCGGCCCGGACGAGTGCCACCGTGGACAGGCCGATAGCGAGATCGAGCG
>NZ_VOSK01000850.1 GCF_009296175.1 Microvirga tunisiensis | reverse complement strand
TGATGCTCCTATAAAGGTCAAGAGGTCGAAGGGACTGTCGTGGGAGCCCTGCTGGCTCGGCAGAGATAGCCGAAGATCTCCCGCGCGACAAAGCGCTTGAGGCAACGAATGATCTCCATTTTGCCCTTACCCTCTGCCGTTCGTCGACGGACATAATCAAGTGTGGGAAGATGGCTGCGCATCCTGATAATGACCACACGATACAGAGCCGCGTTAGCCTGACGATGGCCACCGCGGTTGAGCCGGTGGCGCGTGGTCTTGCCGCTCGAGGCCGGAATAGGACAGGCCCCACACAGTTTGGCAAAGGCTGCTTCCGAGCGAATCCGCTCAGGATTGTCGCCCACCAGGATCAGCATCTCGGCCGCCGTGCCGGTCGCCATGCCATGAGCCTCCTTCAGGGTCGGGGCGCAGACGGTGGTCAGAGCATCAAGATCGGCATCATGGCTCTTGATCTCAGCATCGAGCATCAGCCAGCGCCGAGCCAGAGCGCGCAAGACCGCTTTGGCTGAGGCTGTTGGTGAGGTCATCGCTCCCGGCCTCAGGGCTGCCAAATGGCGGATCAGCGCCATCTTACCAGTGAGGGCCTCGAGGCTCTCGCGCAAGGCAGCGGGAGCATTGACGATGATCGTCTTGAGGGTGACCATCGCCTGCGTTCGGCTCTTGACGGCGGTGTCGCGCGTTACCTTGAGGTGGCGGATCATCTCCACGGAGCTGGTGCCCGACTTCGGAGTTCCCCTTGCCTGGCCGCTGAGGACGGCTCGGGCCGCGTTCTCGGCGTCCAGCGGATCAGTCTTGCCATGCTGATGCCGGATCTGGCGATTGGGCCGGTTGACCTCAATGACATTGTGGCCTCGACCCTGGAGGAAGCGCGCCAGGCCTGCACCATAGGAGCCTGTCCCCTCGACCCCGAAGGCGCGAACGGGGCCAAAGGATCGGGCCCAGGTTTCCATCTCGTGATAGCCTCTGCTGCTCGCCGGCAGGGTCATTGCCCCAAGGCGGGCTCCTAG